>NZ_JBFNXP010000020.1:0-42560 GCF_047501685.1 Pseudomonas sp. CAM1A | reverse complement strand
TGAGGGGACCCGGAGCGAAGCGGAGGGCCGGATGAATGGAGCGCAGCGTTTTTTGGTTACTTTTTGTCGCGTTTGACAAAAAGTGACTCGCCGTAAGGGCGAAAAGGTGAGTGCGCGTCGACATCGTAAATGAATGCGCTTACAACTATAAAAACCGATGCCGATTGACTTTGACTTTGACTTTGACTTTGACTTTGACTTTGACTTTCAGAGCGTGAGTTTTGAAAGTTATACGCGCATTCATTGACGATGCCGACGCATAGTCACCTTTCCGCCCTTACGGCGGGKCCCTTTTTGAAGGATCAAAAARGAACCAAAAAATCCTCGCTCCATCATCCGGCCCCTACGCTTCGCTCCGGGGTCCCCTCACTCCGGGCTCGCTCCGGGAGGACGCGCCGACGGGCCATCCATGGCCTGATCGGCGCTTGACGGGCATCCATGCCCGTCACCTCCCTGCGCAAGCCCTCCGTTCGGCCTCCTGAAGTCGCAATTTGTGTCGCCTGAACTACCGCGCGCTTAGAAGCAAGAGCAAGAGCAAGCGCTGGGCTGGGCTGGGCTGGGCGTATCTTGCGGAGCATGCCTGCATGACATTGCATTGGTGCAAAGAGCCGACTGCGTCGTTAAATATTATTGACCTGGCTTGCGCCAAACCCTTGTCGCTCAAGGCTTCGACGGCCTACAGCCCCCGAAAAATGGCGGCTTGAGGCTTCGTCACTCGTTTGACATATCGAACGGCTCTGGCAAGCTATGAGTCAGGCCCCGACCGACATCGCCTGCAGGGCGAGCCGGCAGTGCTCGGGGCTTCAGGCAGCACTCAAGGCCCCGGCCGTGCGCCTGCACAACAACGACAGGCATGACCTGTCTCAAGGTGACATATGTCCAACAGCAACATTGGCAACAAGCAACCTTCCCTGCGCAAACCCGTCGTCCTGATGACCATGGGCAGCCAAGAGCGCAAAGGCCATGACTATCAGGTCATGACCCACAAATATATCTCCCCGCTGGTCGAGTTCGCCGGTTGCGTCCCGGTCCTGGTGCCCACCTGCTGCGGCGTCGAAGACCTCGAAACCTACCTGGACATGGCCGACGGCGTGTACCTGACCGGTGCCGGCAGCAACATCGACCCGGCCCTCTACGGCCAGGACAACCAGACCCCCGGCAAGGGCCAGGACAAGGACCGCGACCTGTTCGACATCCCGCTGGTCAAGGCGGCGATCAAGCGTGGCCTGCCGATCTTCGGCATCTGCCGCGGCATGCAGGAAATCAACGTGGCCCTCGGTGGCGACATCTACCAGAAGGTCTACGCCGAGCCAGGCTTCAACGACCACCGGGAAAACCCGGAAGATCCGGTCGAGGTCCAGTACGCCCAGGTGCACGGCGTGAAGATCAAGCCGGGCAGCTGGCTGCGTGACACCCTGGGCAGCGACGAAATTCGCGTCAACTCGCTGCACGGCCAGGGCCTGCGC
Organism: Pseudomonas sp. CAM1A; assembly: GCF_047501685.1. Lineage (NCBI taxonomy): Bacteria > Pseudomonadati > Pseudomonadota > Gammaproteobacteria > Pseudomonadales > Pseudomonadaceae > Pseudomonas > Pseudomonas sp. CAM1A. Next base: position 41,094 of record NZ_JBFNXP010000020.1, on the reverse strand, counting down.
AACCTGGGCGCCGGCCTCGAGCCGATCGCCCACGCCGAGGATGGCCTGGTCGAGGCGATCCACGCCCCGAGCATCTCGCCCTTCCTGTTCGCGGTGCAGTGGCACCCGGAGTGGCAGGCGGCGAAGAACCCCGACTCGATCAAGATGTTCCAGGCCTTCGGCGACGCCTGCCGCACGCAGGTCCGCAAGTCCCAGGTCAAGCGCAACCAGGCCGCCTGACCCTCTCAAGCTTCGTTAGCTTTGATCGCGGGGCGGCGCAAGGTCGCCCCCGTTTCCCACGGTCACCCTCTGCTGGTCCCAGAACACCTCCCGTGGAAGCGGGCGGCGGGCTTGTGCCTGTCTCCGCGATCTTTTTTCCCTCCACCCCTCAAGAGATACGATGACTTACAAAAGTCATCTCGCCTGCATCCGCGATAAGGCCGCCCGTCCCGTGCATCCAAAAATTCTGGGCCCAGGGTCTAGTCATCTAGATAGTTGTACGATAACTTACCTCTCACCTTGGTACCTCCTCCTTCCAAGCGCCACAGGATGCCTACAACAATGACTCCACAAGAACTGCAATCCATCCTCTCCCACGGCCTGCTGTCGTTCCCCGTCACCGACTTCGACGCGGCCGGCGACTTCAACCCCGCAGGCTACGTCAAACGCCTGGAATGGCTCGCCCCCTATGGCGCCAGCGCACTGTTCGCTGCCGGCGGCACCGGCGAGTTCTTCTCCCTGGCCGCCAGCGAATACAGCCAGGTGATCAAGACCGCCGTCGACACCTGCGCCACCTCGGTACCGATCCTCGCCGGTGTCGGCGGCTCGACCCGCCAGGCCATCGAATACGCCAAAGAAGCTGAACGCCTGGGCGCCAAGGGCCTGCTGCTGCTGCCCCACTACCTCACCGAAGCCAGCCAGGACGGCGTCGCCGCCCATGTCGAGGCGGTATGCAAGGCGGTGAACATCGGCGTGGTGGTGTACAACCGCAACGTCTGCCGGCTGAACGCCGACCTGCTGGAACGCCTGGCCGAGCGCTGCCCGAACCTGATCGGCTACAAGGACGGCCTGGGCGACATCGAGCTGATGGTGTCGATTCGTCGCCGCCTGGGCGATCGTTTCAGCTACCTGGGTGGCCTGCCCACCGCCGAGGTGTATGCTGCGGCGTACAAGGCGCTCGGCGTGCCGGTGTATTCGTCGGCGGTGTTCAACTTCGTGCCCAAGACCGCGATGGACTTCTACCACGCCGTCGCCCGCGACGATCACGCCACCGTGGCCAAGCTGATCGACGACTTCTTCCTGCCGTACCTGGACATCCGCAACCGCAAGGCCGGTTACGCCGTGAGCATCGTCAAGGCCGGGGCGAAGCTCGCCGGCTTTGACGCGGGCCCCGTGCGCACGCCGCTGACCGACCTCACCGCGCAGGAGTACGAGATGCTCGCCGCGCTGATGGACAAGATGGGCCCGCAATAAGCGAGCACCCCGCGGCCTGCCAAAGCCGCCGCCGGAGCAGGGACGCCCCGCTCCGGCCTACAACCAATCCCCGTATAAAAATAACGAGTGGGAGTAACCAGCATGCAAGCGACGCAAAAGACGCATGTACGCTACCTGATCCTGTTGATGCTGTTCCTGGTGACCACCATCAACTACGCCGACCGCGCCACCATCGCCATCGCCGGCTCTAGCCTGCAGAAAGACCTGGGCATCGACGCGGTCACCCTCGGCTACATCTTCTCCGCCTTCGGCTGGGCCTACGTGGCCGGGCAGATCCCCGGCGGCTGGCTGCTCGACCGCTTCGGCTCGAAGAACGTCTACGCCTTCAGCATCTTCACCTGGTCGCTGTTCACCCTGCTGCAGGGCTTCGTCGGCGGGCTGCCGGTGGCCTGGGCGGTGGTCACGCTGTTCACCCTGCGCTTCCTGGTCGGCTTTGCCGAAGCGCCGTCGTTCCCCGGCAACGCGCGGATCGTCGCGGCCTGGTTCCCCACTCAGGAGCGCGGCACCGCCTCGGCGATCTTCAACTCGGCGCAGTACTTCGCCACCGCGCTGTTCGCCCCGATCATGGGCTGGATCGTCTTCACCTTCGGCTGGGAACACGTGTTCGTGGTGATGGGCGCGCTGGGCATCGTGTTCTCGGCGGTGTGGCTGAAGACCATCTACAACCCGCGCCAGCACCCCCGCATCAGCAGCAGTGAGCTCGAGCACATCGAACAGAACGGCGGCCTGGTGGACATGGACCAGAAGCGCGGCGGCGACGGCCCGAAATGGGGCTACATCAAGCAACTGCTGACCAGCCGCATGCTGCTGGGCGTCTACCTGGGCCAATACTGCATCAACGCCATCACCTACTTCTTCCTCACCTGGTTCCCGGTGTACCTGGTGCAGGAGCGCGGCATGACCATCCTCAAGGCCGGCTTCATCGCCTCGCTGCCGGCGGTGTGCGGCTTCATCGGCGGGGTGCTGGGCGGTGTGCTGTCGGACTGGCTGCTGCGCCGCGGCAACTCGCTGACCTTCTCGCGCAAGCTGCCGATCGTCTGCGGCCTGCTGCTGTCGACCACCATGGTCTTCTGCAACTACGTCGAGGCCGAGTGGATGGTGGTCGGCTTCATGACCCTGGCGTTCTTCGGCAAGGGCATCGGCGCCCTGGGCTGGGCGGTGGTCGCCGACACCTCGCCCAAGCAGATCGCCGGCCTGTCGGGCGGGCTGTTCAACACCTTCGGCAACATCGCCTCGATCACCACGCCGATCGTCATCGGCTACATCATCAGCGCCACCGGTTCGTTCAAATGGGCCCTGGTGTATGTGGGCGCCAACGCCCTGGTGGCGGTGTTCAGCTACCTGGTGATCGTCGGCCCGATCAAGCGCATCGAGCTCAAGGAGCCGCCCAAGCGGGAACCTGCGCCCGACGCCGAACTGGCCCGCCAGTAAGCCGGACACGTCGGCGCCCAACGGCGCCGGCGCAAGCACCACGCCTGAGAGACAAGACAAGAAGGGCCTGACCATGCAGTTGATCGAACATTCCGAGTCGCCCCGCTACGTGCGCCTGCACCCCGACGACAACGTCGTGGTGGTGGTCAACGACGGCGGCCTGGGCGAAGGCGCGCGCTTTGCCGATGGCCTGACCCTGGTCGAGGGCGTGCCGCAGAGCCACAAGGTCGCCACCATGGACATCCGCAAGGGCGAGGCGGTGCGTCGCTATGGCCAGGTCATCGGCCATGCCCTGGCAGACCTGCGCCAGGGCAGTTGGGTCAAGGAAGATCAACTGGCGATGCCGGCCGCGCCCGAGCTTGCCAGCCTGCCGCGCTGCGACGCCGTGCCCGCGGCCCTGCCGCCACTGGAGGGCTTCACCTTCGAGGGCTACCGCAACGCCGACGGCAGCGTCGGCACCCGCAACATCCTCGGCATCACCACCACCGTGCAGTGCGTGACTGGTGTGCTCGATCACGCGGTGAAACGCATCCGCAGCGAACTGCTGCCCAAATACCCCAATGTCGACGACGTGGTCGCCCTCACCCACAGCTACGGCTGCGGCGTGGCGATCAACGCCCGCGACGCCTACATCCCGATCCGCACCGTGCGCAACCTGGCGCGCAACCCCAACCTTGGCGGCGAGGCGCTGGTCATCAGCCTGGGCTGCGAAAAGCTGCAGGCCGGCCAGGTGATGCACGACGGCGATCCGTCTGTGGACCTCAGCGAACCGTGGCTGTACCGCCTGCAGGATGCGACGTTGGGCTTCGGCGAGATGATCGAGCAGATCATGGCCCTGGCCGAGACCCGCCTGAAAAAGCTCGACCAGCGCCGCCGCGAGAGCGTGCCGGCCAGCGAACTGATCCTCGGCATGCAGTGCGGCGGCAGCGACGCCTTCTCCGGCATCACCGCCAACCCGGCGCTGGGCTATGCCGCCGACCTGCTGGTGCGCGCCGGCGCGACGGTGCTGTTCTCGGAAGTCACCGAGGTACGCGATGCCATCTACATGCTCACCTCCCGCGCCGAAACGCCGGAGGTCGCCGAAGCATTGGTGCGCGAGATGGACTGGTACGACCGCTACCTGCAGCAGGGCGCTGCCGATCGCAGCGCCAATACCACGCCGGGCAACAAGAAAGGCGGCTTGTCCAACATCGTCGAAAAAGCCCTGGGCTCGATCGTCAAGTCCGGCAGCGGCGCGATCCAGGGCGTGCTCGGGCCCGGCGAGCGGGTAACGCGCAAGGGCCTGATCTTCTGCGCCACTCCGGCCAGCGACTTCGTCTGCGGCACCTTGCAGCTGGCGGCCGGGATGAACCTGCATGTGTTCACCACTGGCCGCGGCACGCCCTACGGCCTGGCCATGGCGCCGGTGGTCAAGGTGTGCACGCGCAGCGAGCTGGCCCAGCGCTGGCCGGATCTCATCGACATCGACGCCGGGCGCATCGCCAGCGGCCGGGCGAGCATCGAGGAGCTGGGCTGGGAGCTGTTCCATTACTACCTGGACGTGGCCAGCGGCCGCAGGCAGACCTGGGCCGAACAGCACCGGCTGCACAACGACATCACTTTGTTCAATCCAGCACCGATCACCTGAACGATACAGGGGGCGTGGGAGCGGGCTTGCCCCGCGATGATGCAATCGCGGGACAAGCCCGCTCCCACGCACTGGCTCATCACCCATCCAGGAGTTTCAATGCCTAATATCCTCGGCCACAACTTCATCGCCGGCCAGCGCAGCGCCCTTGGCCCGCAACGCCTGCACAGCCTCGACGCCACCAGCGGCGAGGCCCTGCCCTACAGCTTTGCCCAGGCCACCGAGGGCGAAGTCGACCGTGCCGCCCGCGCCGCCGCCGACGCCTTCAGCGTGTTCCGCCAACTGCCCCCGGCCCGCCGCGCCGAGTTCCTCGAAGCCATCGCCGCCGAGCTGGACGAACTCGACGACCACTTCGTCGCCATCGTCTGCCGCGAAACCGCCCTGCCCGCCGCGCGCATCCAGGGCGAGCGCGGCCGTACCAGCGGGCAGATGCGCCTGTTCGCCCAAGTGCTGCGGCGCGGCGACTACCTCGGTGCGCGCATCGACCTGGCGCTGCCCGAGCGTCAGCCGCTGCCACGGGTGGACATCCGCCAGATGCGCATCGGCGTCGGCCCGGTGGCGGTGTTCGGTGCCAGTAACTTCCCGCTGGCCTTCTCCACCGCCGGTGGCGACACCGCTGCGGCCCTGGCCGCCGGCTGCCCGGTGGTGTTCAAGGCCCACAGCGGCCATATGGCCACCGCCGACCTGGTGGCCTGCGCCATCCTGCGCGCCGCCGACCGCACCGGCATGCCCAAGGGCGTGTTCAACATGGTGTTCGGCGGCGGTGTCGGCGAATGGCTGGTCAAGCACCCGGCCATCCAGGCCGTCGGCTTCACCGGCTCGCTGAAGGGCGGCGACGCGCTGTGTCGCATGGCCGCCGAGCGGCCGCAACCGATCCCGGTGTTCGCCGAGATGTCCAGCATCAACCCGGTGATCGTCCTGCCCGGCGCCCTGGCCAAGCGTGGCGAGGCCATCGCCCGCGAGCTGGCAGGCTCGGTGTGCCTGGGCGCCGGCCAGTTCTGCACCAACCCCGGCATGCTGATCGGCTTGCAGTCCCCTGGTTTCAGCCAACTGCTGGACGAGCTGGGCCGACACCTGGATCAGCAGGCCGGCCAGACGTTGCTCAATGCCGGCGGCCTGCGCAGTTATGTCGGTGGCCTGCAACATCTGCTGGCCCACGCTGGCATCCAGCATCTGGCGGGCCAGCCGCAGCAAGGCGATCAGGCCCGCGCCCAGCTGTTCAAGGCCGATGCCCGCCTGCTGGCAGAGGCCGACCCGCTGCTGCAAGAGGAGGTGTTCGGCCCGGCCACGGTGGCTGTGGAGGTCGCCGATGAGGCGCAGTTGCGCGCCGCCCTGCTCGGCCTGCGCGGCCAGCTCACCGCCACCCTGATCGGCGAGCCGGACGACCTCGAGGCCTTTGCCTGGCTGGTGCCGCTGCTCGAAGAGAAGGTCGGGCGCATCCTGGTCAATGGCTACCCGACCGGGGTCGAGGTGTGCGACGCCATGGTCCATGGCGGGCCATACCCGGCGACCTCGGATGCCCGTGGCACTTCGGTGGGCACGCTGGCGATCGATCGCTTCCTGCGGCCGGTGTGCTACCAGAACTACCCGCAGGCTTTGCTGCCGGAGGCGTTGCGCGATGGCAACCCGTTGGGGCTGCGGCGGCTGGTGAATGGGCAGTGGTCCGATCAGGCGATTTGAGCGCCCTGAAAGCGTCACTTGGGGCCGCTTTGCGGCCCCTGCCAAGGTGATCAGCCTCTTTGCGCCTCGGCCTCTTCATGGGCCTGGCGCAGGCGTTCGCGGCTGTTGCTCAGGTGCATGCGCATGGCCATCTTGGCGCCTTCGCTGTCGCGTCGGGCGATAGCCTCGTAGATCGCCTCGTGCTCGTGCATCAACCGGCTCATGTAATGCGCCTGGTCGTCATGGGCAAGGCGCGCCGAGTTGAGCCGGGTACGCGGGATGATGCTGGTGCCCAGGTGATTGATGATGTCGGCAAAGTAGTGATTGCCGCTGGCCTGGGCGATGCGCAGGTGGAACTGGAAGTCCGCCGACACCGCATCCGAGGCATGCGCCGCGCCCTCGTTGAGCTCGTCCAGCGCGGCGCGCATGCCGGCCAGTTGCTCGTCGCTGCGACGCTCGGCCGCCAGGCCCGCCGACTCGATCTCCAGGGCAATGCGCAACTCCAGCACCGCCAGCACCTCGCGCAGGGTGACGATGGTCGCCGGGTCGATACGAAAACCCCCGGTGCTTGGGGCGTCCAGCACAAAAGTGCCGATACCGTGGCGGGTCTCGACCTGGCCTGCGGCCTGCAGCCGCGATATCGCCTCGCGCACCACGGTGCGGCTGACCCCTTCCTCGGCCATGATCTGCGATTCGGTGGGCAGCTTGTCGCCGCGCTTGAGCTGACCGCTGCGAATGCGCTCGGTCAGCACCGTGACCAGTTCCTGGGCCAGGCTGCGTGGCTTGCGCCGGGCCCGTGCCTGTACCTGCTGCTCTGTCATGCCCTGTCTGTCTGGTTGTGGAAGACAGGCGGGATGATAGCGCAAGCAGTTGTACGATCACATACATCCGCGCGAGTTTTCATGCGCCCTGCCGCGCCGCCGAAGGCGTGTGACCCATGACTTTGCGGTACAGGCTGGAAAATGCGCTGGGGCTCTCGTAACCCAGGTCCAGGGCGATGGCCGTCACCGCCTCGCCCGCCGCCAGGCGTGTCACCGCCGCCATCAGGCAGGCCTGCTGGCGCCATTGGCCGAACGACAGCCCGGTCTGCTCGCGAAAACGCCGGCTGAAGGTGCGCGGGCTGCAGTTGAGTTGACGGGCCCAGGCCTCGGCGCGGGCATGGATCAACGGCTGCGCGAGGAATGCCTGGCACAGGGCCGCCAAACGTGGCTCCGTCGGCATCGGCGCGAACAGCGGCAGGCGCTGGGCCTTGCCCAGCTCGTGCAGCAGCAGCCCCAGCAGCAGGCCGTCGCGCCCTGCCTCGTCATGCAGCGCCGGCACCTCGGCGCTGGCCAGCAACAGCTGGTGCAGCAGTGGTTCGACGCGCAGTGCCTCGCATAGCGGGCCCGCGCGGGGCAGCGCTGTCGGCTCGATGTACAGGCTGCGGGTACTCACGCCGCGCATGCGCACCTGGTGCGGCTTGCCGGGAGGAATCCACACGCCGCTACCGGGCGGAATCACCCAGGCGCCATCGTCGGTCAGCACCTCCATCAGCCCGCTCATCCCATATAGAAATTGCGCCCGGCGATGGACATGCCTGGGCAACAGGGTGTCGGGCGGGTAATCGGTGGCGATGGCCAAAACCGCGCGGGGGGTGGCATCGATCTGGGACAGGGGAACATTGCGCATGATAGCGGGCTCTGGCCGTAACACGATGATTATTGGCCAACTGACGCAAGCCAGCCAAGGGGCAGGCGCCTACCCTGAGAGCCCCTGTCCTGGCCCTGAGGCTGCTGCCATGCTCTACCCCCTGCTTGGCCTGTTCGGCCTGTGTGCCGGCGTCACCACCTTGCTGTTCGGCTTTGGCGGCGGGTTCTTCGCCGTGCCGCTGCTCTATGCCCTGCTGCTGACCAGTCACGGCGCCGGCACGGCCGTGGCCGAGCATGCCATGCAGATCGCCGTGGCCACCTCGGCCACGCTGATGATCTTCAGCAGCGCCCTGGCCACCTGGCGCCACCACCGCGCCGGCAGCCTGCGCTGGGACCTGGTGCGCCCCCTGGCGCCGGCCATTGCCGTGGGAGCGCTGCTAGGCGCCTGGGCCGCCCTGTACGTGACCAGCGCCTGGCTCCGCTGGCTGTTCATCGCCTACCTGCTGCTCAGCCTGCTCGATGCCTGGCTGCGCCCGGGCTTCGTCCGCACAGGCGGGCAGGCACGGGCTGAAATGAGCCGTACCGACGCGACCCTGGCCGGCCTGCCCATCGGCGCGCTGGCGGCGCTGCTCGGCGTGGGCGGCAGCGTGATGACCGTGCCGCTGATGCGCCGCCGCGGCGCCAGCATGCGCACCGCCACCGCCATGGCCAATCCGCTGTCGCTGCCCATGGCCCTGGCGGCGACGCTGGTCTATGCCCTGGTGCCGAGCAACCAGACTGACCTGGGCGCCGGCCTGCTCGGGTTGATCGACCTGCGCGCCGCCTTGGTAATGACAGTCGGCGCCTGGCTGGGCATGCACCTGGCCGCCCCCTTGCTGGGGCGCATCCCCGACCACGTGCATGCCCGCGCCTACCTGGCGCTGCTGGCTTGCGTGCTGTTGGTGATGCTGCTCGTTGGCGATTGAGCCTGGCCATCGGTGATGCCCGCGCTGTAGGCTGCGACCTGCTCTCTCCAAGGAAGGAAACCGCATGAAGACGTTCGATCGCCTGCTGCTCGCCACTGGCCTGCTCATCCCGCTCTGGCTGCTGTCGGGCGTTGGCCTGACCGCCCTGGCCTATCCCGGCTACGACCACCTGCAACAGGCCATGAGCCAACTGGGGGCGGTCGGCGCGCCTACCCATGGCTTCTCGCCCTGGGTCAACAACTTCCCCCTGGCGCTGCTCTTCGGCCTGTTCGCCTGGGGCCTGGCGCGGCGCTGGCGGTACTCAGGGCTGGCTCGGTTGGGCGCAGGGCTGGTGCTGTTGCACGCTGTCGGCAGCCTGGGTACCGGCTGGTTTCCCTGCGACCAGGGCTGCGCGCCGCAGGATCCGTCGTTCTCGCAACAGATGCACAACCTCAGCGGCCTGCTGATGTTCCTCTCGCTGACCCTGGCCAGTGTGTTGTGGATCTGGCTGGGCAAACGCGTGGCAGGCTCCCCCTGGCTGGGAAGGTGGTCGCTGCTGTGCTCGGTGCTGGCGGTGATCACCGTGGTGCTGATGGCCAAAGCCGCGCAAGACGGTGAACTGTTCGGCCTGTACCAACGCCTCAACTATGGCATCAGCGTGTTGTGGGTTGCCGCCCTGGCCCTGCAGTCGCTGCGCTGGCGTTCCCGCGATGGCCTGCAAATGGCCATCGCCTGACGGCAAACTGCTGGCCCCCAGGCGTCGAAAGCGCGGGCAAACTTCGTTTTCCTTCAGATGCTTAGGACAGCAACATGCGCGTAATTCTAGCAACCGTGGCTGGCTGCCTGCTGGCCACAACCGCCTTCGGCGCCCAGGCCCGGGCCCTGAGCCAGAACGATCGCCAGGTGTGTGGCTGGGGCGCGCAGATCGCCGCCGAGGCACAACAGGCCAAGCTTTCCGGGGTGACCCTGTATGCCACGCGCAAGAAGTTGCAGGTACGCAAGTTCGCCAAGCCATGGATGCGCATGACGGCGTTCGGGATCACCGAGCAGACGTACAACAGCCGCTCGCGGCTGAAGCCGGCGGCGATCAAGCAGACGTATTACGAGCAATGTGCCCAGCATGCGATCGCTAAAAAATAGACTTTATAAATCATATATTTATGATTCATTTGTAATGTGATTTATGAACATGTATTGAAGTGGTTTCGAGGTATTCGGCGGCGTAATCGGCACCCGGTGGGAGCGGGCTTGCCCCGCGATCTGGCCAAGCGGCCAGCGCGGGGCAAGCCCGCTCCCACAACACCTCCCAGTCAATCAGGCTTGTCGATCAAGGCTCCGCAATCCCCGTGGTATCGCCGATCAGCGACTGCGCCTTGAGCGGCACCGGTGCCGCCTTGCGCAGCACCGCCACCTGCCCCGCAGTCACCGCCGCGGCCTGGTTGCCCCAGCTGCTGCGAATGAAGTTGACCACATCGGCCACCTGCTGGTCCGACAGCCGCCAGCCGAAGCCGGGCATGCTGAACGTCGACGGCGCGCTCGCCGTGGCCGGCAGGGTCGCGCCTTCCAGCACGATATGGATCAGCGAGGTGGCATCCTGCCCCTGCACCACCGGATTGCCCGCCAGCGCCGGGAACACCCGGGCATAGCCCTGGCCGTCGGTACGGTGGCAAGCCCCGCAGTTGTCCACGTACAACGCCGCGCCCGTCTTGCCGTCATTGCCTTGCCACAGCGCCTGGGCCACGCTGGGGTCCGCCTGGAACGGCTGGTCGTGCGGGTTGGTCGGCGGCAAGGTCTTCAGGTAGCGGGCAATGGCCGTCAGGTCGGCATCGCTCATGTACTGCATGCTGTGCTCGACCACGTCGCTCATGCCGCCGAACACCGCCGTGCGCTCGTTGCGCCCGGTCTTGAGGAAGGCGACGATCTGCGCCTCGTTCCAACTGCCCAGGCCGTCCTTGTGGTCGCCGCGCAGGCTCTTGGCGATCCAGCCCTCGAGCGGTGCGCTGCCGGCCAGGAAGGCATCGCCGTCGCTGGTATCCAATGCCTTTTCCTGCATGGTGATCGCCCGGGGCGTGTGGCAGGCGCCACAGTGTCCCAGTCCTTCGACCAGGTAGGCGCCACGCGCCACCACCGGGTCACGCCCGGCGGCTTCGAACGGCTTGACCGGCGGCGCGAACAACCCACGCCAGAATGCCAGCGGCCAGCGCATGCTCAATGGCCAAAGGATGTCGCTGGCCTTGTTCTGTTGCGCCACCGGCTGCACGCCATGCATGAAGTAGGCATATAGCGCCTGCATGTCCTTATCGCTGACCCGGGCATAGGACGGGTATGGCATGGCCGGGTACAGCGTGCTGCCATCCTTGCCGATGCCCTGGCGCACAGCGCGCTCGAAGTCCTCGTAGCTGTACTGGCCGATACCGCTCGAATGGGGCGTGATATTGGTCGAGTACAGGGTGCCGATAGGCGTTTCCATGGGCAGCCCACCGGCGAAGGGTTTGCCGCCCTTGGCGGTGTGGCAGGCCACGCAGTCGCCGGCACGGGCCAGGTACTCGCCCTGCTTGACCAAAGCTGGATCAACGCCGTCGGCGGCGTGCAGCAAGGTGCTCGCGCCCAGGCCGAGCATGGCGATGAACAGTGTCTTGAGTTTCATGACCGGCCTCCTCATGCCTGCACCAATGGGCCGGGGTTCTTCAGGTAGCGTTCGCGGATCGCCCGCGCCGACCAGTAGGTCAACGCCGCCACCAGCCCGGTGGGGTTGTAGCCCAGGCCCTGGGGGAAGGCCGAAGCGCCAGGCACGAACACGTTGTGCACATCCCAGCATTGCAGGTAGCGATTGAGCGCGCTGGTCTTCGGGTCGGTGCCCATGATCGCGCCGCCGTTGAGGTGGGTGGTCTGGTAGCTGGAGGCATCGAAGTGCTGGCCGAAGGCCTTTTTCCCCGCGCTGATCGACTTGGGCCCCATGGCTTCGGCGATCTTGCCCATGCGCTCGACCATGAAGCGGTTCATCTTCACGTCGTTGTCCTTCCAGTCGAAGGTCATGCGCAGCAACGGCTGGCCGTAGGCGTCCTTGTACACCGGGTCCAGGTCGAGGTAGTTGTCGCGGTAGGACTGGTGCGCGCCGTGGGCGTCCATCGACAGCATGTGCCGGTAGCTGTCGGCCACCGCAGCCTTCCAGCCACTGCCCCATTTCGGCGTGCCCGGCGGCACCTTGGTGCCGGAGATCGGCTTGGCGCCGGCCTGGTTGACCCAGAACGGCGAGCCGCCGACGAAACCGTGGGGGCCATGGTCGAAGTTGTCGGCGTTGAAATCGTCCACCGCCACACCGTTGCCGCCGGCACCGATGAAGGGGTTGGTATGGTGGCTGTCGCGGTCAAAGAACGCGGTCACCGTGGAGATGTTCTGGTAGGCGAAGTTGCGCCCCACCACCCCTTGGTTGCTGACCGGATCGTAAGGCTTGCCGATGCCCGAGAGCAGCATCAGGCGCACGTTGTTGTACTGGAAGGCGCCGAGGATCACCAGGTCGGCCGGTTGCTCGACCTCACGCCCCTGGCTGTCGACGTAGGTCACGCCGGTGGCCAGGCGTTTGTCCTCGGTCAGGTTGACCCGCAGCACATGGGCGTTGTTGCGCAACTCGAAGTTGGGCACCTGGCGCAGGGCCGGCAGGATGTTCACGTTGGGCGAGGCCTTGGAGTACATGTAGCAGGCATAGCCGCTGCAGTAGCCACAGAAGTTGCACGGTCCCATCTGCGCGCCGTAGGGGTTGGTGTAAGGCCCGGAGGTGTTGGCAGACGGCAGGTTGTAGGGGTGATAGCCGACTTCACGGGCGGCCTTCTCGAACAATTGCGCCGACACGGTGTTCTTCTGCGCCACCAGCGGGAAGTCGCTGGAGCGGTCGGCGGCGAACGGGTTGCCGCCCTTGTCGCGGCCCACCACCTGGCCCTTGATCGACCACGCCGTGCCGGAGGTGCCGAACACCTTCTCGGCAAAGTCGAAGTACGGCTCCAGCTCCTCGTAGCTCACGCCGAAGTCCTGGATGGTCATGCCCTCGGGAATGAACCGCTTGCCGTAGCGCTCCTCGTAGTGGCTGCGCAGGCGCAGCTCCACCGGGTCGACGCGAAAATGCACGCCGGACCAGTGCAGCCCCGCCCCACCCGTGCCGGTGCCGGGCAGGAAGGCGCCGAACTGGCGATACGGCACGGCCACGTCGTTGACGCTGTGGCGCAGGGTCACGGTCTCGCGGGAGATGTCCATGAACAGCTTCTTGCGCGAGTTGTAGGTCAGCTCGTCCATGGTCTGCGGGTAGACGCCGTCCGGGTAGGTATCACGGGCCGGGCCACGCTCCAGGGCGACCACCTGCAGGCCGGCCTCGGTGAGTTCCTTGGCCATGATCGCGCCGGCCCAGCCGAACCCGACGATGACTGCATCGACTTTTTTCATCTGGCACATGCTTCAACCCCGCTCGCCGCTGATGGAGACCGGCGGGAACGGATAACGCTCGTCGCGCTCCACCCAGTCCATGAAATCGGCGCGGGCGCCGGGGAAGCCCACCAGCTTCCAGCCGACCAACCCCTGGTTGCCGCCGTGCAGCGGATCACTGAAAAAGCCTTCGCGGGTGTTGAGCCAGAGCATGTTGAAGAAGGTAGCCGCCGGCAACGAGGCAAACGTCGCCGTACCTCCGTCCAGGGCCTCCAGTACCTGCTGCTGGCGCGCAAGACCGAGCTGGGAGAACGCCTTGCCGAACTGCGCCTTGCACCAGGCGTCGGTCTCGGCGATGCCCAGCCGGTAAATCTCCTGGGGGTTGAGCTTGAGCTGGTAGCCCAGCTCGCTGGGGGCGTCGGGGTGGAATGGCCCCTGCATGTACCACAGCCCGCCACTGCCGTAGCGGGTGTTGAGCTGGCGGTCGATGAACTCGGGCACGCCGGCATCGGCCGCGCCAGCACCCAGGGCATCCGTGGGGATGAGCACGGCCACGGCGGCGCTGACGAAGGCCCACTCTTCCTGGGTGAAGAAGGTCGGCTGGTAGGCGCGCGCGGTAACCGACCGGGCCGGTTCGGCGGCTGCCGGGGTGGCGCTGTCGGCGAGCACTGCACCGCCCAACCCCGTGCTGGCGAGGGTCGCCACCGGGATCAGGGTCAGGGATTGGCGCAGGAACGCCCGGCGCGCCGGTTGCACGGAGGCGGGTTGGTCCTTGGACATGAGGATGTCTCTCTATTGATCAGGTCATACGGAAATCGTCGCCCTTTTCGCCGATGAAGATCCCGCCGGCCGCGCAAGACAGCGCTGTCTTGCGCGGCCGGCCTTGAATTGCCAAGGGGTCGCAGTGCGACCCCGGGATCTCGAACCAGACAAAGGCTGTTGTTTTGGTAGGCATGAGGCAAGCGCGACGCTCACCAGGTTCAGTTGTTTCGCCGCTCCCAGGCCACAGGATTGACCAGGTTCGCCGGCCGCTCGCCAGCCAGCGCGGCCAGCAGGTTGTCCACGGCGCAGCGGGCCATGGCTTCGCGGGTCTCCAGCGTGGCCGAGCCGATATGCGGGGTGACCACCAGGTTGTCCAGTTGCAGCAGCGGCGAATCCAGCGCCAGCGGCTCCTGCACGAACACGTCCAGCCCGGCGCCACGAATGCGCCGCGCGGCCAGCGCTTGCAACAGTGCCGCCTCGTCGAGCACGCGGCCGCGGGAAATGTTCACCAAAATCGCCGAGGGTTTCATCAGGGCCAGTTCGCGCGCGCCGATCAGGTTTTGCGTAGCGCCGGTCAGCGGCAGGCACAGGCAGACAAAATCGGACTCGGCCAGCAACGCGTCAAGGCTGCGATAGCCGGCGCCGAACCGCGCCTCCACCGCCGGCCGCGGGCTGCGGGTGTGGTACAGCACACGCATGCCGAAACCGGCATGCGCGCGTCGGGCCAGGGCCTCGCCGATACGGCCCATGCCGACGATGCCCAGGGTCTTGCCCTGCACGTCGCAGCCGAACTGCGCGGGGCCGATCCCGGCTCGCCAGTGGCCGGCGCGAATCCAGCCATCGAGCTCGACCACGCGCCGGGCACAGGCCAGGATCAGCGCGAAACCGGTGTCGGCGGTGGTTTCGGTGAGCACGTCGGGGGTGTTGGTCAGCAGCACCCCGCGCTGATCCAGCGCCGCGACATCGTAGTTGTCCACGCCCACCGACACGCTGGAGATCACCTCCAGCTGCGGCGCCAGGTCAAGCAGCGCGCGGTCCAGGCGCAGGCTGGCGCCCAGCAGGCCATGGGCGCCCGGCAGCGCCGCGCGCAAGCGCGCCAGGCCATCGGCGGCCGGCGCTTCCACCAGGGTCACCTCGGCCTGCGCGTGCAGGCGCGCCATCAGTTCATCGGACAGGCGTTTGTAGGCGACGATGCGCTTTTTCATGGTGCGGCTCCTATCGGCTCGGCGCCAGGCTGTGCCGGCGCGCCTGTTGCAAAGGGTTGAGGACGGCGGTCAGGGCCACGGCCAGCAGCAGTGCACCGCACATGAACAGGTACGAGGCGCCGGGGCCGCCGGTGACACCATTGAGGTAGCCGACCAGGTACGAGCCCGAGAACGAGCCCAGCGCGCCCATGCTGTTGATCAGCGCCATGGCGCCCCCGGCGACGTTGGCCGGCAACAGTTCGGGAACGATCGCGAAAAACGGCCCGTAGGGTGCGTACATGCAGGCGCCGGCGATCACCAGCAAGGCGTATGACCACCAGAAGTGCTCGGTGCCCAGGGCATAGGAGCCATAGAACGCCAGCGCGGCGATCAAGAGCGGCGGCCAGACGAAGCGCTTGCGCTTCTGCAGGCGGTCCGAGGCCCACGACACCCCGAGCATGGCCAACACCGCCCCCAGGTAGGGCACCGCCGACAGCCAACCGGCGGTGACGATGTCCAGCGCGGCGGCCTGCTTGAGGATCGACGGTAGCCAGAGGACGAAGCCGTACACGCCGATGCTCCAGCAGAAGTACTGCAGCGACAGGATGATCACCGTGGGCGAACGGAACGCCTCGGCATAGTTCTTCACCGGCTTGATGCCCTGCTGCTCGGCGTCCAGCGCTTCGCGCAGCGCGGCCTTCTCCCGGACATCGAGCCACTTGGCCTGCTCCGGGCGGTCATCGACCAGGCGCCACCAGATGAACGCCCAGAGAATGGCCGGCGCGCCCTCGATGATGAACATCCAGCGCCAGTCGAACTGTTGCACCAGGTAGCCCGAGACCACCGACATCCACAGGATGGTCACCGGGTTGCCGAGGATCAGGAAGGTGTTGGCCCGCGAGCGCTCGGCGCGGGTGAACCAGTGGCACAGGTAGATGAGCATGGCTGGCATCACCGCCGCCTCGACCACGCCCAGGAGGAAGCGGATGGCGATCAGCCAATAGACATCGTGGACGATCCCGGTCAGCGTGGCCAGCCCGCCCCAGAGGATCAGGCTGGCGAAGATCAGATTCTTCACGCTGCGCTTCTGCGCGTACAGGGCGCCGGGCACCTGGAAGAAGAAGTAGCCGAGGAAGAACAGCGCGCCGAGCAGCGACGACAGCGCCGGGGTGATCTTCAGGTCGTCGGCCATGCCCGAGGCCGCGGCAAAGCCGTAGTTGGCCCGGTCGAGGTAGGCCAGGCTGTAGGTGATGAAGACGATGGGCATGATGTACCACCAGCGTCTGGGTGCGAGTCGATCGATCTGCATGGGTGTTCTCCTGGTCTTGTTGTTCTTGTCACATCAGGTTGCGCACAGGCCGGCGCTTCAGCGTGCTTCGCGCGCAGGGCTTTCGTGGTGGTCCAGTTCATGACGTTGCGGCAGGCCTTCCATGTCGCCGCGGCTCTGCACCGCGCGGCTGCCACACCAGTTGCCGCGGGCTACGGCTCGGCGCAGCGGCAAGCCTTCGAGCAAGGCGCTGATCACCCCGACGGCGAAGGCATCGCCCGCGCCCACGGTGTCCACCACCCGGGCGACCGGCTGGCCAGGCACCACGCCATGGGCGCCCTGGGCATCGCGCCAGTAGGCGCCTTCGGCTCCCAGCTTGATGGCCACGTATTGCGCGCCCTGCTCAAGGTAGAACTCGGCGATGGCCTGCGGCGACTGCCGGCCGCTGAGCAGGCGCCCCTCCTCCAACCCTGGCAGCACCCAGTCGGCCTTGGCCGCCAGGGCGTTGACCTCGCGCACCATGGTCTGGCGGTCGGGCCACAGCGACGGACGCAGGTTGGGGTCGAAGGAGATGCTGCGGCCATTGGCTCGCATGCCGTCCAGCAGCAGGTGGCACAGTTCGCGGCAACTGCCTGAAAGTGCCGCCGGAATGCCCGTGGCATGCACGTGCCGGGCCTGCAACAACGCCGGCCGCACCAGGGCGGGCGACAGCCGGCTGGCTGCCGAGCCACGGCGGAAGTACTCGACCCTGGGGTCGCGACCATCGTCGCAGCGCTCCTTGAGCTGGAACCCCGTGGGGTGCTCGGCATCGATCTCGACGCTGGAACAGTCCAGGCCTTCCCGGCGCAGGCTGTCGAGCACGAAGGCACCGAGCGAGTCGTCGCCGACCCGGCTCAGCCATTGCACCCGCAGGCCCAGGCGTGACAGGCCGATGGCCACGTTGCTGTCGGCACCGGCGATGCGCTTGCCGAAGCCCTCGACCCGGGCCAGGTCGCCCGCCTGCGCCGCCACGAACATGGCCATGGTTTCACCGAAGCACAGCACGTCATGCTCAGCCATGGCACACCTGCCCTTCCAGCTCGGCCAGTTGCGCGACCTGGCGCGCCGTCAGTGCCAGCAGGTTCTCGCCGGTCAGGGGGTACTCGATGGCACGCGGCAGACCTGGGGCGAAATGCGTCATCAATTCGCGCCACTGGGCCAGGTCGAGGTCCTCGGGCACCACGGCCACCAGGCGCCCGTCGGCGCGGCGCGCCACCGCCTTGCAGTGCACGTAGCGCACCCAACGCCCCAGTAACTGCGCGGCCAGCAGCGGCGACTCGTCGTGCCAGTACCAGTTGCCGATGTCGAAGGTCATGCCCGGCGCCACGCCTTGCGCCTGGGCCTCGCGAAAAAACTTCAGCAAGGTCTGCAGCCGCCCACCGTAGGGCGTCTGGTCGTTTTCCACATACAGCGCCGTCTTGTGTTGCAACAGGGGCGCCAGCGCCTGCAGATCGCAGCCATCCTGGTAATGACCCAGCGACACCTTGAGCGCCACCGCGCCGATCTCGCTCGCCAGCTGCAGGCGCTGGGCAATCGCGGGTTCCAGGCTGCCATCCTCGCGCCACAGTTCCAGTGGCGTGGAGTAGAGACTCTGCAGGCCATGTTCGGCAGCCTGGTTGGCCAGACTTACGGCGTCTGGCGCGGTGTCGAAAAGCTCCTCGCGCCACTCCACCCGCCGCGCCCCCGCCGCAGCGAGCAACGGCAGGTAGCTGGCCTGGCCCAACCGCCTCACGGCATCGGCACCAAAACTCGACAAGCTGATGGAGACAGTGTGCGTGCGCATCGTGGTAGTCCTTGTTGTTGTGGATGAAACCGGTTTCATTTTTCCCCGGCAACAACGGCGTCCGGGACGCCGTCAGTGTTGTGAGCGGGTAGAGCCTCGCACGATGAGCTGCGCGCGCAAATCCAGGCGGCGGGCCGGCAGAGGACTGCCTTGCAGGCGCTCCAGCAGGCACTGGAACGCCGCCGCACCGATGCGCCCGGTGGGTTGCGCCAATGCGCTGATGCCATCGCCCACAAGCGGGTACCAGTCCAGGTCGTCCAGCGCCAGCAGGCCCAGGTCCTGAAACAGCGGCCCGCCCCTGGCGTGCAGCACCCGCACCAGTTCCAGGGTGGCGACACCATTGCAACTGAACAGCGCCTGCGGGCCGTGCCCTGCCCCGGCAA
Organism: Pseudomonas sp. CAM1A; assembly: GCF_047501685.1. NCBI lineage: Bacteria > Pseudomonadati > Pseudomonadota > Gammaproteobacteria > Pseudomonadales > Pseudomonadaceae > Pseudomonas > Pseudomonas sp. CAM1A. The sequence continues at coordinate 22,501 of NZ_JBFNXP010000020.1, read as the reverse complement.
TGAACGCGCCCAGCTGCTCGGCGAGGCCCGGGCCTACCTCCAGCACCTGCCCGCGCAATCCATGGCGCCTGGCGATGGAGGCCTGGAAGGCCTCCACGCGCTCCTGCCGTGAGCTGGTGCCATCGAGTGGCTCGGTAACGGCGAGGATGTCGCGATAACCGTTGTGTTCAAGGTGATCGAGCGCCTGCTCGACGGCGTCGCTGTTGTCCAGCCCCACCAGATCGACCGGCACGCCCGCCAGTTGCCGGTCGACCAGCACCATGGGCAGCTCACGCGCCAGGCTGGCCAGTTCCCCGGCGCGGTGGCCCAGGGTGTTCACGATCAGGCCGTCGACGTTGTACGCCTGCAGGGCCCGCAGCTGGCTGCGCTCCTGGGCGTCGTCACAGCCGGTGTTGCACACCACCAGGCTGTAGCCGTGCTGGCGACAGGCCGTCTCGACAGCGTGCATCACCGCCACGGAATAGGGGTTGCGGATATCCGCCAGAAGCATGCCGACCAGCCCGGTGCGGCCGCGCTTGAGGGCACTGGCCATGCGGTTGGGGCGATAGCCCAGGCGCTCGACGACAGCTTCGATCCGCTGCGCGGTGGCCTCGGCGAGCAGTTGCCGGTCCTCGCCCATATAGCGCGAGACGGTCGCCTTGGAGACGCCGGCCGCCTTGGCGACCTCGCTGATAGTGACCCGCCCGCGGACGGGCATTGCGTCTTTATCCACCCCTGAGCCCTTCTTGTAGATGTTTGTGCAGGGTTGATGAAACCGGTTTCAATGAAATCAGGGATGGCCCATGCCGTCAAGTGGCGAGCTTTGTGCCAAAGCAGGCGCATACACTGCCAAACCCTCCCTTTGCCCTGTACCCCGGCGTTCGGAACGGTATGGTGACACTTCGGACTTCGTTCGCCCTGCCCTGGAGATCGCCATGACCGCACTGTTTCGTATCAGCCTGGTGCTAATGCTCGCCGGCATGGGAATGGGCAATATCGTGGTGGCCAGTGTCGGGCTGCTGGGCTTGTGCGCGGGTGCCGTGGTGCTCAGCATTCGCCAGGACGCAGTTGTTCAGCCGGCAGGAGAATCGGAGTTCATTGCCTAGATGAAAGAAGCTTCATGATTGGCGCAGAGCCCTTGCCTGCGGGCCAGAGCAATACCTGGTCAGCGCGGCGCGGGGCGCTGCGCCTTGAGCCTCACCGCCTGCCCGCGTAGCATCGCCGCCCCACCCGCCGCTCTCCTGCCCCCATGCCACAACCCATTCCGCTCAAGGACCACGAAAAGGAAAAGCACCTGGTCAACCGCCGGCTGCTGGTCTGTGCCCTGCTGGTGCTCAGTTTGGTGGCGGTGCTGATAGGCCGGCTCTACGTGCTCCAGGTGCTGCAGCACGACCAGCAGTCGGCGGTATCGGAAAACAACCGCGTGCACGTGCTGCCGATCCCGCCCGAACGCGGCCTGATCTACGATCGCAATGGCGTGGTGCTGGCCGACAACAAGCCCAGCTTCAACCTGACCATGACCCGCGAGCGAGCCGGCGATTCGAAGAAGGTGCTCGACAACCTGACGCAGGTCCTGGGACTGTCCGAGGACGACCGCCAGCAGTTCGACAAGGACCTGCGCCGTGGCCGCAAGCCGTTCGAGCCGGTGACCCTGCTGGTCGGCCTGAGCGAAGAGCAGATCGCCCTGATCGCGGTCAACCAGTTCCGCCTGCCGGGGCTGGAGGTGGAGCCGCAGTTCATTCGCGAGTACCCCTTGGCCGAACACTTCGCCCATTCGGTCGGCTACGTCGGACGCATCAACGAGAAGGAAGCCAAGAGCCTCGACAGCACCGCCTACCGCGGCACCCAGTCCATCGGCAAGACCGGTATCGAGCGTTTCTACGAGGACCAGTTGCACGGCCAGGTGGGCTACGAGGAAGTCGAGACCAACGCCCAGGGCCGGGTGATGCGCGTGCTCAATCATCACGACCCGGTGCCGGGCAAGGACATTGTGCTGAGCCTCGACGCCCACCTGCAGCAAGCCGCCGAGAAGGCCCTGGGCGAGCGGCGCGGCGCAGTGGTGGTGCTCGACCCGGCCAACGGCGACGTGCTGGCGATGGTCAGCAACCCGGCGTTCGACCCCAACCTGTTCGTCAAGGGCATCAGCTTCAAACAGTACGCCGCCCTGCGCGATTCCATCGACCGGCCACTGTTCAACCGCGTGCTGCGCGGGCTGTACGCCCCAGGCTCCACGGTCAAGCCCGAGGTGGCCATCGCCGGCCTCGACAGCGGTGTGATCACCCCCGGCAGCCGGGTGTTCGACCCGGGCTACTACGAGCTGCCCAACTACGAGCACAAGTACCGCAACTGGAACCGTACGGGCGATGGCTGGGTGGACATGTACAGCGCGATCATGCGCTCCAACGACACCTACTTCTACGACCTGGCGCACAAGCTCGGCATCGACCGCCTGCACGACTACATGGCCGAGTTCGGCCTCGGCCAGAAGGTCTCGCTGGACATGTTCGAGGAGGCCCCCGGGCTGATGCCGTCGCAGGCGTGGAAGCGCGCCACCCGGCGCCAGGCCTGGTTCCCCGGCGAAACGCTGATTCTCGGCATTGGCCAAGGCTACATGCAGGTGACCCCGCTGCAGTTGGCCCAGGCCACCAGCCTGCTGGCCAGCAAGGGCGTGTGGCACCGCCCGCACCTGGCCCTGACCATCGGTGGCCAGGCGCCGGTCGACCCGCATCCGATGGCGGATATCGTGCTGCACGACAAGCATGCCTGGGACCAGGTCAGCCAGGGCATGCAGATGGTCATGCACGACCCGCGCGGCATCGCCCGCGCATCCGCCGCCGGCGCCCAGTACCGCATCGCCGGCAAGAGCGGCACCGCGCAGGTGGTGGCGATCAAGCAGGGTGAGCGCTACAACCGCAACAAGACCCTCGAGCGCCACCGCGATAACGCCCTGTTCGTCGGTTTTGCCCCGGCCGATCACCCGGCGCTGGTGGTGGCGGTGATGATCGAGAACGGCGAGGCCGGTGGCCGCGTGGCGGGGCCGGTGGTGCGCGAGGTGATGGATGCGTATCTGCTGGATGAGCAGGGGCATTTGAAGGGGCAGTATGCGGGGTTGGCCAAGGCTGTACCGCATACGTAGGACTAGTCCAAGATCAGCGGAGGAACCCACTTCTCCCCTTGCTCGTTGACCCCGTCACGCCAGTCTTGCCCGCGGGTTTGGCCATGGAAGAAATCGACGAACACCGGCGCCCAGTCCTGGCCGGTGAGTTCCAGCATCAGCGCGGCCTTGTAGGCGTTTCCCGACTCGGCAAAGCAGTGCAGCGTATATTCGGCCATGGCATCCGGTTCCTTTGATTGGCAGGCTGCAGGACAGCGAGCAAATCATGGGCAAAGGCCGAGGTCAATTTGGGCAAACTGAGCGAACGCAACTGCTCAGTTCGACCGCATCAGCACATACGCCTCCCCGCCCTTGCGGTCATGGTGCAGGATGAACGTCTCGCCTTGAATGCGCAGTTTGGTCGGCACGCTGGCGGCCAGCGGCGATTGCGAATAGGGCTTGGCCGCAGCCAGCAGCTGCCCGGTGAGGCTGTCGTCCTGCTGATTCGGGGTGGTGATCACGCATTCCTTGGCAGACAGCTGCACCGCCAGGCTCTTGTCGGCGCTGAAGCCCATGCGCATGAAGCCCATGTCCTGCAACTCGACGATGCCGGCGCGGGTAGCGGCCTCGGCCGCGCCGTCGAAGCTTGGCGCGGTCTTCAGGCAGACAGCGGCGAATGCCTCGATGGCCTTGGCGTGAGGTTGAGCGGCAGCGTCAGGGGTCGAGGGTGATTGGGCACAGCCGGCCAAAAACAACAGGCTGGATACAGCAAGAGTACGAACTAGCACGAAGAGGAATCCTTTCAACGGTCAAACGCACGACCAGCGGTCGCATCGGGGATGCCATCTTAAGACAAATCGCCGGGCGGCGCTGTGTGCGCCATGCGAGGCCTTACGTTCAAACAGAGGACAATGCGTGGCAAGGAACTCCTGACACCCGGCGCCGCTCTTATGAACATGCAGTAACACCCTTGGGCATCACCTTTCCGGAGGACTCGCCATGCGCCACTTACTGCTCGTTCCCTCGCTGCTGCTCCTGCTCCCTGCCGGTGCCGCCCTGGCCCGCGTCGATGCCGGGGACGTCGCCACCTCGGCGGGGGTCTCCGCCTCGCTGTACTCGACCTTCAAGGACGACAAACGGATCATCCCGGCCCGCGACGAGCTGTCGGCCTTCGTCGCCAGCGGCGGGGCCATTCGCGGGGCCTATCTGGAAGCGGCGCTGGCGCAGGTGCGCCAGGCTAATCCGGGGCTGCAGGCCAGTGACGAAGAGCTGGCCCAGGCGTTGCTGTCACAGGATGACAGGTTGGCAGATCACTGACGGCCCTGGGCGACCTGGCGCCGCAGGTGCGGCGCCAGCAGTCAGCCTGCCCGGTTGGTCACGCCAAACGGGATATGCACCGACGGCACCACCGTGCTGGTGCTCTTCAGATGCCCGGACTGGTCATCGAAGAAGATATGCGGCTTGAGCACCTGCAATACCCTGCGCTTCTCGATACCGCCCAGGAAGAACGCGTCGTTGGCCATCACCCCCCAGCTTTTCAGGGTATTGAGCGCCCGCTCGTGTGAAGGTGCGTTGCGCGCCGTGACGATCGACACCCGCAGGCGGTTCTCGTAACTGGGATTGGCCAGCTTGTGCTGTTCCTCGGCCGCCTGGATGCGGGCAACGCGCACGAAGAACTCTTTGAGCGGGCCGGGGTTGTGCGGCTGGGTGACATTGATCACTTCATGGGCGTGGAAGCTGCCCAGGCCGCCCGACTGCATCACCGCTTCCGACTCATCGCCGGCCAGCACGCCGTCGAAGTCGAAGGCGATGCGCAGGTTGTCGTCGCTTTCATCGTCGTCGAACTTCGAATCCAACACCTGCCCCGCCGGGTAACCGGCCTTTATCGCGGCGTCCACGTGCTGCTTGTCGGCGGACAGGAACAGCGCGATGTTCAACGCCGGGATGTACTCATACGGCGAGCGGCCTTGGGTGAAGATCGCCCGGGTCATGTTCAGGCCGTAGTGACCGATGGTCTTCATCACCCGCATGCCGGTGTCCGGGTCGTTCTGCGACAGCAACACCACCTCCACCAGCGGGTCTTCTGGATCGCCGCGCAGGTCATTGAGCGCGAGCAGGCGCTTGATGAACGGATAGGCGATGCCCTTGCCCAGCGGCACATCCAGGTGCTGCTCCTGGTACCTGCGGTATTGCGCCTCGCCGTCGCGGCGGAACACGGCGTCCGACTCGCTCAGGTCGAACACGGCGCTGGAAGCGACACCGATGACCAGGCGATCATCCAGTTCGAAGGCCATGGGGCATTCCTTGTGTGGGTAAATGTTGTGCGCGATGCCGCTCAGCCTTCGCTGCGACCTTGCAGGCGCGAAGTCCAGTCCTCGACCTGGCGTTGCTCCAGGCGCTTTTCCAGGGTGCGACGCCAGTTCGGCACCAGCGGCAACTCCAGGCATTCACGTAACAGGCCGGGCTCCAGCTGCTTGTCGAACAGCACCGCCGAAAGCCGTGCCACCGACCACTGGCCATAGGGCCGCTCGACCAGTTGCAGGGTATCGCCCGCCTGTACCTCACCCTCCTCCAGCACCCGGTAGTACCAGCCGGTGCGTCCGCTTTGCTGCACGCGCAGGGCCATCTGCGCCACGTCGAAGCGGTCGTTGAGCTTCCAGCACGGCATGCGCCCCTGGGAGATTTCCAGCAACACCGTGCCAACGCGGATACGGTCACCCAGGCACACATCGGCCTCGCGCCAGCCGCTGCTGCTGAAGTTCTCGCCGAAGGCACCGGGCCGGGTCAGCAAGGGGTGTTCTCCGAGTTCTGCGGCCCAGTCGGGGTAGTGATCACGGGGATAATGGTGGATGGCCTTCTCGACGCCGCCGTGCACGCGCAGATCGCCCTGTTCGTCACCGGCGATACCGAGCAAGGTCACCTGCAAGGGGCCTTGGTGGGGTTGCTTGTCGATGGCGCTGAGGGAACCTGGGCGGGTGAATGGCCGGGCGCTGCCGGTGAGCAGGCTGTCCAGGCGCGGGCTGGGCGAGGTCATGCGGCGGTCTCGTGGGAAGGACTGGAAGAGCTTACACCAGAGCCCGCGAGAGGCCCAACCGGTCGTTTGCCGGGGCTGCCTCCAAGCCCGCTCCTGCTGGAGCGGACTTGTCCCCCGAGAAGTTTCGAACGGCGCCTACTTGCCCCGCGCCTTGTTGTAGATCGTCTTGGCACGGTCGGCCGAGGCCTGGCAGGTGGTCATGTCGCCTTTGGCCTGGGCGGCCTTGGCCTGCTCGAGCAGCTTGTGGTAGTCCGCGGCCATGCCGCCATGCAAGGCCTGGCCATCGCTCTTGCTGATGTACTCCAGGTCCTTGATCTTGGCATCGCAGTTGGTCGCCGGGCCATCCTCGGCATGGGCGGCGAGGCTCAGTACGCAAGTTATCACTAGCAGTGTCATGGATTTCATGGAGTGTTCTCCTGGGAAACAACCTGACTGCCGGAATATTCGTCGGCCAGCTCACCGACGCAGCTCAGAGCATAGTCCGCCAAGGTCGCCGCCACAGGGCTTCAGCCCAACGGTACACCCACCTCGGCCACCAGGAAGTCGATGAACACGCGGACCTTCAGCGGCATGTGCCGGGCCTGGGGGTAGACCAGCATGAACGGCCGCGACGTGCCGCCATGCCCGGCCAGCACCTCCACCAGCTCGCCGCTGTCCAGGGCGTCCTGCACGGTGAACCGGTAGGCCTGCATCAGGCCGCCGCCGTGACGCACCAGGGTGGTGGTGGCGAGAAAGTCGCCCAGGCAGGTGAAGTCACCCTGGGTTTGCAGCTCGACCCATTGCCCCTCGCGACGAAAACTCCAAGGGGGGCGCCGGCCATTGCTGGGCAGTTCGAACTGGATGCACTGGTGCCCGGCCAGGTCCTCAAGGGCCTGTGGCACACCCGCCCGGGCCAGGTAGTCCGGGGTGGCGACCACCACCAGTTCGGCATTTTCCAGGCGCCGGGCCACCAGCCGCGAGTCGGCCGGTGCGCGGCCACGGATCGCCAGGTCGAAATGCTCTTCGGCGAAATCGACGTTGCGGTTGCTCACATGCACGTCCACCTGTACTCGCGGATAGCGTTGGCGAAAGCGCGGCAGCAGCGGCAACAGGCGGTGATGGGCGTAAGGCGTCGGCGCGCTGATGCGCAGGCAGCCTGCGGGCTCGAGCTGGCCACCGGTGACCTGGCGCTCGGCCTCGACCAGCTGACCCAATGCCTGGCGGCAATGCTGGTAGTAGGCCTGGCCGGCCTCGCTCAAGCGCATCTGCCGGGTGGTGCGCACGAACAGGCGCACGCCCAGGCGTTCCTCCAGGCGCGCCACCGAGCGGCTCACCGCTGCGGGGGTGACACTGGCGAGGGTCGCGGCCTCGGTAAAGCTGCCGGCATCGGCGGCAAGGCAGAACAGCTCCAGGCTGCCCAGTTGCAGGTCATCGAAGTGGCGGGTCATGGGTGGCTCGATTGATTACATGATGTATCGATTGAAATGCCCCGCGCCTCATTTTTCAAGTCAGCCTCACAGCCTAGAGTGACTGCACACCCGAGCACTGGCTCGAACTACCGGAGACTTTCCCCATGAGCACCGCAAGAACCGTCATCATCACCGGCGCCTCCAGCGGCCTGGGCTTCGCCCTCGCGCAGGCCTTCCTCGGGCGTGGCGACAACGTGGTCGGCAATGCCCGCACCCAGGCTCGCCTGGACCAGGCCGCCGCCCGCCTGGGCAACCCGCCTGGCTTTGTCGGCGTGGCCGGCGACATCGCCGAGAAAGCCACCGCCGAGCGGCTGTTCGCCGCCGCCCAGGAAGCTTTTGGCCGGGTCGACATCCTGGTCAACAACGCCGGCATCTTCATCCCAAAACCGGTGACCGACTACACCGAGGCCGATGTCGACGCGCTGGTCGGTACCAACCTCAAGGGCTTTTTCTACCCCGCCCAGGCCGCCGCCCGGCTGATGAAGGCGCAAGGGCACGGGCATATCGTGGCCATCACCGCTTCGGTGGCGCTGCAACCGGACACCCGTGTGCCTGCACTGTTGCCGGTGCTGGTCAAGGGCGGGCTGAACCAGGCGGTCAAGGGCCTGGCGCTGGAACTCGCTGCCAGCGGCGTGCAGGTCAACGCCGTGGCCCCGGGGATCATCGACACCCCGCTGCACAACGGCAACACCGAAGGCCTCGGCGCACTGTCGCCGAGCGGACGCACCGGCCAGCCCGAGGACGTGGTGAACGCCGTGCTGTACCTGACCGACGCGCGCTTCGTCAGCGGCGCCGTCCTGCCCATCGACGGTGGCAGCACCGCCGGCACCTGGCACTGAAACGGGAGCCACGCACATGCCTTATGTCCATATCCGCGTCACCGAAGAAGGCGTCACCGCCGAACACAAACGCCAGCTGATCGAAGGCACCACGCGTTTGCTTGAACAGGTGCTGAACAAGCCACCGGCGAGCACCTTCGTGGTCATCGAGGAGGTGCCCACCGACAACTGGGGGGTGGCCGGCGAGACGGTGACGGCGCTGCGCCAGCGCGAACGGCGCTGACGCCTTACCGTCGAAGGGGCGCCTGCGCGCCCCGGGTTTCAGCCTCGGCCCACCGATTGCGCCACACGGTCCACCGCGATACGCGTCTTCTCCACCAGTTCATCCAGCTCGCCACGGCTGGCCACCAGGGCCGGCGCCATGATCATCCGCCCCAGGGTCGAGCGGATGATCACCCCTTCCTCGAAACCAAAGGTGCGGCACTGCCAGGCCAGGTCGTTCTCGTTGGCAAAGCGCTTGCGTGTGGCCTTGTCCTCGGCGAACTGCAAGGCTGCCACCAGGCCGGTGCCCTGCACTTCACCGATCAACGGGTGATCGGCGAACACCTCGCGCAGGATGCGCTGCAGGTACGGGCCGGTGTCGTCCTTGACCCGGCGCACGATGCCCTCGTCGCGCAGGGCCTTGAGGTTGGCGATGGCCACCGCCGCCGCCACCGGGTGGCCAGAATAGGTCAGCCCGTGGGCGAACACCCCGCCCCGCTCCACCAGCGCCTCGGCGATACGCTTGCTCAGCACCAGGCCGCCCATGGGCACGTAACCGCTGGTCAGGCCCTTGGCGATGGACAGGGTGTCCGGCTCGAAGCCGAAGTGCTGGTGGGCGAACCATTCGCCGGTGCGGCCGAAACCACCGATCACCTCGTCGGCGCACAGCAGCACGTCGTACTGGCGGCAGATGCGCTGGATCTCGGGCCAGTAGCTCTCGGGCGGGAAGATCATGCCGCCGGCGCCCTGGAACGGCTCGGCGATGAAACCGGCGACGTTCTCGGCGCCCAGTTCGAGAATCTTCTCCTCCAGTTGCAGGGCACAACGGCGGCCGAACTCCGCCGGGGTCAGCTCGCCACCTGCGGCGAACCAATAAGGTTCGTCGATATGCGCCACATCCGGGATCAACCCGCCCATCTCGTGCATGAACTGCATGCCGCCCAGCGCCGTGGCCGCCAGGGTCGAGCCGTGGTAGCCGTTCCAGCGGCCGATCATGATCTTCTTGCGCGGCTGGCCGACCACCTGCCAGTAGCGGCGCACGGTGCGGATCAGCACCTCGTTGGCCTCGGAGCCGGAGTTGGTGTAGATGGCGTGGCTGTAGTGGCCGGGCAGCAGGCTGAACAGCAGCTCGGACAGCTCGATCACCGCCGGGTGGGTGGTGTGGAAGAACATGTTGTAGTACGGCAGCTGGTCCATCTGGGCGGCCGCGGCGGCGGTCAGGTCCTTGCGGCCATAACCGAGCTGGGTGCACCACAGGCCGGACATGCCGTCCAGGTAGCGGCGGCCGTCGTTGTCCCACAGGTACAGGCCCTCGCCGCGGGTGATGACCCGCGGCCCTTCGGCGTTGAGCGCCTTCTGGTCGAGGAAGGCATGGATGTGGTGGGCGGCGTCGCCAGCCTGGTAGTCGCGGGTATCGCGTTTGCCGGTCGCCGGGGTGATGGGTGCGTTCATTGTTGTTCTCCTCGGGTGAATGTCAGCGCAGCTGGATCCAGGTGGTCTTGAGTTGGGTGTACTTGTCCAACGAATGCAGCGAGAGGTCGCGGCCGAATCCGGACTGGCGCCCGCCGCCGAACGGCACGGTCACGTCCAGGGCGTCGACGGTGTTGACCGACACCGTGCCGGCCCTGAGCCGCCTGGCCACGCGGTGGGCGCGGTTGAGATCGTCGCTCCACACCGACGCAGCCAGGCCATAGACGCTGTCGTTGGCCAGGGCGATGGCCTGCTCCTCGTCGTCGAAGGTGCTGACCGCCAGCACCGGGCCGAAGATCTCGTCGCGGGCCAGGGCCATGTCCTGGCGGACGTCGGTGAAGATCGTCGGCGTGATGAAGTTGCGCGAGCCGTTCACGCTCAGGCGCTCACCGCCGCAACGCAGACGCGCGCCCTGCTCCCGGGCCTGGCCGATGGCAGCCTCGATACGCGCGGTCTGCGTGGCATCGACGATGGCGCCGGCACGGCTGGCCGGGTCCAGCGGGTCGCCCGGCAGCCATTCGCGGGCCTGGCGCAGCAGGCGCTCGACGAACTCGTCGTGGATCGAGCGCTGCACATACAGCCGCGAATTGGCCGAGCACACCTCGCCCTGGTTGAAGAAGATGCCGAACGCGGCCTTCTGCGCCGCCAGGTCGAGGTCGCGGCAGTCGTCGAACACCAGGTTCGGGCTCTTGCCGCCGCATTCGAGCCACACCTGCTTGAGGTTCGACTGCGCCGAATACTGCATGAAGTACTTGCCCACCTGGGTGGAGCCGGTGAACACCAGGCAGTCCACGTCCGGGTGCAGGCCCAGGGCACGACCAGCGGTTTCGCCCAGGCCCGGGACCACGTTGAGCACGCCCTCCGGCAACCCGGCCTCCAGGGCCAGTTCGGCCAGGCGCAGGGCCGAGAACGGCGACTGCTCGGCGGGCTTGAGCACCACGCTGTTGCCTGCCGCCAGCGCCGGAGCGACCTTCCAGGCGGCCATGTCCAGCGGGAAGTTCCAGGGCACCACCGCGCCGACCACACCCAACGCCTCGCGGCTGATCATCGCCACGGCACTGGCGGCGGTCGGGGCGACCTGGTCATAGAGCTTGTCCAGCGCCTCGCCATACCAGGCGAACACCTGGGCCGCGCCGGGTACGTCGATGCTGTAGGCATCCATCACCGGTTTGCCCATGTTCAGCGAATCGAGCAGCGCCAGCTCCTCGCGGTGGGCCAGCATCAACTCGGCCAGATGCAGCAGCACGCGCTTGCGCTCGGCCGGCGCCATGCGCGCCCAGGGGCCATGCTCGAAGGCACGGCGGGCGGCGCGCACCGCCTGGTCGATCTCGCTGTCGGCGCAGGCGGCGACCTGGGCCAGGCACTGCTCGGTCGCCGGGTTGATGGCGGCGAAGGTGGCGCCGTCGCGGGCCGCTACCGGGCGTCCGTCGATCAACGCGGTGGTGATGAAGCTTTGCCGCGCGGCGCGCTGCAGCCAATCGCTTTTCGTATGCACGCAGGTCTCCCCTCCGGCCACACGCGGGCCGGTGATTGTCGTTGTCTGGATGAGGTGAAGCGGTGTGTCAGCGCCGTCGCAGGTAGCTTTCCAGCGGGTCCTTGCTCAAGCCTTCCTGGGCCTGGGCCAGCGAAGCGATGAACAGCGAGAACAGCTCGGCCTGGGTGGCGATATCGAGCTTGGCGTAGAGGTTCTTGCGGTGGGTCTTGACCGTGTCTTCGCTGATGCCCAGGCGCTCGGCCAGCGAACGCGTGGAATGGCCGCGCAGCAGGTACTGGGCAATGTGGCACTCACGCTCGGTGAGCAAGGACGAGCCGAAGTTGTTCAGCGCGGCGTTGATTTGCCGCCCCAGCGCGCTTTCGAAACGCCCGCCCAGTGCCTCCGCATCCAGCTGCCCCCAGTGACGGCGCACCACCGCCACCACCCAGGCGGCGACACACTTGAGCTCGGCCACCTGACGGCTGCCCAGGCGCCGGGTGCTGCCCAAGGCCACGGCGATGGTCAGCTGGGCGTCCAGCGACACCAGGTAGTTGAGTTCGTCCTCCAGGTGCGCGTGCTGGTAGAACGAGGTGTAGTACTCGCTCCGTTTGAAGTGGTCGGGAGCGACGTCGCTCAGGCGATAGCAACCGGCGGGCACGCCGTCCATGCAGGCACGGTAGAACGGGCACAGCAGGTAGTAGCCTTCGAGGTACTTCTGCACGTTGCCCTCGGGCAGCCAAGGCCCCTCGTCGTCCTTGGCGAACAGCGCCGACGGCAGGCCCTTGCGCGGGTACAGGAACACAGTGATGGCCTGGCACGCCGCCAGTTGGTTGAGCGCGGCGAACAGTGCCTCGACGAAGCCTGGAGTGCCGATGGCGTCGACCACGCGGGCCATCTGCGCATACCAGTCGGGCGAATTCAGCTGGGCATTGCTCATTATTGTCTTCCCCGCCAGGGTGAGTGCTGGCCGGGATTGTTTCATGGGGGGGACGGGGCGGCTATCACCCTTCGGGGTGAGAGGCGACCGTCGTTCTGCCTGTAGCGACGCTATCGCGGGGCAAGCTCCGCTGCTACAGGTAACCGGTAGTTGCTACAGTGGCTGCCTCGGCCAAGAGCGCGCGTGAGGACAAAAATGCAGGGGCGCCCTGCAGATTTGCCAATTGTGCAAGGTAATTTTGCATGACAGGATCGACCGATCCGCTCGCGCACTCCAGGACTTCACTTGGAAAATCAATAACAAAGCAGGGAGACCGCGATGACCGCGCACGCTCAACCCTCGGCAACGGATCAGGTACTGGCCGAGGTCCGCAACCACATTGGCCACCTCACCCTCAATCGCCCCGCCGGCCTCAACGCCCTGACCCTGGACATGGTGCGCAGCCTGCAGCACCACCTCGACCAATGGGCGCAGGACCCGCAGGTGCACGCCGTTATGCTGCGTGGCGAGGGCCCCAAGGGCTTCTGCGCCGGCGGCGATATCCGTTCGCTGCACGACAGCTACAAGGCCGGCGAGAAACTGCACGAAGACTTCTTCGTCGAGGAGTACGCCCTGGACCTGTGCCTGCACCGCTACCGCAAGCCGGTGCTGGTGCTGATGGACGGTTTCACCCTGGGCGGCGGCATGGGCCTGGCCCAGGGCTGCGACCTGCGCATCGTCACCGAGCGCAGCCGCCTGGGCATGCCCGAGGTGGGCATCGGCTACTTCCCGGATGTCGGCGGTAGCTACTTCCTGTCCCGCGTGCCCGGCGAGCTGGGCATCTACCTGGGCGTCAGCGGCACCCAGGTCAAGGCCGCCGACGCCCTGTACTGCGGCCTCGCCGACTGGCACCTGGACAGCGCCAAGCTGGCCGCGCTGGATGAAGGCCTGAACCGCCTGGTGTTCGGCGAGCATCCGCTCAAGGACCTGCAGGGCCTGCTGGCCAAGCTCGGCACCCAGGTGCTCGAAGACGCCCCACTGGCGCGCCTGCGCCCGGTGATCGACCACTTCTTCGCCCTGCCCGACCTGCCCAGCATCATCGAACAGCTGCGCGCCGTGACCATCGGCGACAGCCACCCGTGGGCGCTGGATACCGCCGCCCTGCTGGAGACCCGCTCGCCGCTGGCCATGGCCGTGACCCTGGAACTGCTGCGCCGTGGCCGCCACCTGAGCCTGGAAGACTGTTTCGCCATGGAACTGCACATCGACCGCCAGTGGTTCGCCCACGGCGACATCATCGAGGGCGTGCGCGCCCTGATCATCGACAAGGACAAGCAGCCACGCTGGAACCCGCCGACCCTGGGCGAACTCACCGCGCAGCGCGTCGACCAATTCTTCGAAGGCCTGTGAGCCCGGGAGTACACAGATGCAAGACCTGGAACTGAGCGAAGAACAGATCATGATCCGCGACATGGCCCGCGACTTCGCCCGCGGCGAGATCGCCCCCCATGCCCAGGCCTGGGAAAAGGCCGGCTGGATCGACGATGACGTGGTGCGCAAGATGGGCGAACTGGGCCTGCTCGGCATGGTCGCCCCGGAACAGTTCGGCGGCAGTTACACCGACTACGTCGCCTATGCCCTGGCGGTGGAGGAAATATCCGCCGGCGACGGCGCCATCGGGGCGCTGATGAGCATCCACAACTCGGTGGGCTGTGGCCCGCTGCTGGCCTACGGCACACCTGAACAACAGCAGGCCTGGCTGCCGAAACTGGCCAGCGGCGAGGTGATCGGCTGCTTCTGCCTGACCGAGCCCCAGGCCGGCTCCGAGGCCCACAACCTGCGCACGCGTGCCGAACTGGTCGATGGCCAGTGGGTGATCAATGGCGCCAAACAGTTCGTCAGCAATGCCCGCCGCGCCAAGCTGGCCATCGTCTTCGCCGTGACCGACCCGGACCTGGGCAAGAAAGGCCTCTCGGCGTTCCTGGTGCCCACCGACAACCCCGGGTTCAAGGTCGACCGCAGCGAACACAAGATGGGCATCCGCGCCTCCGACACCTGCGCGGTGACCCTGGACAACTGCCGCATCCCGGCCGCCAACCTGCTCGGCGAGCGTGGCAAGGGCCTGGCCATCGCCCTGTCCAACCTCGAAGGCGGGCGCATCGGCATCGCCGCCCAGGCCCTGGGCATCGCCCGCGCGGCATTCGAGGCGGCACTGACCTACTCCCGCGAGCGCATCCAGTTCGGCAAGCCGATCAACGAGCACCAGAGCATCGCCAACCTGCTGGCCGACATGCAAGTGCAGATCAACGCCAGCCGCCTGCTGATCCTGCACGCCGCGCGTCTGCGCAGCGCGGGCAAGCCTTGCCTGTCGGAGGCCTCCCAGGCCAAGCTGTTCGCCTCCGAAATGGCCGAACGGGTCTGCTCGATGGCGATCCAGGTGCACGGCGGCTACGGCTACCTGGAAGACTACCCGGTGGAGAAGTACTACCGGGATGCGCGGATCACCCAGATCTACGAGGGCTCCAGCGAGATCCAGCGGATGCTGATCGCCCGTGAGCTGAAGCATTATCCGATCTGACGTTGCCATCGCGGGTCAAGCCCGCTCCCACAGTGGAGCAGCCTTGACCCGCGATGAATTGTTCAATCCATGAGATTTATTAGTCTCATATGATACAGTTATGGATCTTTCGTCTCTTTTCGCCTGCCCGACAGCCGAACCCCGACTGAGGTCCTAATGCGTAGATCCCTCCAAGAAGAACGCCTGCTCAAGGCGTTGGCCCAGGCCATTGTCGTCCACCCCCGCGCCACCCTCAAGGAGCTGGCGGAAACCGCCGGGGTCAGCAAGGCCACCCTGCACCGCTTCTGCGGCACCCGCGACAACCTGGTGAAGCTGCTGGAAGACCATGGCGAGCAAGTGCTCAACCAGGTCATCCTCGAAGCCGACCTGGACCGCACCGAGCCGCTGGCCGGCATTCGTCACCTGATCGCCGAACACCTCAAACACCGCGAACTACTGATGTTCCTGATGTTCCAGTACCGCCCCGACACCTTGCTCAACGACACCGAGGATCTGCGCTGGCAGGCGTATATCCAGGCCATGGACGCGTTCTTCCTGCGCGCCCAGCAGTTGGGCGTGCTGCGCATCGACATCAGCGCGGCGGTGTTCACCGAGATGTTCATGACCATGATCTACGGCATGGTCGATGCCGAGCACCGTGGCCGCGCCGCCAGTGCCAACACTGCGCAGACGGTCGAACAGCTGTTCCTCAACGGCGCCCGACCACAAGCCTGACGAACAGGGTGGCTATCGATCGGCCGCGCCTGCCAGTTCCTCGATACTGATCTCACCCCGCCTGAACGTCTGTACCTTGCCGGTCACCGGGAACGCATCGACCAGGCGGAAATGGCGTGGGGTCATCGGGTGCATGGCAGCAGAAACCTTCGCGACAAACACTTCACAGCCCTGCCCCCATTCCCCAATGCTGGGTCCACCTGCCCACCCGCATGACCTCGCCGGACAGTTGCCAGAGGCGCTGAAACCCCTACCCCAGAGCCATTTCACCTGCCCCTGCGAAACCTGGCACAACAGTTGCCGATCCCTCCCCAGACGCCCCAACCCATGGGCCCGTTTGCAGGAGGAAGCAACTCATGCACCGACCGACACCCCACCCGCTGGCCGTGGCGATCTTCGCCGGCCTGCTCCAGCTCCCGGCCCAGGCTGCGCTGTATGCGGTCGACACCGGCCCCTATACCCTGCCCACCGGCAAGTTCCCTGCCTGGTACCAGGACAGCCACGGCCGCGTGCTCGACCTGTGCCTGTCCAAGGCGGTGAGTTCGCGGGTCGCCGGTGCTCCCGGCGCGCCCTCGTACATGTGCACGCTGCTGCCGACGCCCGGCGTGTTCGACGACACCCAGCCAGTCGTCTTCCCCAGCAACTTCCCTGACGAAGCGTTCTGGTTCACCGCCGACGCCGCCATCGTCGATGCCGCCCGCGGTATCGACCTGAGCTACGGTTCGGCCATCGAAGCCGCGTTCAGTGCCGAGGAACCGGTGGATGGCGACCAGGTCAGCTTCGCCCGGGTGCGCATCCGCGTCGATGTGCCGGTGGCCGGTACCTACACCATCACCCACCCTTATGGTGTCGATGTGTTCGAGGTGGCGGCCGGCGGACGCCGGGCGATCAACATGACCCGCGACATCGGCATAGGCTCGCCAGGCGACTACAGCGGCGCGCTCAGGGGCGATGTCGGGCCGTTCCTGCGCAGCGTCAACGGCCCCTACACCGAGACCAACCCGGGCACCGGCGCCAGCGAACGCTTCATCGGCGACCCGAACCTGGAAGAGCCGGTCACCGGCAGCCCGTTCAACACCAACTTCGTGCGCATCGAAGGGCCCAACGGCATCGACCTGCGTACCGAGCTGTTCGCCATCTCCGGCAAGCTGTCCACGGTCAACCGCCCGACACCGCTGATCCCGCTGCGCAGCACCTATTCGCGGCACACCGTGAATGGCGACCTGCGCGCCCAGCAGGATGTGTTCGTGATGGCCCCGCCGGCGCCCGCCACGGTCACCCTGACCAGCCAGACACCCACCCTGCCCCTCGGCGAGGCCAACGGCACCGGTGCCTGGTACGCCCAGTCGCCACTCAACCCGACCCTGCCGCTGACCTTGCAGGTGACCGCCGACAACAGCCTGGCCATCGCCACCAGCACCCCGACCAGCGCACCGATGCCGCTGACCGACCTGGTGACCATCAGCCGCGCCGAATACAGCCTGGGCAGCGGCCAGCTGACCCTGGTGGCCAGCAGCAGCGACGAGACCAACCCGCCGGCCCTCACCGCCCGCACCGGCAATGGTGCGTTGATCGGCGGCCTGAGCGGCAACGGCGCGGTCAAGACCCTGACCACCGGGCTCTCGCCGATCCCGCCAGCGACGGTGCAGGTCACCAGCGCCCATGGCGGCAGCGACAGCGAAGACGTGGTGCTGGTGCCATGAACAGGACACGCCTTCAAGGAGGCAGCATGAATACTTGGTCGCGTCGCGCACTCTGCGCCGCCGGTTTCACCCTCACCCTCAGCAGCGCGGCCTGGGCCGCGCTGTCGGAGGTCGACCCCGGCCCCTACACCTTCGCCACCGGGGGCTACCCCATGTGGTACAAGGACGCCAACAACCTCGCCCTGGAGCTGTGCCAGTCGCGTGCCACCAGCACCCGGTCACCGGGCGGCCCGGGCGCTCCGGCCTACATGTGCACCCTGCTGCCCGAGCCCGGGGTCTATGACGATGCCCTGCCGCTGGTGTTCCCGGACAACTGGCCACCAGAGATGTTCTGGTTCCTGGCCGAGACCGAGATCCCCCAGGTAGGCAACAGTGGTTACGAGCTGGAAGTCTACGTCGCGGGCCTTGAGGCAGCCTTCGCCGCCGAGAATCCGGTCAATGGCGACCAGCAGAGCTTCGCCCGCATCCGCATCCGCGCCTCGGTGCCGCGCACCGGCACCTACACCATCACCCACCCGTATGGGGTCGAGACGGTCAACGTGACCACGGCGGGCCGGCGGGCGATCAACATCACCCGCGACATCGGCATCGGCGCCCCCGGCAACTTCAGCGGTGCGCTGAACGGCAACCTCGGCCCGTTCCTGCGCGGTGTCGGCGGCCCCTACAGCGAAGTCAACCCGGACACCGGCGCCACCGAGACCTTCGTCGGCGACCCTAACATCACCGAGGCGGTGACCGGCAGCCCGAACAACACCAACTTCGTGCGCATCCAGGGCCCGGCGGGCACCATCCAGACCAACGTTTTCACCGTCTCCGGCAAGGTCCTCGACCAACGCCAGCAAACCCCGGCGACGCTGGAACGCGCCACCTACCAGCGCAACGCCGCGGGCACCCGCGTCGAAGTCTTCGCCAAGGCGCCGAACAGCGCCAGCCTGTGCCTGCGCAACGGCCTGGCGCTGGTCGGCTCGCCGCCTTCTCCATGCCAGTTCAGCATGCTCGCCGACAACAACGGGTTGTTCTTCAACCAGCAACTGAGCCAGGCAGTGCCACCGTCGGTGGTGGTGGTCACCGCCAGCAGCCCGGCCGGCACCACGCGCCCGACATCGCTGTCGAGCAAGCTCAGCGATGTGGTCAAGGTGGGCACGGCACGCTATGACTGGAGCGCCAAGCGGTTGCTGATCGAGGCCCGTTCCAGCGACGAAGTCGTGGTGCCGGACTTGCTGGTCCAGGGCTTCGGACGGATGTCCAAGTCCGGTGTCCAGCAAAGCCTCACGGTCAACGACCTGGCCCAGCCGCCTGCCAGCATCACGGTCAAGTCGGCACATGGCGGTGTCGACGTGGAACCGGTGGTGGTGGTCGGCAGCGCTCCGGTGCAGGCCGAGAACCAGCCGCCCGTGGCCCAGGCTGACAACGGCAATACCAGCGTCGGCATACCGATTACCCTCAACCTGTTGGCCAACGACAGCGACCCTGACGGCAACGTGCCGCTGAGCATCAGCGACCTCACCCAACCGGGCACCGGCCTGGGCGGCGTGGTGATGAACGGCACCACGGCAGTGACCTACACCCCACCGGCCGGGGCCACCTCGCCGCTGGTGGCGACCTTCAGCTACCGCGCGCAAGACGCCAAGGGCCTGAAGTCGCCAGTCACCACCGTGACCGTCAACGTCGCGCCGAACCGTGCACCGACCGCAGTGGCCGATAGCGGTGCCACCCTCGGCGTGCCACTGACCATCAACGCCCTGGCCAACGACACCGACCCGGAAGGCAACCTGCCACTGACCATCGCCAGCGTCACCCAGCCGACCCCGGCCGGGCGCGGCACGGTGAGCACCGACGGCAACGTGATCACCTACACGCCACCGGCCACGGTCACCGCAGCGTTCACCACCAGCTTCACCTATGTCGCCCGTGACGCGATTGGCGCCACCTCGACGCCCGGCACGGTCACGGTGCAGGTATCGCCACGACCGGCCCAGGAGACCTTCGCGGTCACCGCGGCGACGGTCACGGCGCGCTCCAACAACCGCTTCAACTGGGACATCAGCGGCACGTCGTCAGTGACCACCGGCAACACCATCACGGTACGGGTGACCACCACCAGCGGCGTGCAGACCCTGGGCACCACCACCGTGCCGGTCACCGGCCGCTGGCGCCTGACGGTGAGCAACAGCACCACGCTGATCCCGACCGCCGCCCCAACCGCGACCGTGACCAGCAGCCAGGGCACCACGCGCACCACCAACGTGGTCGTGCAGTAGCGCCGGGAGGATGCCATGAACGCCCTGTTTGCATTGCTGCTGTGCCTGGCCCTCGGGGGCCAGGCCTGGGCCGACGACCTGATGGACAACGCCGACCTCGCCGCCGGCAGCGACCTGGGCGAGCCCCTGGTGCTGCGCCTGCTGCCAAGCGGCGCCGGCCAGGTCGTGGTGATCGAGCAACTGGGCACCGGCAACCGCGCCGCCCTCGACCAGAACGGCCAGGCCCTGCTGGGCCGGATCGTCCAGGCCGGGGGCGCGCAGGAGGCTTACATCCTGCAGGAAGGCAGCGACCTGACGGCCGCGATCAGCCAGCAGGGCCAGGGCAACGACGCGACGATCCGCCAGAGCGGCAGCGGCAACAGCGCCGCCATCGAGCAGATCGGCAACCACAACAGCGCCACCATCGACCAGCGCGGCACGGGGCTCAACAGCGCCGTGACCCAGGCCGGCAACGGCCAGCAGGTCCACATCACCCAGTACCGCTAGGCCCTCATCGTCAGATCTGGAGGCAATACCATGCACAAGCTCGCCCCCCTGAGTGCTGCCATCGTCCTGGCCCTTGCCGGCCAGGCCATGGCCGACGACAGCACTTCGACCCAGTCCCAACAGGGCAACCAGAACATCGCCGAGGTCAAGCAGACCCAGGCGCCGTTCGCCTCGGCCACGCAGAACCAGGCTGGCCACGACCACAACCACATGGCCCTGCAGGACAGCAGCACCAGCCATATCCAGCAGAGCGCCACCGGCTCGTTCAACGCCGGCTACGCCGAGCAGTTGTTCGAGAACGGCAGCCAGATCACCCAGCAGGCCGGCGGCAGCCTCAACGACGCCTTCGCCAGCCAGTCGGTGGGCGAGAACAACGAAGCCCTGCAGGTCCAGCAAGGCAGCGGCAACCGTTCGGTCATCTGGCAGGACACCCAGTACGGCAGCCAGGCCACCACCTTGCAGTCCGGTCATGGCAACGACGCCACGGTCGAGCAACTGTTCGGCGGCAGCAACAACAAGAGCGTGATCATGCAGGGTGGCAGCGACAACCAGGCCGCCGCCGAACACATGACCCACCAGGACGGCGATATCGCCATCTACCAGGAGGGCCGGCAGAACTGGGCCTACGGCGACCAGCGCGACGGCCTGGGCGGCACCATCGGCATCAACCAGTACGGCACCGGCAACTCGGTGGAGGTGTGGCAGGACAACCAGGCCGCGAGCCAGGCCAGTGTCTACCAGAACGGCCAGAGCAACGAAGGCTACATCGACCAGAGTTTCGGCCAGGCCAACAGCGCAGGCCTGAGCCAGACCGGCCGTGGCAACGCCAGCTGGTCGGACCAGTACGAGACCAACCAGGCGGTGACCAGTATTTCCCAGGTGGGCAACAACAACCTGCACTTCACCTACCAGACCGGTGACAACCACAGCCTGACCATCAGCACGGTGGGCAACGCCAACAAGATCATGGCCAGCAACTGGAAGGGCGAGAAGTCCGGCGGGCAGTTCGGTGTCGGCCAGCAGGCGCAGATCAACCAGGCCGGTAATGGCAACGGGGTCAACCTCACCCAGGAAGGCAACAGCCAGATCGCCCGGCTGAACCAGGATGGCAACCGCAACCAGATGGAGACCCGCCAGGCCGACAGCAACAACGAGCTGTACTTCGAGCAGAACGGCAGCGACAACCTGCTCATCGCCGACCAGCGCGGCACCGCCAACTACGCCGAGGGCCTGGCCGCCGGCAATGGCGGCAGCATCACCCTCGAGCAGTCGGGCAGTGGCAACCAGAGCTACACCTATCAGCTGTATGGCAGTGGCAACGAGGCGACCATCAAGCAGACCGATGGGGTCAACCTCGCCTACGTGACCCAGGGGGGGAATGGGAACCAGGCGTTTGTCGACCAGAGTGGGGCTAGTCAGACGGCCACCATTACGCAGTTCGGGAATGCCAATATGGCGACTGTTACCCAGCAGTGACGGGGTTTCCCCTTGGACCGTGGCGTTGGTTCTCCCCTGGCGCTGCGGTTCCTTTTTTTCTTTGGGTTGGGGTTTGGTTCGGGTTCGGGTTCGGGTTCGGGTTCGGGTTCGGGTTCGGGTTCGGGTTCGGGGCGATAGTTTTGTTTTTTGTGAGCGCATTCGTAGAAGATGTCGACATTTAGTCACCCTTTCGCCTTTACGGCGACCTACTTTTGTCTTGACAAAAGTAGGCAAAACCGTTCGGCTCCGTTCATACGGCCCCTACGCTTCGCTACGGGGTTCCCTCGCTCCGTTCTTGCTCCCGTGGGTACCGCGCTGTACGCCCCATCCTGGGGCGCAGCGCTCGACGGCCATCCATGGCCGTCGCCCCACTACGCAAGAACTCCACTCGGCCTCCTGAAGTCGCAATTTGTGTCGCCTGAACTACCGCGCACTTAGAAGCAAGATCAAGAACAGATCAAGAACAGATCAAGAACAGATCAAGAACAGATCAAGAGCAGATATGTTGGTTTTGTTAGTGGATGTTATGTTGTTCTTCATTACGTCATCGCGGGGCAAGCCCGCTCCCACGTTGAATCACATAGTCAAACTATCGTGGGAGCGGGCTTGCCCCGCGATGTTGGTCTAGAGTTCCCACGATGGCAACTAGCGACTAGCTGCGTTAGTGCAGGCACCGCCCGTAACTTCGCGACTTCAGGAGGCCGAACGCAGGTCTTGCGGAGGGAGGTGACGGGCATGGATGCCCGTCAAGCGCTGCGCCCCAGGATGGGGCGTTCAGCGCGGTCCTCCCGGGAGCAAGGCCGGAGTGAGGGGACCCGGAGCGAAGCG
>NZ_JBFNXP010000019.1:0-43117 GCF_047501685.1 Pseudomonas sp. CAM1A | reverse complement strand
AAGAAACCCTAAACTTGGCTCAGCAATCTCAAATGACTATGTGATTTCTCGCATGGCCACTTGTGATGCTGATAATCTTGGCGACTATCAGTCCGTACTCACAAGCACCCACACGAATTGCTTGATTCAATTTGTTAAAGAGCGTTTGGCTAAGAGCTTTTCGTCTCAACCGAGGCGCGCATTCTACGCTTTCCTCATTTGCTGTCAAGCGTTTATTTTGAAGTATTTCAGAAGTCGTTTCTTGCAAAACACCTTCAACCTCAACAACTTACCGCTTGCCTCGTGGCGTTCAACGCTGCGAGGAGGCGAATAATACGCGGTTTGATTTCAGAGTCAACACCCTGATCTGAAAAAACTTTCGATGGCCATCCAGCGGCCCGCCGGCAACTATTCGGCACGGTTGCCGCTCTGTAGAGAAACACGCAAGCGGAGCGGCTTTGCCATGAGCGATGCACAGAGCGAAAAGACCCCCGGGCTGTCGCCGGACGAAGAGCAGGAAGTCAGCCACAACCAGCCGCCGCGGGCGGCAGTGTTGCACGAGATCATCCGCTACCAGGGCGATCAGGAACTGGAGCGCACCCTCACCGCGCTGTGGTGGTCGGCTCTGGCGGCAGGCCTGACCATGGGCCTGTCATTGATGGCCATGGGGCTGTTCTATGCCCGCCTGCCGGAAGGCGACAGTGCCCAGGTGGTCGCCAGCCTGGGTTACAGCGCAGGGTTCCTGGCGGTGATCCTCGCCCGCCAGCAACTGTTCACCGAGAACACCCTGACCGCCGTGCTCCCGGTGATGACCGCGCCCACCCTGACAAACCTGGGCCGGCTGCTGCGCCTGTGGAGCGTCGTCCTGCTCGGCAACCTGGCCGGTACGCTACTGGTGGCCTGGGTGATGCTCGAACTGCCGATCTTCGACAGCAAGACCGACGTCGCCTTCCTTGAAGTGGGCCGCAAGGTGATGACCAACGACATCAGCCAGATGTTCGCCAAAGGCATCGTCTCCGGCTGGATGATCGCCACCATGGTCTGGATGATCCCGTCCATGGAGCACGCCAAGATCTGGATCATCCTGGTGATCACCTACCTGATGGCCCTGGGCGACTTCACCCACATTGTCGTGGGTTCGGTGGAAGTGTCGTACCTGGTCTGGGCCGGCGATGAAACCTGGCAAGCGTTCTGGCTCGACTTCGCATTGCCCACCCTGGCGGGCAACATCATCGGCGGCAGCTTCATCTTTGCCCTGATCAGCCACGCCCAGGTGCGCAGCGACAGCGGCAAGCCCCCCTCGCAATTGCTCAAGGATGAAAAGCCGAAAAAGGATTAACGCGCCGCGACCGCCCGCTCGGCTCCCCTGCCCCGCTGCGGCAATGGCCGTGGCCGCCACCAGTTCTGCCCGGGATGCGGCGAGTCGAGGCTGACCCGCTCGCCCATCTGCGGCGTGCTCAGTTGCACCTGGGCGGCGTTGGCCAGGGCCAGGATGCGCTCGAAGGGCTCCTGCCAACCGTGGATGGACAGGTCGAAGGTGCCGTTATGAATCGGCAACAGCCAGCGGCCTCGCAAGTCCAGGTGCGCCTGCAGGGTCTGTTCCGGCTGCATGTGCACATTGGGCCAGGCAACGTTGTAGGCGCCAGTCTCCATCAGGGTCAGGTCGAACGGCCCATACTGCTCGCCGATTTCACGGAAACCGTCGAAATAGCCGGTGTCGCCGCTGAAGAACAGCCGCAGCCCTTCGTCGATCATCACCCAGGACGCCCAAAGCCTGCGGTTGCTGTCGAACAGCCCGCGCCCGGAAAAGTGCTGGGCAGGCGTGGCGACGAAGCGCACACCTTCGACTTCGGTTTCCTGCCACCAGTCCAGTTGCCGCACCTTGGCCGGCGGCACGCCCCACTCCACCAGCAGGTCCCCCACGCCCAACGGTGCGAGGAAATGCTCGGTGCGCGGTGCCAGCTGGCGGATGGCCTGCTCATCCAGATGGTCGTAATGGTCGTGGGAGAGAATTACCGCGGTCAGTGGCGGCAGGTCGCTCAGCGCCAGCGGCGGTGCATGGAAGCGCAACGGCCCGGCCCATTGCACCGGCGAGGCGCGCTCGGCAAACACCGGGTCGGTAATGAAGAAGCGCCCGCGCAACTTGAGCAGCACAGTGGAATGGCCGAGACGCCACAGGCTGTGGTCCGGTGCGTCAGCCACCTGCTGGCGGGTCATCGGCTGCAGGTTCAGCGACGCATCCGGTCGGGTTTGCGGTGGCTTGCGCAGCAACAGGTACTTGACGCCGATGCGCAACTTCTTGAGCACGCCATCCTTGGGCAGTTCGACCTGGTTGTGAAAGCGTCCGTCACGCTGCGGTGCCGGCTCGCCGGCGAGGGTAGCCATGGGGACCATGAGCAGCAGCACTCCGCAAAAGAGGAAAGCCTTCATATTACTCCACAGGGTCGGATAAACCGTGAAATGGCTTGTAAGGTCATTTTTCGCCGATGAACGATTGTTCAACAATATTCACATTACTTATGCGATAAACGGCGCTTCACAGAAGAACGACAACCATGATCGACAACCGCAGCGGCAAGGGGCTCTCTTTCGTCAGGCGCATCTACCTGCCGCGCATCATCGGCCTGGGAATCGGCCTGTTCAGCGTGATGGCCGCCATCGCCCCGCTGAACCCACCGACCTGGGCCTGGGCCTTGCTGCTGCTCAATGGCCTGGTCTGGCCACACGTGGCCTATCAGTGGGCCCTGCGCTCGGCCACCCCCTACCAGGCCGAGCAGCGCAACATCCTGCTGGATTCGCTGATGGGCGGTTTCTGGACTGCGGCTATCCACTTCAACCCGCTACCCAGCGTCACCATCCTGTCGATGATGACCATGAACAACGTCGCCGCCGGTGGCAAACGCGTGCTGCTGCGTGGCCTGCTGGCGCAGCTGTGCGGCATGCTCCTGGCCACCGCGCTGCTCGGCACCGGCCTGCAGACACAGGCCACGCAGTTGCAGGTCCTCGCCTGCCTGCCGATGCTGACCTTCTACCCCCTGGCCCTGGGCTGGGTGTGCTATCAGCTGGCGATCAAGCTGACCGAACACAAGCGCCGCCTCAGCGCCCTGAGCCGAACCGACAGCCTCACCGGCCTGCTCAACCATGGCTCGTGGAAAGACCTGCTGCTGCTCAAGTTCCAGATCTGCCAGCAGCAACGGCTGCCGGCGGTCATCGCGCTGATCGACATCGACCACTTCAAGACCATCAATGATACCTACGGCCATGTGGTCGGCGACTGCGTGCTGCGCCAGCTCAGCCAGGAGATCACGCGCACCCTGCGCGAGGATGACCTGGCCGGGCGCTATGGCGGCGACGAGTTCTGCGTGATCCTCCCCGGCACCCACGAAGCCCAGGCCTGCCAGGCCATGGAGCGCCTGCGCGAACGCGTGGCCGCCTACCGCAACCCGCACTTGCCGGGCTTGCGCATCAGCCTGAGCATCGGCCTGGCCGACTTTCGACCCGACCTCGCCTCGCCCGAGCATTGGCTGGACCAGGCCGACAAGGCCCTGTATGCCGCCAAGCACCAGGGTCGCGACCAGGTCAATTTCGCTCGCGGCGAGGCCGCCACGCTCAGGCTGGCCTATCCTGACTGAACCTTCGCCCAGGCCTCGGGCGCAGACAGCAGTCGAAGGAGTCGCCCGTACATGGACAGGAACGTCGACCTTTCACCCTCCAGCCCCACCTCGCGCCTGCAAGTGCGCCGCCTGGTCGGCGGCTTCTGCGCGCTGTTCGGGCTCGCCTGCGTGTTCACCCTGGTGGCGTTGTTCAACATCGCCGCCACGCTGGACCGCCAGGCGCAGGAACAGAGCACCTTCCAGGCCACCCAGGCGCTGGAGCAGCGGTTGGTGGCCTCGCGCCAGTTCCTCTCCAGCTACGCCGTCTGGGACGTCGCCTACGAACATCTGGTAGGCAAGGTCGACTGGCAGTGGGCCTATGACGAGAAAAATGTCGGCGAATCGCTGTACAGCGCCAGCGGCTACGAAGGCGTGTTCGTGGTCGAGAATGGTCGTACCACCTATGCCCTGTTCAAGGGCAAACCCACCGACTCGCCGGCCAGCGCCCATATCGACAGCCCCCTGGCGGCGATCATCGACGCGGCGCGCAGGGCAGCACCGGCCCGCGAGCAGGTAACCCATTTCGTGCGCTTCAACGGCTGGCCCGCAGTGCTCAGCGCTGCGGCAGTACGCCCGGACAAGGAAGTGACCGAGGCAGATGTAAAACAGGCGCCGGTGATGATATTCGTCGACCAGCTGACCGAGGCCAAGCTCGCCGTGCTGGGCAAGGGCGCAGGCCTGACCGGCATGCGCCTGGAGAAGAACGACGCCGCCCAGGCCGGACAACCGCAGATCGCCCTGGGTGAAACCGGCTACCACCTGGCCTGGAACACGCCGCTGCCGGGCCGCCAACTGCTCCATGCCTTCCTGCCACCGCTGCTGGCAGTGTTCCTGGTGCTTGGCCTGGTACTGCTCTACCTGTTCCGCCACGCCCTGCGCAGTTCCCGGGCAATAGATGAAAGCCTGCTGCGATTGCAGCAGAGCAACCGCGCCCTGGAAGCCAGTGAACAGCGCTTTCGCGCAGTGGCCGAAGCCGCATCGGACTGGATCTGGGAAACCGACCGCCATCACCGCCTGACCTACCTGTCGCAGCGCTTCGTCAGCGTCACCGGCTACCGCATCGAAGACTGGCTCGGCCAGCCGCTCAACCAATTGCTGGCCTGCGACACCACGCCCCTGCTGCCCTGGCTCGACAATCAGGCCGACAGCGACACGCAGCAACTGGCCAACCTGCGTTGCAACTACGATGACGCCACCGGGCAGAACCGTTACTGCCGCGTGTCGGCGCGCTCGATCATCTATGAGGGCAAGCTCGCCGGATTTCGCGGCACCGCCAGCGACATCACCGACGAGGTTGCCGCCCATGCCCGCATCCAGCACCTGTCGATGCACGACGCCCTGACGGGCCTGGCCAACCGCAACAAACTGTCGCGCCACCTCGAACAAGCCCTGCTGCGCGGCAGTGACTCGCCGCCCCTCACGCTGTTGCTGCTCGACCTGGACAGCTTCAAGCCGATCAACGACTCCCTCGGCCACCCTGCCGGCGACGCGGTGTTGCAGGAAGTGGCCAGCCGCCTGCGCGATACCACCCGCGACGATGATCTGGTTGCCCGCCTGGGTGGCGATGAGTTCGTCCTGGCCCTGCACGGCCTGGACAACCGCAGCGAGATCGACCGTTTCTGCGCGCGCCTGCTCGACTTGCTGCAGCAGCCCATCGGTTTCGAGGAACACCAGCTGCACATCGGTGCCAGCATCGGCATCGCCCAGACCCGGGCCCAGGGCTACGATGCCGGCGAACTGATCCGTTGCGCCGACATCGCCCTGTACCAGGCCAAGGCCGACGGCAAGAACACCTGGCGTTACTTCTCGCCGGAGATGAACCAGCAGATCCAGTACCGCCGCCAGCTGGAAAACGACCTGCGCCGGGCGATCAAGCAGCACGAGTTCGTACTGCACTACCAGCCGCGCTACCGCCTGGACGACCTGCGCATCGTTTCGGTGGAAGCCCTTTTGCGCTGGGAGCACCCCCAGGAAGGGCTGATCGGGCCGGATACTTTCATTCCGCTGGCCGAACAGAGCGACCTGATCGTCCCGCTGGGTCGCTGGGTGCTCGAAGAAGCCTGCCGCAATGCCCGTGACTGGCCTGAAGAGCTGCTGGTCTCGGTCAACCTGTCGCCCGCGCAGTTCTCCCGCAGCGATGTGGTCGCCGATGTGCGCCAGGTGTTGCTCGACACCGGCTTCCCGGCCCAGCGCCTGGAGCTGGAAATCACCGAGAACGTGATGCTCAACGACATCGAAGGCGCCCTGGGCACCATGCTCGCGCTCAAGGAACTGGGCGTGCGCCTGAACATGGACGACTTCGGCACCGGCTACTCGTCACTGGGCTACCTGCGCACCTACCCCTTCGACAGCATCAAGATCGACAAGCGCTTCATCGCCGGGCTGAGCAGCCAGAGCGGCAATGACCGGGCCGTGGTCCAGGCGATCATCAACCTGGGCAAGGCCATGGGGCTGACGGTCACCGCCGAGGGCGTGGAGACCGAGCAGCAGTTGAAGGCGCTGGACAAGGAGCAGTGCCACGAGGTGCAGGGCTACTACCTGAGCAAGCCCGTGGACCGGGCAGGGTTCGAGGCGCTGCTGGCGAACCGCGAAGTTCGCCAGGATGCGTCCTGACCGCACTGCCACGGGATTCAGCGCAGGTTGCGCTCAGCCACGATCTCGGGCAAGTCGGTACGGTTGAGGTAGATGCGCAATGGCTCGCCGATGTTCAACCGATCGTCCACATGCTGTTCCAGCAGCAACGCCAGGCGCTCCCGGCACAGCGCCATGCGTGCATCGGCCTCGGGCCGCCAGACGAACTCGCTGCAGGGGGTGATGCTGGCGTCGGCCACGTCCATGCCGAACGCGTCCTCTGAAAACCGCACGATATGGGTGCCGCGCTTGCCGTGAAAGCCAACGAAGCCCTTGAGCTGGTCGGCGGCGATGCAGATGTCCTGGGATGTAATGGCCATGGCGTAACCTCGCAAAGAATTCGGAAGTGACGCACGCAGAGGGGGCGGTCGCCTCTGGCGGGCAACGCGCAAGTGCCAGCCTAACCCAAGTGCCAGACCGTTCGCCAAGGTTTTTCACCCCTCGCGCCAAGGCCCGCTAGACTGGATTTTCGAGCCCTTTCGTTGTTATCGGATCCGCCCCTCATGACCCAGGCCGTCACCGCCGACATTGCCATCATTGGCCGCATCAACGCCGTGCCGGCCATCCTCCAGGTGATCTGCGAGACCACTGGCCTGCGCTTTGCCGCCGTGGCCCGGGTGACCGAAAGCAGCTGGACCGCCTGCGCGGTGCTCGACACCCTGGGATTCGGCCTCGAGGTAGGCGGCGAACTCGAGGTCGCCTCCACGCTGTGCCACGAAATCCGCAGCACACGCCAGACCATCGTGATCGACAAGGCCAGCGAGGACGAGCAGTACTGCCGTCACCACGCCCCGCGCCAGTACCGCTTCGAAAGCTATATTTCGGTTCCGGTGCTACGTACCGACGGCAGCTTCTTCGGTACCATCTGTGCCCTGGACGCCAAGCCAACGTCGCTCAAGGGCACGGCAATCCAGCCGATGATGGAATCGTTCGCCCGCCTGCTGGCCATCCAGATCGAAAGTGAGGAAAGCGCCCAGCGCACCGAACGCGCCCTGCACAAAGAGCGGGCCATGGCCGAGGTCCGCGAGCAGTTCATCGCCGTGCTCGGCCACGATTTGCGCAACCCGCTGTTCGCCATCACCGCCGGTGCCGAACTGCTCAGCCAGCGCCTGACGGACGACAAGCAACGGGCCATCGCCCTGCATATCCTCACCTGCGGCCAGCGAGCCACCGAGCTGGTGCGCGACATGCTGGATTTCGCCCGTGGCCGCCTTGGTGCCGGGATCCCACTGAACCTGCAGCCCTGCCCCGACCTGCCGGACGCCCTCGGCCATGTGGCCTCCGAGCTGCAGCGCGTGCACCCGCAGCGGCGCATCATCCTCGACATCGGCCAGGTCGGCGGGCTGCTGTGTGACCGCGAGCGGATCACGCAACTGTTGTCCAACCTGATCGCCAATGCCCTTCTTCATGGCGACCCACAAGGCCCGGTGACCGTGCGCGCCACCCTCAGCGACGATACCTTCGACCTGAGCGTGCACAACCAGGGCACGCCGATCGCCCCGCAAACCCTGCCCCTGCTGTTCGAGCCCTTCAGCCGGCCAATCTCCGGCGCCCCCCAGCCCGGCCTGGGCCTGGGGCTGTACATCGCCAAGCAGATCGCCCTGGCCCACGGCGGCCGCATGGAGGTGACCTCCAGTGCCGAGGCCGGCACGCTGTTCAGTTTTCGCCTGCCGAAGAATCGACCTGCGACTCCAGCAGCACCGCCAGCCAGTTCATGAACGCCTGCACCCGGCGCGGCACATGGCGCTGCCGCGCATACAACAGCGACACTGGCATGGCCCGCGCCTGCCAGGGCTCGAGCAGCGACACCAGTTCACCCGCGCGCAGGTGTTCATCGACACCTACCGCCGGCACCTGGATCAGGCCGAGCCCAGCCAGGCAGGCGGCGGAATAGGCTTCGGCGTTGTTCACCGTGACCACGCCGGTCATGGCCTGGAAGCGCAGCTCGCCGCCCTGCTCGTATTCGAACCCGGCACTGCGCGCGCCGAGGTTGCGCACGTAGTGGACCAGCCGGTGGCTGTCCAGGTCCTCCAGTTTGCAAGGCACGCCATGGCGCTGCAGATAGGCGGGGCTGGCGCAGTTGCGCATGCTCAGGCGCCCGACCGGGCGCGCCACCACGTCCAGGTCGCTGAGCGCGCCGATGCGCATCACGCAGTCGAAACCTTCGCGGAGCAGGTCGACCTGGCGGTCGGTGCAGCTGATCTCGACGTCCAGGCGCGGGAAACGTTCGAGAAACTGCGGCAGCGCCGGCACGATGACCCGTCGCGCCATCATGGTCGGCAGGTCGATGCGCAGGCGCCCGGCCAGTTCGGCGTCGTCGGCGCTGAACAGGCTCTCGATCTCGTCCATGCCCGACAACAGGTCCTTGCTGCGCTCGTACAGCAAGGCGCCGTCCTGGGTCGTGCGCACCCGGCGCGTGGTGCGGTTGAGCAAGCGCGTGCCGAGCAGGTTTTCCAGCGCCCGCACCTGTTCGGAGACCGTCGAGCGCGGCAGGCCCAGGCTTTCGCCGGCCAGGGTGAAGCTGCTCAGTTCGCTGACCCTGACAAAGGTACGCAGCAGATCCAGCTTGTTCATACCCATCCTCATTGTCCGATTGATACGAACAGTATTTCCGGAATCCTAGGATTTAACAGCCTATAGCCGATCAATAACCTATCAGCAACAGCCACCCACAACGAGGTATCCGACATGACTCGCAAGATCGCACTGATCACCGGCGCCAGCCGCGGCCTGGGCAAGAACACCGCCGAACACCTGGCCGCCCGTGGCATCGATATCATCGGCACCTACCACAGCAAGGCCGACGAAGCGCGCGCCGTGGCGGCCACGCTGGAGCAGGCCGGCGTGCGCGCCGCCATGCTGCAACTGGACGTCAGCGACAGCGCCAGCTTCGCAAGTTTCGCCGAGCGTCTGGGCGACACCCTCGAACAGCAGTTCGGCCGCCGTCAGCTGGACTTCCTGGTAAACAACGCCGGTATCGGCCTGAACGTGCCATTCAGCGAGACCAGCGAGGCGCAGTTCGACCAGTTGCTGAACATCCAGCTCAAAGGCCCGTTCTTCCTTACCCAGCGCCTGCTGCCGCTGCTGGCCGACGGCGGACGCATCGTCAACATCTCCACCGGCCTGACCCGCTTCGCCCTGCCTGGCTATGCCGCCTATGCGGCCATGAAGGGCGCCATGGAAGTACTGACCCGCTACCAGGCCAAAGAGCTGGGCGCGCGCGGCATCCGGGTGAACATTCTCGCGCCGGGCGCCATCGAGACCGATTTCGGCGGGGGCGTGGTGCGTGACAACCAGCAGGTCAATGACTACATCGCTGGCAACACTGCGCTGGGCCGGGTCGGCCTGCCCGACGATATCGGCGCGGCGATTGCCTTGTTGCTGGAGGATGGCAATGGCTGGATCAACGGGCAGCGGCTGGAAGTGTCGGGGGGCATGTTCCTCTGAGGCGCACGCTGGGCAATGCGCTCAAGCTCGGTTCAAGGCCTGGTGCAGCGCAGCGACGGCAGGGAGTGACAAAGCCTCATGGCTGATGCACAAGCCGACCCGGCGCCGCAGTGCCAGGCCGCTGCCGGGCCGCCAGTAGACCCCGGGACAGCGCTCGGCCAGGGACTGCGGCAACCATGCCGCGCCCAGCCCGGCGGCGACCATGGCCAGCGCCAGTTGCAACGAACCGGCCTGGCCAACCTGCTCGCCTTCGCCGTACAACCCCATCAGGCGCTGGTGCGAAGGATGCTGCGGACAGGTGATCCAGCGCCCGTCCGGCTGGCTGCCGGTCGCCATTACCAGCACGAAGGCCTCCTCCCACAACGGCAGGAACAGTTCGTCCTCGCAGCGCTGGGCCTCGTCGGCCAGCCGCGCATCCCCGTCGCACCCCTCAAGCAAGGTCAATTGCAGGCCCGCCACCGCCTGACTGGCCAGGCGCACGCAAGCCTCGACCTGGGCCGGCGCGATGTCCGCCTCGATGCCCAGGGCCAAAGGCACCCTCTCCTGCCCCTGGCGAAAGCGCAGGCGCAGCGCGTCGGCTTCGGCCACCATGCGGCAGGCCTGGGGATACAGCTCACGGGCCTGCTCGCTGACTTCGACCCCACGGGCCTGGCGCAGGAACAGCTCGGCGCCCAGGTCATCTTCCAGCTGGCGGATGGTCACCGACAAGGTCGGTTGCGCCACGCACAGGCGCTGGGCGGCTACAGTGATGTTGCGCGCTTCGAAGACCGCGATGAATGCCTTGAGATGACGGATATCCATAGATAGAACCGATGCCAGCTAGAGAAATAAGCCGTTTTTCATGGCCGAAAGGGCTATCTAGAATCATGGCCATCGAAAGCGATTATGCCTGGGAGGCAACCATGAACAAACCCCTGATCATTATCACCGGCGCCAGCTCCGGCATCGGCGCCGCCACCGCCCAACGCTTTTCCGCCGCGGGCCATCCACTGCTGCTGATCGCCCGCCGCCTGGATCGCCTGGAGGCGCTGGCGTTGCCCGATTGCCTGTGCCGCGCCGTGGATATCCGCGACCGCGCGGCGCTGGTGGCCGCAGTGGCTGAGGCCGAAGCCGTATACGGGCCGGCCGATGCCCTGGTGAACAATGCCGGGGTGATGCTGCTGGGGCAGATGCACGAACAGGACCCGGAACAATGGGAGCGCATGTTCGACATCAACGTCAAAGGCCTGCTCAACGGCGTGCACGCGCTGGTCGGCGGGATGGTCGAGCGGCGCCATGGCACCCTGATCAACGTCAGCTCGGTGGCCGGACGCAAGACCTTCCCCAACCATGTGGCCTATGTAGGCAGCAAGTTCGCCGTGCACGGGTTGTCGGAAAACCTGTGCGAGGAGCTGGCGCCGCACAATGTGCGGGTGGTGACCATCGCGCCGGGCGCGGTGGAGACCGAGCTGCTCGGGCATACCACCAACGAAAGCATCAAGCGCGACTACGAGGCCTGGAAGGCCAATGACATGGGCGGCGTGGTGCTGTCGGCGGAAGATGTCGCCGGGGCGATCGTCTGGGCCTACCAGCAGCCGCAACAGGTGTGCATTCGCGAAATCGTGCTGGCGGCGACCGCTCAGCAACCGTGAGACCGCAGTACCGGGGGCGCGATGCGCCCCTTTCGCCGCGGTTCGTCGCCACGACAAGCCGGCTCCCACACCGACCGCGCCGGCCTCACGTCATGTGCAATCCCAGGGGAGCTGGCCTGCCCCCTCAAGGCGTTTCATGCACCTGCACGCTAGCCGTCATGCCGGCGCTCAGGGTCACGCCCTCGGGCACCTGGTCCAGGCGGATGCGCACGGGTATGCGCTGCGCCAGCCGCACCCAATTGAACGTTGGCTCCACCTCGGGCAGCAACTGCCCATCGGGCGTCGAGTTACGATCGGTGATCCCCCGGCTGATGCTTTCCACCTGCCCTTGCATCGCATCGCCCGCCCCCATGAGCCAGACCTTGACCGGGTCGCCGACGCGAATCCGCGGCAGCTTGGTCTCTTCGAAATACGCCTGGATATAGAAAGTGGCATCGTCCACCAGCGCCATCACCGATTGCCCGGTGTTGACGAAATTGCCCTCGGCCAGGCGCAAGTTGGTGATATGCCCACCGCGCGGGGCGCGTACCTCGCTGCGGGCCAGGTTGATCTTCGCCACTTGCAGCTGGGCCTCGGCCTCATGCAGTTCGCCGCGGGCGACAGCGGCGTTGATCTGGGCATTCTCGCGCAACTCGGCACTGATCGCCTCCGGCCCCAATGCGGTGCGCCGAGCGGCCTCGCGCTCGCGCAGGCGCAACTGCTGGGTACGCGTCTCGACCACGGCGGTGGCTTGGTCCAGGGCAGCCTGGAAGCGTTCGCGGTCGATGCTCATCAGCAGGTCGCCGGCCTTCACTTGCTGGTTGTCATGCACCTTCAACGCGCTGACCCAGCCCGACACGTCGGGGGCGATCACCACCACGTCGGCACGCACCCGGGCATCTCGGGTCCAGGGTGTGAGCATGTAGTACTGCCACAGTTGATAGCCGGCAAAAACAGCGAGGATCACCACACACAGGGTGACCAGGCTACGTACGACTGTACGCATGGACTTACTCCTTACAAAGGGCCTGACAGGCGCACCACTCCATACAGCACACAGACGAACAGCGCCGCGTCGAACAACGCCTCGTGCCAGATCCAGCGCCCCAGGGGGGTAGCCTGCACGACGAAGCGCAACAGCCCGGTGAGCAGCAGCGCCAGCAACACATAGATCAGAAACGGGCTGAGCAGCACGCCGCCCAGTGCCCACTCACGCAACCCCATGGGCTTCCTCCTGCCAGCGGCACCACTTGCCCCAGCTCTTGCACAATTGCAGCACCGCGCCGATGGCCAGGCGCAGCGGGTCACTCGGCGGCTGGCGGCGCAGGGCCTCGATGAACTGTTCACTGGCAGCGTCCAGGCGCTGGCCACGCCCCGGCGCCGGGCCGCTGGCGAGTACCGCCTGCAACTGCTGCAGGTACTGGCGCTCGGCATTGCCCAGCGGTGCCTTGGCCACGGCCAGGCACATGCGCAGGTGCACCAGTTCGTCACCGATATCCAGGCCGTGCAGGCCATCGTCCCAGCGCTTGCGCTCGGCTTCGGGCAATTCGCTGGCATGCCGCGCCAGCTGCATCAGGCGGTCGGCCATGCGCCCGCCAAACCAGCTGTCAGCGCCACGCAGGTCGCGCCGAGTCAGGCGCACCAGGTCGCCTTGCGTGGCCGCGCGCAGGCGCCGGCCAAGCCAGGCCGGGTGGCGCAGCACCAGCAAGCGGAACGCCAAGACCGCGGCGCCCACGCCCAGCAGCATGGCCTGGGCACTGTTGAGCATGCTCGCCACATCGAAATGCATGGCATTGAGCGGCGCCACCAGGACGATGAAGTGCAGGCAATAAGAAGTGGCGGTCGCCCCGGTACGCGGGTGGGCCATGCCCAGGGCGCCGAAGAACAGCGGCACGCCCATGCCCAGGCAGAGCATGGCGAAGCTGCTCCATTGCGGCAGCAGGATCTGCCCCACCAGGAACGCCATCGGAATGGCCAGGAGGATGCCGCGCAGGAAACTCAGGCCGATCTGCGCGCCATTCTCGCGGCTGGCGAACAGGCTGCAGACCACACAGGTGAGTACCAGGCCGCCGGGCGCCGATGGCCAGGCCGTGGCCAGCCAGAAACTGCTCATGGCCAGGAAGGCCAGGGCGCTGCGCGAACCGAACAGCAGGGCAAGGGACAGGTCGCGATGGGTTGCCAGGCTCTGCGTCGCCTGCCTCGGCGCCCGCCCCTGCTCGACGTCGTCGAGGGCCTGGGTGCACGCCATCGTGTAGTCCAGCAGCAAGCTCAGGCGCGCCAGGCAGTAATGCTCGGCGGGGCTGATCCGCTCGTCGTGGGCAGCGTCCCAGACGCGCTGGCGCAACAGTAGCAAGCTGGGCTGGTCGGGGCTGGCCAGGTGCGCGCGCACCTCGTCCAGCCATGGCGCCAGATGCCTGGCTTCGCCCTCGTCAAGCTGGCGCCACTGCCTGCGCACCGAGCGTGAGATGCGCAAAAGCACCATCAGTGTCTGGCTCAGGCCGCTGATCGCCCGCGCGCGTTGGCGGCCGCGGCTGCCTTCGAACCAGGCATGTTCGCGCTGGGCATCGATGGCGACGATGCGCCCAAGGCTGTCGAGCAAACCGCTGTGTGCCTCGTCTTCGCCGCCGAGCATGGCGCTGGCTGCCTGCAGGCCGTTGTGCCAGGCCTGGCGAGCCTGGCCGGCCAGTTGCTGCTCCACACGCATCGGCCAGAGCAGCGCGCTGGTCGCGGTGGCGCAGACGATGCCCAGGCAGATCTCGGTGCAGCGCGCCACGGCCTGGTCGAAAACCTGCAACGGGTGGTCGATCGCCGGCAGGGCGATGATCGCCACGGTGTAGCCGGCCAGCACGAATGCATAGGCCCAGGCGCTGCGCAGCTGGGTCGAGGCGGCGGTGCACAGGGCCAGCCACAAGGCCAGGGTCAGCAGGAACAGCCACGGGGTCTGGGCGAACAGGCCGATGAACACCACCGACATGCAGGTGCCGACCAGGGTGCCGGCCAACCGCGCCAAGCCCTTTT
This sequence comes from Pseudomonas sp. CAM1A, assembly GCF_047501685.1. NCBI lineage: Bacteria > Pseudomonadati > Pseudomonadota > Gammaproteobacteria > Pseudomonadales > Pseudomonadaceae > Pseudomonas > Pseudomonas sp. CAM1A. Next base: position 28,779 of record NZ_JBFNXP010000019.1, on the reverse strand, counting down.
GCACCACCATCCCCGACAACGGCTGGGCGACGATGAAGGCGGTCATCAGCGCCCATGCCGGTTGCTCCAGGCCCCAGCGCATCGCCAGCCATAACGCCAGGCCGCCACCGAGCAAGGTCTTGATGGCGAACTTGAGGGCGAGGCTGCTGGGGGCAAACAGGGCCTGGAGGGTGATGGGCACGAAACGGACCTTGGGCGCGCAGGGGGTAATAGGAAGAAAGATAGACAACAGGAGGGAGGATAAAGCGGAAACGATTAATTAGCTAGCTAATCATCTAAGCAGTCAAATTTCCGCAGGCAAAAAAAATGGGCGACCGAAGTCGCCCTAAATGCCTTGCGTGCTCGTGTATCGGGAAGGATCAGCGCTGGTTGCGCTTTTTCGAGTCCTTCCAGATGAAAATGCCCAGACCGGCGAAGAAGGCCAACATCAACCCGACTGTTACCACCCCGGCGATAACCACGTTGTCGAAGAACATGTCGGCTCCTCCCTTGATGTGCCGTCATCCGATGGGTGCAAGGTAACCAATGCGAGGAGGGGGAAAATTGACCGGAGTCAATGGCGCCCGGAGCCGGGCGCGGAAGGCGGGTGCAGGGTTGACCTGCATCAAGTTTCAGCGCTTCTTCGGTTTGCCCTTGGGCTTTTTCTTCTTGGCCTGCCCCAGAGGCATGGCCTGCTCGAAGGCCTGACGCATGTCGTCCAGGCGCTTGTCATTGAGGTCGTGGATACGTTTGGCGCGTTCGGCGCCGAAGTCGATCAGTTTGTCTTGGCTCATGGTGGGCTCGACGGACAGCAGAGGCCTTAATGATGAAGGCTTGCCGGGGCGCTGACTAGGGTCTGTACGAAATGTGTCTGCGCGAAGGCCAGACAAGGCGAAACGGGGGGAGGAAGCGCAGTGTACTGGAGTACATGAGCATTCCGAGCCCCGTTTCAACGCAGTATGGGCGAGTGCAGATACATTTCGTACAGAGCCCAGTCAGACTTCGATATCCACCAGCAGCCCCTGGCGCGTGCGCTCGCCCATCGGCGCCACCGGCACGGTGTTGTCGGCATTGAGTTCCTCGCCCGGCACCGCCTCGTAACGATCGCCCTCAGCCTGCTTGCGCCTCTTTTGCTGGCGGCGTTGCTCGTCACGCAGCAGCAAGGCCTGCTCTTCGGGATCACGATGATTCTTCAGGTCGATGGTGCCGTCGCTGGAGGTCGGCTGCGTGGGTACCACCGGTGGAATGGTCGGCGGTGGTTTGACCGGGTCGTGTTGCGAGGTCACGGGGGCGGCACTGAGCGGGATGATCGGCGGCAGCATGGGAGGTCTCCTGTAGCCTTGTTGTCGGCTGGTGGCGCGCCGCCTTGAATGCCTGCGGTCGAAGGTGTGCGGCGTGTCACAACGCCGCATCGGGCTGGAGTATAGCGCGGGCCTACTCGGCGTCTTCGTCCGGGTCGTCGGATGGAGGGCTCGACTCGCTCCACGGCCGCTTGTAGACCTGCTGCCAGACCGCATCCATATGTTCGCGCACACCTGGCGGGGCGTTCTTCAACGAGGCGCTGTCTTCGCGCTCGCCGCCAAACGGGTCTTCACCGGGCGGGCTGATCAGCGACTGGCCGGTGATGGTGTAGATCGCCTGGCCTTCACGCATCTCGATGGCGATGTCGTGGGGATCGATACCGCCGCCGCAGAAGGCATGGCTGGCGACAGTCACTTCGGCGACCCCGTCCTTGTTCAGGTCGCCGACATCACTGACATCGGTATAGAAGTCGACGTCGAGATCGAGGCCGGCACAGGTGGTCTCCTGCTCGATCTGCCAGCGCGGCTTGAAGACATCGGCGCTGGCGGCGCGGCCATACAGGGTGGCCTTGAGCACCACCTTGTCGACTTCCTCCTCGGTATCGGGGTCGGTGGCCTGGCCGTCGACCCGGCTCAGCACCAGCAGGCCCTCGCCCTCGCGGTCATGGAAATGCACGCTCTTGATCGGCGTCTGCACGCCGAGCACTTCCAGTTGCTCGACCGGGATCGGCGGCAGGATCTCGAAGCTTTTCTGTTCGCAGGCGGCCAGCAGCGCCAGGCTGCCCAGGCCCAAGGTGACGTTCAACCAGCAGTGCTTGGCAAACATGTTGGCGCATGGCCCTCGTGACGGGTGTTCGTCGATGAACACGCTAGACTCACTGAGATTCTTTGGTCTGGCGCAGCCGATCCGGTAACATGGCCAGCTTTTTCATCGCGGGAGTTTTGGCAGTATGGCGCAGCAGTATCAACCGGGGCAACGCTGGATCAGCGACAGCGAGGCCGAGCTCGGTCTTGGGACCATCCTGGCGCAGGATGGCCGCCTGTTGACCGTGCTCTACCCGGCCACGGGCGACACCCGCCAGTACTCGCTACGCAATGCGCCGCTGACCCGCGTGCGTTTCTCGCCAGGCGACCTGATCACCCATTTCGAAGGCTGGAAGCTGACCGTGCAGGAGGTCGAGGACATCGACGGCCTGATGGTCTACCACGGCATCGACCCGCAGAACCAGCCGCGCACACTGCCTGAAACGCAGCTGTCCAACTTCATCCAGTTCCGCCTGGCCAGCGACCGCCTGTTCGCCGGGCAGATCGACCCGCTGTCGTGGTTCTCGCTGCGCTACAACACCCTGCAGCACACCAGCAAGCAGATGCTCTCCACGCTGTGGGGCCTGGGTGGCGTGCGTGCGCAGCCTATCGCCCACCAGTTGCACATCGCCCGTGAAGTGGCCGACCGCATCGCCCCCCGCGTACTGCTGGCCGACGAAGTGGGCCTGGGCAAGACCATCGAGGCCGGCCTGGTCATCCACCGCCAGCTGCTGTCCGGTCGTGCCAGCCGCGTGCTGATCCTGGTGCCGGAAAACCTCCAGCACCAGTGGCTGGTGGAAATGCGCCGGCGCTTCAACCTGCAGGTCGCGCTGTTCGACGCCGAGCGCTTCATCGAAAGCGACGCCAGCAACCCGTTCGAGGATGCCCAGCTGGCGCTGGTCGCGCTGGAGTGGCTGGTCGAGGACGAAAAGGCCCAGGACGCGCTGTTCGCCGCCGGCTGGGACCTGATGGTGGTCGACGAGGCCCACCACCTGGTCTGGCACGAAGAGCAGGCCAGCCCCGAGTACGCGCTGGTCGAACAGCTGGCCCAGGTGATCCCCGGCGTGCTGCTGCTCACCGCCACGCCTGAACAGCTCGGCCAGGACAGCCACTTCGCCCGCCTGCGCCTGCTCGACCCCAACCGCTTCCACGACCTGGCCGCCTTCCGCGCCGAAAGCGAGCACTATCGCCCGGTGGCCGAAGCCGTACAGGAGCTGCTCGACGAAGGTCGCCTGTCGCCGAAAGCCCACGCCACCATCCAGGGCTTCCTCGGCGCCGAAGGCGAAGCACTGCTGGCCGCGGTCAGCGATGGCGACAGCCAGGCCAGCGCGCGCCTGATCCGCGAACTGCTCGACCGCCACGGTACCGGCCGCGTGCTGTTCCGCAACACCCGTGCGGCGATCCAGGGCTTCCCCGAGCGCCAACTGCACCCCTATCCGCTGGCCAATCCCGAGGCCTATGCCGACCTGCCCTCGGGCGAGCGCGCCGAGCTGTACCCGGAAGTGGCCTTCCAGGCCCAGGGCGAAGCCAGCGACGACGAGCGCTGGTGGCGTTTCGACCCACGGGTCGATTGGCTGATCGACACCCTGAAGATGCTCAAGCGCACCAAGGTCCTGGTGATCTGCGCCCACGCCGAGACCGCCATGGACCTGGAAGACGCCCTGCGCGTGCGTTCCGGCATCCCGGCCTCGGTGTTCCATGAAGGCATGAGCATCCTCGAGCGTGACCGCGCCGCCGCCTACTTCGCCGACGAAGAGTTCGGCGCCCAGGTGCTGGTGTGTTCCGAGATCGGCAGCGAAGGCCGCAACTTCCAGTTCGCCCATCACCTGGTGATGTTCGACCTGCCGGCCCACCCGGACCTGCTCGAGCAACGCATCGGCCGCCTCGACCGGATCGGCCAGAAGCACACGATTCAACTGCACATCCCGTACCTGCAGGACAGCCCGCAGGAGCGCCTGTTCCAGTGGTACCACGAAGGCCTCAACGCCTTCCTCAACACCTGCCCGACCGGCAACGCCCTGCAGCATCAGTTCGGCCCGCGCCTGCTGCAACAGCTGGCCGGTGGCGACGACAAAGGCTGGACCCAACTGGTCGGCGAGGCCCGTGCCGAACGCGAGCGCCTGGAGGCCGAGCTGCACACCGGTCGCGACCGCCTGCTGGAGCTCAACTCCGGTGGCGCCGGCGAAGGCCAGGCGCTGGTCGAGGCGATCCTCGAACAGGACGACCAGTTCGCCCTGCCGATCTACATGGAAACCCTGTTCGATGCCTTCGGTATCGACAGCGAGGACCACTCGGAAAACGCCCTGATCCTCAAGCCGAGCGAGAAGATGCTCGACGCCAGCTTCCCGCTGGGTGACGACGAAGGCGTGACCATCACCTACGACCGTGGCCAGGCGCTGTCGCGCGAGGATATGCAGTTCCTGACCTGGGAGCACCCGATGGTCCAGGGTGGCATGGACCTGGTGCTGTCCGGCTCGATGGGCAACACCGCCGTGGCGCTGATCAAGAACAAGGCGCTCAAGCCCGGCACCGTGCTGCTCGAGCTGCTCTATGTCAGCGAAGTGGTGGCGCCGCGCAGCCTGCAGCTGGGGCGCTACCTGCCGCCGGCCGCGCTGCGCTGCCTGCTCGATACCAACGGCAACGACCTGGGCCCGCGGGTGGCCTTCGAAACCCTCAACGACCAGCTCGAAAGCGTGCCCAAGGCCAGCGCCAACAAGTTCATCCAGGCCCAGCGCGACGTGCTGGCCAAGCGCATCGCCGCGGGCGAGGCCAAGGTCCTGCCGGTGCATGAGGAGCGAATGGCCGAGGCGCAACAGCGCCTCACCGCCGAAACCGACGAGGAGCTGGCGCGCCTGACCGCGTTGAAAGCCGTCAACCCGAGCGTGCGCGACAGCGAGATCGACGCCCTGCGCAAGCAGCGTGAAGATGGCCTGGCGGCGCTGGAAAAAGCGGCACTGCGCCTCGAAGCAATCCGGGTGCTCGTCGCCGGTTGATCGCCATAGCGGTCATCGCGGGGCAAGCCCGCTCCCACAAGCCCGCTCGGGGCGCGTGGGAGCGGGCTTGCCCCGCGGTCGTTTGAGCCATGCAGCAATCCGTTTAGACAATTGCGCTATTACCTTCATATCCAAATGGTAGAGATCAAATTGCCATTAATCAGGAAGGCTTAGGTACCCCTTCCTATACTCCAGCAGGAACAGTCTCCATCCGTGCTTTTTGGGGACGAGTGAAGACTCGACGAAGAGGCCTGCAATGGAGTGGCTGGGACTGCAATTGTTCGCCGAGCTGCCGGCGACCGGACAGATCATCCTCGACTGCCGACACAACCCCTTCCTGGTGCTGCTTGCCTTCATCGTGGCCAGCGCCGCCTGTTTCGCCACCCTGGACATGAGCGAACGCCAGAGCCAATGCGAAGAGCGCTTCGCCCGCAGGCAGTGGCGCGTGCTCGGTGCGTGCTGCCTGGCCGGGGGCATCTGGGCCATGCATTTCATCAGCATGCTGGCTTTCCAGGCGCCCCTCGAAATCCATTTCGACGCCCCGCTGACCGGCCTGTCGCTGCTGGTGGCGCTGCTGGCCGCGTGGCTGGCGATGAACAGCCTCAACCGCAGCCAGATGCGCCTGCGCCACTACCTGCAGACCGCGCTGTTCATCGGCCTGGGCATCAGTGTGATGCACTACACCGGCATGGCCGCCATGCAGACCAGCGCCCTGCAGTACTACCAGACCGGCCTGCTGCTCGCTTCTGTCGGCATCGCCGTGCTCACCAGCCTGGTGGCGCTGCTGATGGCGCGCTACTTCAACAAGGGCAGCGGCACCTTGCACCTGCTGCTCAAATACGGCGCAAGCCTGTTGATGGCCGCAGGTATCGTCCTGACCCATTTCACCGGCATGGCGGCGATGACCCTGGTGATCCCCAGCGAGACCGCGCTGCGCCTGCCTTCGGCCGACAACAGCCTGCAGCTGGCGCTGACCATTGCCGTCATCACCCTGCTGATCAGCGCTGGCAGCATCAGCGCGGCGCTGGCCGACAAGAAGCTGCAGAGCAAGGAGCACGACCTGCGCCGGGTCAACGTACTATTAAGCCAGCTCGACCAGGCCCGCGCCTCGCTGCAGCAGGCCGCCCACTACGACGCCCTGACCAACCTGGTCAACCGCCGCGGCTTCAACCAGGTCTTCGCCGAGCGCCTGGCCGAGCAGGCCGCCCATGACGGCATGCTGGCGGTGATGTTCCTCGACATCGACCATTTCAAGCGGATCAACGACAGCCTCGGGCATGCCGCCGGCGACGAACTGCTCAAGGTGATCGCCGACCATATCAAGGCCGCCACCCGTGGCCAGGACCTGGTGGCCCGCTTCGGCGGCGACGAGTTCTGCATCGTCACCAGCCTCAACAGCCGCGACGAGGCGCGCCACCTGGCCCAGCGCATCATGCAGCGCATGAAGGAGCCGATCGACCTGGCGGGCCGGCGTATGGTGATGACCACCAGCATCGGCATCAGCGTCTTCCCAGACGACGGCCAGAGCACCGAGGAACTGCTGAAGAACGCCGACCTGGCGCTGTACCAGTCCAAAGGCTGCGGGCGCAACAGCCTGAACTTCTTCAACAACGGCCTGAAGACCCGCGCCACCCTCGAACTGCAACTGGAAGAAGAACTGCGTGTGGCGTTGTTCGAAGAGCGCGGCCTGTGCGTGCACTACCAGCCGATTTTCGACCTGCGCAGCGGCCAGGTGGCCAAGCTCGAGGCGCTGGTGCGCTGGCAACACCCACAGCATGGCCTACTCAGCCCCGACCGTTTCATCTGCATTGCCGAAGCCAACGGCCTGATCGCCGAGCTGGACCTGTGGGTGCTGCGCCGGGCCTGTGAGGATCTGGCCCAGCTCAACCGCCATGGCTATGGCGATCTCAAGGTCACGGTGAACTGCTCGGCCCTCACCCTGGGCCGCGAGGAGCTGGCCACCGAGGTGGAAATGGCCTTGTTCCAGGCCGGCCTGGCGCCGCGCCAGCTAGAGCTGGAGGTCACCGAAAATGCCTTGATGGGCGACATCCACCACACCATCAGCCTGCTCAAGGGCATCCGTGCCCAGGGCGTGGCGCTGTCGATCGATGATTTCGGCACAGGCTATTCATCGCTGGCCTACCTCAAGCGGCTACCACTGGACGTGCTGAAGATCGACCGCTCGTTCATCCAGGACGTGCCAGGCAGCCAGAAGGACCGCGAGATCGTCCAGGCGATCATCATCATGGCCCATACCCTGCACCTGAAAGTGGTCACCGAAGGGGTAGAGACTGTCGAGCAGCACGAGTTCCTCGCCAGTCACGGCTGCGACTACCTGCAGGGCTACCTGCTCAGCCGGCCGGTACCGCTGGCCGAGCTGCGGCCGATCCTCGAACGGCTCGACCGCCAGCCGGGCGAGCTCAGTCCTTGTTGCGATACAGCGTTACCAGGGTCGCCGGATCTTTTTGCAGAAAACCCTGGCTACCGTGCAGGCGCATCAGTTGCGCGGCGAGGCCACTGAGCGGCGTCGCCGAGCCCTGCTCGCGGGAGAATTTCACCGCGCTGTCGAGGTCCTTGAGCAAGGTGCGCACGTGCCACTTGACCGGTTCGAAGCGGCTTTCGGCCATTTGCGGGGCGAGGATCTGCAAGGGCTTCGAATCAGCGAACCCGCCGGCCAGCGCCTCGGCGATCAGCCGCGCGTCGACCCCTGACTGCTCGGCCAGCGCCACCACCTCGGCGATCACCAGCGCGTTGCAGGCCACGATCATCTGGTTGCATGCCTTGGTCACCTGGCCGGCACCCACCGCCCCCATGTGCGTCACCCGCTGGCCCAGGGTCAGCAGCACCGGCCGCGCCCGCAGCAGGTCGCTCGCCTCGCCCCCGACCATGATCGCCAGGGTGCCGGCCTCGGCCCCCGGCGTGCCGCCGGACACCGGGGCATCGAGCCAGGCCATGCCGCACAGGGCCGCCAGCTCCGCCGCCATCTCGCGGGTGGCGGTCGGCTCGAGGCTGGAGAAGTCCACCAGCAGCTGACCGCTGCGCCCGCCACGGGCGATGCCCTGCTCACCGAACACCACTTCGCGTACCACCGCCGTGTCGGCCAGGCACAGCAGCACCATGTCCGCCGCCTGGCACAGCTCGGCAGGGCTGCCGGCCAGGTGGGCGCCGGCGGCAACCAGCTCGGCGCATTTGTCCGGGCTGCGGTTCCACACGGTCAGCGGATAGCCCGCGGCCAGCAGCCGACGGCACATCGGCAGGCCCATCAGGCCGATCCCGGCAAACCCCAACGAAGGCAATGCAGTACTCATGAGCGACTCCAGATTAAAGAAGCGTGACAAACGGACGATGCAATGCGGGTACGAAAGGAAAAACCTTAGTCCGACTAAGGAAACCCCCTATCGCACAAGAAAAAGACGCACTGATAAAGTCGCGAAATTTCTCAGTGATGGCGAGATGACATGCCTCACCGGGAAGCCAACCACACCAGGCAAATGGCGCACTATGACCTCTACGAACACTTCTGCCAATGCGGTCCCCGAGCCGACCCTCAGCCCCACTTCGCTGAGCGCCGGCAGTGCTCGAGACCTTCCCGCAGCCCGCAGCATGCCGGCGCAACAGTACCTGTACTTCACCGAACAGGACATCCAGCGCATCCTCGACAACCTCGACGGCCTGCGCGACCTGGTGTTCCCGCCCAACCTGCACGTCGAGGACGAGGACCAACTGCGCCTGGAGCAGCAGTTCCCTTCGGTGTGCCTGATCGGCCTGGGTCGCTGCGGCTCGAACATCGCCCTGGACGTGGCGGAGCTGGTGTACAACGCCCGCACCTTCTTCCTCAATGAGTACAACAATGAGGACCGCTTCAAGGGCGAGGCCGGCTATAGCCCGGCGCGCTGGATCCGCCAGAACCTGCGCCTGGTGCAGAACAAGGCGGCCAAGCCAGTGTTCCTGGTCGAACCGCTGGTGATGCTCGGTGACCTGGACAAAGACATCGCCGGGCGCATCCGTTTCTCGCGCAAGGGCGAACGTGGCGGCTTCCTGCGCGACTACAGCAAGATGAAGATCATGGACCTGTCCGAGGTGCATGCCGGGGGCGCCGGCAACGCGCCGATCCTCGGCCAGTACCTGGCCAAGATCATCCTCAACAAGGACACCCAGCGCTTCTCCAGCGCCGACTGGAAGCTGATCCACTCGTACCTGATCGATTCCTGCGGCATCAAGGCCAACCAGTCGCGCTTGTACTTCTACATCTTCAGTGCCGGCGGCGGCACCGGCTCGGGCATGGCCTCGGAATTCGGCCTGGCCCAGCAGTACTCGTACATGAACAAGACCTTCGATACCAAGCCGGCCGACGAGAATGACGGCAAGAGCGGGCATTCGTTCGTGTTCGAGCCGATCTTCACCAGCGGTATCTGCGTACTGCCCAATGCGTCCGATCACCGCAGCGAAATGTCCGAGGCGCTGCACATCAACGCCGGGCGCCTGTTGTGCAAGTACCTGTCGGAGGAATGGGACTTCTCGTACAACTTCGACAACGAAGACAGCAGCGAGGCCAGCGTCATGGGCCGTATCCGCCCGTGGAACGCGATGATGCTGATCTCCAACGACATCATGCGCTACGCCGAAGAGAGCGACGACGGCACGATCCAGAACATCGACGTCAACGCCATGGAGAAGCACGCCAACCAGTACATCTCCCAGCAGATCTTCAACATCCTCACGGCGCAGGCGGTGACCACCGACTACGACCAGAACTACTTCCGCCGCGCCGGCATCGACATCGGCGAGACCATCCGCCTGGACGCCAACGACCTGTTCATGAGCCTGGCCGGCCCCGTGGCCATTGCCTACGCCGAATCCGTGGTGCCGGAAATCCCGCCGCCGGGCTCGGACAAGTTCAAGGTGTTCGAGCGTGAACAGCCGCGCCTGGACATCGACGACCTGTTCTTCCGCTCCATCGACCTGCCGCACTTCAACAAGCAGACCCAGGCCATCGAAGGCATCAGCCTGCTGCCGATCGAGTCGCGCCGCTACCGCGCCGCGCTGGAGCAGTACCAGGCCTCGGGCTACGACGCCGCAGCGCTGCACGACCTGCATTTCTTCAAGAACTGTTCATCGGTGGTGTCGATCGTATCCTTGCCCAAGGACTACAAGCTGTCGTACATGGACCTGAACCGGCTCAAGACCCACCTCAACAGCCTGTTCCCCAACACCACGCTCAAGCGCTACGCGCTGGTGATCGGTGCCTCGGCCAACCTGTCGCTGACCACCCTGATCGCCAAGAGCCCGTGCCTGTCGGATGATTTCCTGACGCTAATCGTGGCATTCATCAAGCGTTGCTTCGCGCGCAACCCGTACCGCTTCGACGACACCATGGACAACGCGATCCTCGAGTTCATCACCAGCGAGCACTTCGACGAAGACAGCATCGACGACCTGCTCAACGAGTTCGAGAACCCGGCGAAGATCCTCGACACCAACTGGTACGCGATCAAGCCGATGTACGAGAAGAAGTACCGCGAACTGATCAACGACAAGAGCCGCTTCGTCTCGATCAACGACATCCGCCTGTCGCGCGAGTGCGTGAAGAAGGCGGTGAAGTACTTGCGCGAGATCTTCAGGCATCGCATTGGCAAGACCCGGGTGATTTCGCTGAACAGCCATACCGGGCGCGTGGACTACTGATTCAGTTGGGGCCGCAAAGCGGCCCCATTTACGCATCCCGTAAACTGTTACCGCCCCGCCGAATCACCCCGCCACTGTTACCAACTTCCACCTTACGTGAGCGTCAACGCGCACCATTGCGGAGCGTTTGCGCGTTTTCACGCACTAAAAAAGCCCACGCTTATTCCGCTTTCTTCGCCTGGATCACGATGAACGGCGAAACCACCACTGCCCAGATCTCTGGATCGCGGGTTTGCAGGTCGAGCGCCTGCTCGGCGGAGACCGGCCCGACAGTGCCATCATTGCGCCACTTGGCGAAGATCTCGCCGCGATTCTCGGCCATCGCCTCGGCAACGGTGATCAGGTCGAGGCTGGGGTCGACCCAAATCAGGTCACCCTTGGCCCAGAAACGCTCCAGGGCTTTCCACTCGATGACGGCGGTCTCGCCGAGCAGTTTGGCATAGAGGGTGCTTACTTGATCAGTCATGGGTTTACCTGCGCAAAGATCGGCCAACAAAAAAGGCCGGCATTTTTGCAGAAAAACCCGGTTTCAAATACGTAATTTGGTCGATCAGGCCCGAACTTGTGGGGGCGGGCCGGGAATACAGGCAAAGTGATGGCGCTTTTCTGTATCTTTATGTCGACCATGCGACACCCCTTGAGACAGACGCTTTTCGCCCGCTTTTCAAGCGCTCGGACAGCGCTCTACACTGTACCGGTACAGTTCCGGGACATGTTCCGGGGGAAGGTGGGCTTACGGCATTGGCGTAGCCAGGCCGCAAATCTCGCCCGGTCTGTAGCCCTGGCCTCAGGACTATAAGAATTACAACAGAATGAGTGGAGCACTATGATCAAGATTTCCAAGCTGTTTGCCGCGATGGTTCTGGCCGGAGTCGCCAGCCATTCGTTTGCCGCCGACACCATCAAGATCGGCATCGCCGGTCCCAAGACCGGGCCGGTGACCCAGTACGGCGACATGCAGTTCGTCGGCGCCAAACAGGCCATCAAGGACATCAACGCCAAGGGCGGCGTCGATGGCAAGATGCTCGAAGCCAAGGAATACGACGACGCGTGCGACCCTAAACAGGCCGTGGCCGTCGCCAACAAAGTGGTCAACGATGGCGTCAAGTACGTGATCGGCCACCTGTGCTCCAGCTCCACCCAGCCTGCGTCCGACATCTACGAAGACGAAGGCGTGATCATGATCACCCCCGCCGCCACCTCCCCGGAAATCACCGCCCGTGGCTACAAGCTGATCTTCCGCACCATCGGCCTGGACAGCGCCCAGGGCCCGGCCGCCGGCAACTACATCGCCGACCACGTCAAGCCGAAGGTCGTTGCGGTGCTGCACGACAAGCAGCAGTACGGTGAAGGCATCGCCACCGCGGTCAAGACCACCCTGGAAGGCAAAGGCACCAAGGTTGCCGTCTTCGAGGGCCTGAACGCCGGTGACAAGGACTTCTCCTCGATCATCCAGAAGCTCAAGCAAAACAACGTCGACTTCGTCTACTACGGCGGCTACCACCCGGAGCTGGGCCTGATCCTGCGCCAGGCGCAAGAGAAGGGCCTGAAAGCCAAGTTCATGGGCCCGGAAGGCGTGGGTAACGACTCCATCTCGCAGATCGCCCAGGGCGCCTCCGAAGGCCTGCTGGTGACCCTGCCGAAATCGTTCGACGCAGCACCTGAGAACAAGGCCATCGTCGACGCCATCAAGGCCGACGGCAAGGACCCGAGCGGTCCGTTCGTGTTCCCGGCCTACTCGGCAGTCGAACTGATCGCTCAGGGCATCAAGGCCGCCAAGTCCGAAGACACCGACAAGGTGGCTGCCGCCATCCACGCCGGCACCTTCAAGACCCCGACCGGCGACCTGTCGTACGACGCCAAGGGCGACCTGAAGGACTTCAAGTTCGTGGTCTACGAATGGCACTTCGGCAAGCCGAAGACCGAAGTCTCCCCTCAGTAACTGCGTGACTAATAGCTGACCGAGAAGCCCACTGTGCGAGCAGTGGGCTTTGTTTTACGAGGTTCATGAGCCTGATTCCCGTGATCCGGGAGCCGGTTCACCTGAAAATCTTAAAACCGTCACCCGCGGTTTCCTGGCCGTGCCCGCAAAAAGATCACGTGGCGAAGACCACGAGAACAAGGGGCCGGGGTCATCCCCCGCCAGAGAAATGCAAATCAGGTTTTTAGGAGCGCTGTAATGCCTGAGATCTACCATTTCCTACAACAACTGGTTAACGGATTGACCATCGGCAGTACCTACGCGCTGATCGCCATCGGTTACACGATGGTGTACGGCATCATCGGCATGATCAACTTCGCCCACGGCGAGGTGTACATGATCGGTTCCTACGTGGCCTTCATCGCCCTCGCCGGGCTGGCCATGATGGGCATCCACTCGTTGCCGATCCTGATGACCGTGGCCTTCGTCGCCACGATCTTCGTCACCAGTGCCTACGGCTACAGCATCGAACGGGTCGCCTACCGGCCGCTGCGCAACAGCAACCGGCTGATCCCGCTGATCTCCGCCATCGGCATGTCGATCTTCCTGCAGAACACCGTCCTGCTATCACAGGACTCGAAAGACAAGTCCATCCCCAACCTGATCCCCGGCAGCTTCTCGTTCGGCCCGGGGGGCGCTGAGGAAGTGCTGGTCTCGTACATGCAGATCCTGGTGTTCGTGGTGACCCTCGTCGCCATGACCTGCCTGACCCTGTTCATCTCCCGTTCCCGCCTGGGGCGCGCCTGCCGCGCCTGCGCCGAGGACATCAAGATGGCCAACCTGCTGGGCATCAACACCAACAACATCATCGCCCTGACCTTCGTCATCGGTGCCGCGCTGGCGGCGGTGGCGGCCGTGCTGCTGAGCATGCAGTACGGGGTGATCAACCCCAACGCCGGTTTCCTGGTGGGCCTGAAGGCCTTCACCGCAGCGGTACTGGGCGGCATCGGCAGCATCCCGGGCGCCATGCTCGGCGGGCTGGTGCTGGGCGTGGCCGAAGCGTTCGGCGCCGACATCTTCGGCGACCAGTACAAGGACGTGGTGGCATTCGGTCTTTTGGTTCTTGTCCTGCTGTTCCGGCCGACCGGCATCCTGGGCCGCCCGGAGGTTGAAAAAGTATGAACAGAAATCTCAAACAGGCGTTCTTCAGCGCCTTGCTGGTCTGGGCCGTGGCCTTCCCGGTGCTGGGCCTGAAACTCAGCATCGATGGCATCAGCCTGGTGGTCCACAGCCAGGGCTCGTTCACCATCAGCATCATCGCCGCGTGCTCGGTGCTGATGTTCCTGCGCGTCTTGTTCGACAAGCAGTGGAGTGCGGTGATGGGCCGCCGCTCGGACCGTAAGCTGGTACCGCCTTCGGTGACCAACTTCCTCACCCTGCCAAAGACCCAGCGCTGGGTGATCATGGGCCTGATCGTCGTCGCCCTGATCTGGCCGTTCTTCGGCTCGCGCGGCGCGGTCGACATCGCCACGCTGATCCTGATCTACGTGTTGCTGGGCCTTGGCCTGAACATCGTGGTCGGCCTGGCGGGCCTGCTCGACCTGGGTTACGTCGGCTTCTACGCCGTCGGCGCCTACAGCTACGCGATGCTCTCGCACTACCTGGGCTGGAGCTTCTGGGTGTGCCTGCCGATCGCCGGCCTGATGGCCGCGACCTTCGGCTTCCTGCTCGGCTTCCCGGTGCTGCGCCTGCGCGGCGACTACCTGGCGATCGTGACCCTGGGCTTCGGCGAGATCATCCGCCTGTTCCTGCGCAACCTCACCGACTGGACCGGCGGCCCCAACGGCATCAGCAACATCCCCAAGCCGGAGTTCTTCGGCCTGACCTTCGAACGCCGCGCCGCCGAGGGGATGCAGACCTTCCACGAGTTCTTCGGGCTGGAATACAACTCGATCAACAAGGTCATCTTCCTCTACCTGGTCGCCCTGCTGTTGGCCCTGCTGGCGCTGTTCGTGATCAACCGCCTGCTGCGCATGCCGATCGGGCGTGCCTGGGAAGCGCTGCGTGAAGACGAGATCGCCTGCCGCGCGCTGGGCCTGAACCCCACCGTGATCAAACTCTCGGCGTTCACCCTGGGCGCCTGCTTCGCCGGTTTCGCCGGCAGCTTCTTCGCCGCCCGTCAGGGCCTGGTGACACCGGAGTCGTTCACCTTCATCGAGTCGGCGATCATCCTCGCCATCGTCGTGCTGGGCGGCATGGGTTCGCAATTGGGCGTGATTCTCGCGGCCATCGTGATGATCCTGCTGCCGGAGATGATGCGTGAGTTCAGCGAATACCGGATGCTGATGTTCGGTGCGCTGATGGTGTTGATGATGATCTGGCGTCCGCAGGGCCTGCTGCCCATGCAACGTCCGCACATGGAGCTGCCTCGATGAGCCGCGAAATTCTGCAAGTCAGCGGCCTGAGCATGCGCTTCGGCGGCTTGTTGGCGGTCAACGGCGTGGCCCTGACCGTCAAGGAAAAACAGGTGGTGGCACTGATCGGCCCGAACGGCGCCGGCAAGACCACCGTGTTCAACTGCCTCACCGGCTTCTACAAGCCCAGCGGCGGCACCATCCTGCTCGACGGCCAGCCGATCCAGGGCCTGGCCGGCCATCAGATCGCCCGCAAGGGTGTGGTGCGCACCTTCCAGAACGTGCGCCTGTTCAAGGAAATGACCGCGCTGGAGAACCTGCTGATCGCCCAGCACCGCCACCTCAACACCAACTTCTTCGCCGGCCTGTTCAAGACCCCGAGCTTCCGCCGCAGCGAAAAAGAGGCCATGGAGCGTGCCCAGTACTGGCTGGAAAAGGTCAACCTGACCGAGTTCGCCAACCGCACCGCCGGCACCCTGGCCTACGGCCAGCAGCGGCGCCTGGAGATCGCCCGCTGCATGATGACCCAACCGCGGATCATCATGCTCGACGAACCAGCCGCCGGCCTGAACCCCAAGGAGACCGAGGACCTCAAGGCCCTCATCGCCTACCTGCGCGAATCGCACAACGTGACCGTGCTGCTGATCGAGCACGACATGAAGCTGGTGATGAGCATTTCCGACCACATCGTGGTGATCAACCAGGGCACGCCCCTGGCCGACGGTACGCCGGAAGAGATTCGCGGCAACCCTGATGTGATCAAGGCCTACCTGGGGGAGGCGTAAATGCTGAAGTTCGAGAACGTTTCCACCTTCTACGGCAAGATCCAGGCGCTGCACAGCGTCAACGTGGAGATCAACCAGGGCGAGATCGTCACCCTGATCGGCGCCAACGGCGCCGGCAAGTCCACCCTGCTGATGACCTTGTGCGGCTCGCCCCAGGCGAGCAGCGGCAGCATCAAGTACCTGGGTGAGGAACTGGTCGGCCAGCCGTCCTCGCACATCATGCGCAAGAGCATCGCGGTAGTGCCGGAAGGCCGCCGTGTGTTCGCCCGCCTGACCGTCGAGGAAAACCTGGCCATGGGCGGCTTCTTCACCAACAAGGGCGACTACCAGGAGCAGCTGGACAAGGTCCTGCAACTGTTCCCGCGGCTGAAGGAGCGTTATATCCAGCGGGGCGGCACCATGTCCGGCGGCGAGCAGCAAATGCTGGCCATTGGGCGGGCGCTGATGAGCAAGCCCAAACTGCTGCTGCTCGACGAACCGTCACTGGGTCTGGCGCCGATCATCATCCAGCAGATCTTCGACATCATCGAGCAGTTGCGCCGCGATGGCGTGACCGTGTTCCTGGTGGAGCAGAACGCCAACCAGGCACTCAAGGTCGCCGACCGGGCGTATGTGCTGGAGAACGGCAAGGTGGTGATGCAGGGTACCGGTGAAGCGCTGTTGACCGACCCGAAGGTACGCGACGCCTACCTCGGGGGTTGAATGATCAAAGGGCCTTCGGGCCCTTTTTTCCTGCGCCTGCGCGGGCCTCATCGCGGGGCAAGCCCGCTCCCACGCTGCGCTGATGGTCAGCGTGGGAGCGGGCTTGCCCCGCGATGAGGCCCTTGTGATCCCAGCGCACCCTGCGTAACGTGGCCAGCTCTTTTGCAAAGCCTCCCGGAGCCCGCCTGATGCGCCTCACCCCTTCCCTGCTGCTCACCGCCCTGCTGCCGCTGTTCGCCGGCTGCCAGATGCTGGCCGAAAAACCGGTCGATCCGAACCTGGGCACCACTCGCCTGCAAGGCGAACTGAGCGCGGCCGGCGGCCATCTGCTGTTCAAACCGTGCAACGAAAGCCGCCGCTTCATCGTCAATGACGCTGCCGGCACCGGCATCCTGCAAGAAGCCGCCACCCTGGCCGACGACGCCGGTGACAAACTGTTCGCCGATGTCCGCGCGCGCATGGCAGGCAGCAAACAGGCCGGCAGCGACGGTCAGCTCGACGTGACCCGCCTCTACCGGCTGGAAACCTCCGAATACAGTGGCTGCGAGGACCCCAACTTCAAGCAGCTGACGCTGCGCGCCGGCGGCCATGAGCCAGACTGGGACATCAAGGCCAGCGGCAAGGGCATGGTGCTCAACCGCATCGGCCAGGACCCGCTGCCATTGCCTTACCTGGAAGAAGCGCTGCCCGGCGGCGGCCTGAGCCTGTCCAGCGAGGCCAACGGCCAGCGTGTCGAACTGTGGGTCGCGCCACAGCGCTGCGTCGATGGCGCCACCGGCGCCATCCGCCACCTCAAGGCCGAGCTGCGCATCGACGGCAAGACCCTGCAGGGCTGCGCCTACTACGGCGGCGCCCGCGACCTCTGATCACCGGGTGCTTTTATCCTGCCAGTCGGGGCGGCTAACAGCTTATACTTGGCGGTTTGTGTAAAGCCGCCGGCCGCCCATGGCCGGGATACTGGACCCTGCCATGCTACGAATCACCGAACTGAAGCTGCCCCTGGACCACTCCGACGACGAGTTGCGCGCCGCCATCGTCCAGCGCCTGGGCATCAGCGATGAGCAACTGCTCGGCTTCACCCTGTTCAAGCGCAGCTACGATGCGCGCAAGAAGAACAGCGAGCTGCTGTTCATCTACACCATCGACCTTGAAACCAGCAACGAAGCCGAACTGCTGCGCCGCTTCGAAGACGACGCCAAGATCGGCGTGGCCCCGGACGTCAGCTACAAGTTCGTCGGCCAGGCCCCGGCCGAGCTGCCTGCGCGCCCGATCGTGGTCGGCTTCGGCCCCTGCGGTATTTTCGCCGGGCTGCTGCTGGCGCAGATGGGTTTCAAGCCGATCGTGCTCGAGCGCGGTAAAGAGGTGCGCCAGCGCACCAAGGACACCTGGGGCCTGTGGCGCAAGAGCGTGCTCAACCCGGAGTCCAACGTACAGTTCGGCGAAGGCGGCGCCGGCACCTTCTCCGACGGCAAGCTGTACAGCCAGATCAAGGACCCGAACCACCACGGTCGCAAGGTGCTGGAAGAGTTCGTCAAGGCCGGTGCGCCCGACGAGATCCTCTACATCAACAAGCCGCACATCGGTACCTTCCGCCTGACCAGCATGGTCGAGAAGATGCGCGAGGAAATCATCACCCTGGGTGGTGAGGTGCGCTTCGAGCAGAAGGTCACCGACCTGCTGGTGGACGGCGAGCAGCTCACGGGCGTGGTACTGCAGAGCGGTGAACAGCTGCATTCGCGCCATGTGGTGCTGGCCCTGGGGCACAGCGCCCGCGACACCTTCCGCATGCTCCACGCCAAGGGTGTGTTCATGGAGGCCAAGCCGTTCTCGGTCGGTTTCCGTATCGAGCACCCGCAGTCGCTGATCGACAAGGCGCGCCTGGGCAAGTACGCCGGCCACCCGAAACTCGGCGCCGCCGACTACAAGCTGGTGCACCACGCCAAGAACGGTCGTTCGGTCTACAGCTTCTGCATGTGCCCGGGCGGTACCGTGGTCGCCGCCACCAGCGAGCCTGGCCGCGTGGTGACCAATGGCATGAGCCAGTACTCGCGCAATGAGCGTAACGCCAACTCCGGCATCGTCGTCGGTATCGATCCCGAGCGCGACTACCCGGGTGGCCCGCTGGCCGGCATCGAGCTGCAGGAGCGCCTGGAAGCCCATGCCTACGTGATGGGCGGCAGCAACTACCAGGCACCGGCGCAACTGGTCGGTGACTTCGTCGCCGGGCGTGCGTCCACCGCGCTGGGCAGCGTCGAGCCGTCCTACAAACCGGGTGTGACCCTGGGCGACCTGGCGCCGAGCCTGCCGGACTTCGCCATCGAGGCGATCCGTGAAGCGCTGCCAGCCTTCGACCGCCAGATCAAGGGCTACAACCTGCACGACGCGGTACTGACCGGCATCGAGACCCGCACTTCGTCGCCGCTGCGCATCACCCGTGACGCCAGCTTCCAGAGCCTCAACCTCAAGGGCCTGTTCCCGGCAGGTGAAGGCGCGGGCTACGCCGGTGGCATCCTGTCTGCCGGTGTCGACGGGATTCGCATCGCCGAAGCGGTGGCACGGGATATCCTCGGGTTGAACGACTAACCCAATCGTCTTTCGCAGACAAAAGAAACCCCGACACGGCCAAGCCGGTCGGGGTTTTCTTTTCAAGCGTGCTATCAGTGAGTGACGCGGCTGGTGCCATCGACCGTCATGATGCGTACACGCTCACCCACACGGAAGATCTCGTTCTGCTGCACTTGCTGCACGTAGGCGCGCATGCTGCCGTCGTCTTCCCGCACGGTGATCTCGACACCCTGCGTGCGGGTCAGGCCTTCTTCGGCGGCCGAGCCCGCCAGGCCACCGGCCACGGCACCGATCACTGCGGCAACAATGCTGCCACGGCCACCACCGACGGCACTGCCGGCGACACCACCGACAATGGCGCCAGCGCCGCCACCGATTGGCGTCTTGGTACCTTCGATCTTCACCGGACGCAGGGACTCGATGGTGCCCATGCGCACGGTCTGCACGCGGCGGGCCTCATCACGGGAGTAGCTGTCGCCGGTCAGCGACGATTGGCAGCCGCCCAGCAGCAGCGACACGGTGGTGAAGCTGGCCAGCAGCAAAGCGGATTTACGCATGGGGACAATCTCCATAAGACAGGTGTCCATTAGACTCCGCGCCTTGACAAGTGTCACGGCGCAAACGTTATAAAATTGTTTTCATTCAGCTCAGGTACAGCCGTTGCTGGCTGATTTGCGGGCCTACAAGTGAGACCAAGGATAGCCATGGATTACTTCATCGTCGTCGTCGTGACGGTCGCCGGGCTGTATTTTCACGGGTGGCTGTATGTGCGCATGCGCCGCTGGATGGACCGGGACCTGGCGCTGTCGCTGGCCGGGCAGGATCCGGCGAAGCAGGACTTCATGCTCAAGTTGCTGGAACGGGCGCGGGTGGAGAAGGTGCGGCGCAAGGAGTTGGCGACGTGGCTGGAGCGGGAAGCGGCGGGGTATCGTTGATGATGGGGCCGCGTCGCGGCCCCAGCCTTGTCAGGGCGCCAGGCGCTCACGCGCCCACTGGCCATCGACCAGGCGGTAGTTCAGGCGGTCATGCAAGCGGCTCGCCCGCCCCTGCCAGAACTCGATGCGCTCGGGCAGCAAGCGGTAACCGCCCCAATGCTCCGGGCAATGCGGCTGGCTGTCGGAAAAGCGCGCCTCGGTGGCCTTGACCAGGCCTTCGAGTTCCTCGCGATCGGCAATCACCCGGCTCTGCGGCGACGCCCAGGCCCCCAGCCGGCTGCCCAGCGGGCGCACCTGGTAATAGTCGTCCGACTCCTTGGCCGTGACCTTCTCCACCCGCCCCTCGATCCGCACCTGGCGCTCCAGCGCCGGCCAGAAAAAGGTCATCGCCGCATAAGGGTTGGCCGCAATGTGCTGCCCCTTGGCACTTTCATAGTTGGTGAAAAAGGTAAAACCGCGTGCGTCCAGCGCCTTGAGCAGCAACACCCGGCAATGCGGACGCCCCTCGGCATCAACGGTGGCCAGGGTCATGGCGTTGGCTTCCACCGGGAGCTGCTCGGTCTTCACCGCATCGGCGAACCAGTGGTGGAACAGCGCGAACGGCTCCCCGGGCGCCTGGGCTTCGGCCAGGCCATCACGGGTGTAGTCGCGGCGCATATCGGCCAGGGATTGGGTCATGCTGCGTTTCCTTGACGATCAGTTGGTCTTCGCAGGGCTGTTGGCGGCGACTTTCTTGTCGGTGGCGGCTTTCTTCGCGGCTGGCTTGGCCGCAGCGGCTTTCTTCTTGGCGGTGGTGCTGGCCTTGGCCGGCGCCTTGGCTTTGGCGGCAGGTTTCTTCGCAGCCGGCTTGGCGGCGGCCTTGGCGACAGGTTTGGCGGCCGGGGCCTTGGCGTCCTGGGTGGCAACCATCGCCGCCGGAGCCGGCGCCGGGGCGGCCTGCTGGTACTTGGCGAGCAACGCGACCATGGTGTTCTGCGGGGTCAGCAGCAGCTCGACACGGCGGTTCAAGGCACGTCCTTCGGCGCTGTCGTTGGCGGCACGCGGCATCACCGCGCCCATGCCCTTGAGCATCAGGCGGTCGCGCTGCAGGCCGCTGAGACGGAAGATCGCCGACACCGAAGCGGCGCGCTCGAGGCTGAGCTTCTGGTTGGCGGCCGTGGCGCCACTGGTGTCGGCGTGGCCGAGGACCAGCACAGCGGTCTTGGTATCGGTCTCGATGGCCTTGGCGACCTGGGTGATCGGGCCAAGGGTCGCGGGCAGCAGCATGTTCGGGCGATCAGGGTTGTAGGAGCTGTCGACCGGGATGGTCACAGCCAGCAAGTCCTCGCGGCGCTCCAGCTCGAACTTGCTGCCCTTGATCGCTTCGCGGACCTTCGGCTCGTACTGGTCGAGCCAGGCCTGCGTGGCCTTATGGTCGATCTTCGGCACCGCCGCGACCTTGTCCTTCTTCTCATCGCTGCCGAACGGCCACCACCAGCGGCTGCCGCTTTCGGACTTGGCGTCGGCCTTGGCCACGTTCTCGGCGACGACCTCCTTCACTTCCTTGTCAGCGACCTTGTCCGAACCAAATGGCCACCAGTTCAGGCCACCTTCCTTTGCGGCGTCCGGGGAGTGGCTGGCGCAACCGGTCATGGCCAGGCACAGGGCGAGTGCTAAGGTTTTATGTGAAGACATCAGCGATACACCATGAAATAGAAAGAAATTTTGCCCATACGCTTCAGGCGTTGGCATTGAGGATAGTCAAAGGGACCTGGCAATACCCGCGTTACCCGATCAAAGGCAACTGCCAAATACCCGCACCAGTTTCTGGGCGCGGGGATCCATCAGCACGTAGGGGCCGAGGGTATTGGTGACGAAGCCGAAGGCCACGTCATGTTCGGGGTCGGCGAAACCGACCGAGCCACCGGCGCCGGGGTGACCGAAGGCACGTGCGCCAAGGCCGAAGGTGGCGTTGGCCACCTCGGGCTGGTCGAGCATGCAACCCAGGCCGAAACGGGTCTGGGTGAGCAGGGTGCGGTCCTGGCCGAGGCTGTGCTCGCGGGTCAGCTCGTCGAGCAGTTCGGACTCGAGCAGGCTGCCGTCGAGCAGGCCGGCATAGAAGCCCGCCAGGCTGCGGGCATTGCCATGGCCATTGGCCGCCGGCTGCTGCATGCGCCGCCATTCGGGCTTGTTGGTGCTGGTGAGGATCGCCGGCGGGTTGGTGAAGGCCCGGGTAGACAAGGCCTCGGGCTCGCGCATCGTCACCTGCAGCAGGCGCTGGGCCGCGGCATCGCCAGGGTTGCCCTTGCCGCGGGCGATATGCGCCACGCGGTGGAATTCTTCATCCGCCAGGCCGACGTGGAAGTCCAGGCCCAGCGGCTTGGCGGTGCGGGCGACGATGGAGTCGCCCGGACCACGGCCATCGGCGCGGCGGATCAATTCGCCGATCAGCCAGCCGTAGGTGATCGCCGCATAACCGTGCTCGCTGCCGGGCGTCCACCAGGGCGCTTCAGCGGCGAGGGCATCGACCATGGCCTGCCAGTCATACAGGGCTTCGGCCGGCAGCAGCTCGCGGATGGCCGGCAGGCCGGCGCGGTGGCTGAGCAGTTGGCGCAGGGTAACCTGTTCCTTGCCGGCCTGGGCGAACTCCGACCAGTAGCGCGCCACTGGCGCGTCGAGGGCGAGCTTGCCCTCGCCCACCAGCTGCAGGGCGGTGACGGCGGTGAAGGTCTTGGTGCAGGAGAACAGGTTGGCGATGGTGTCGCTGTGCCAGGCCTCGCGGCCATCCTTGTCGGCACTGCCGGCCCACAGGTCGACCACGGTCTCGCCGCCGACCTGGATGCACAACGCTGCACCACGTTCCTGGGGATCCTCGAACAACGCGGCGAAAGCATCGCGCACCGCCTCGAACTTCAGCTCATAGTGACCCTGGATCTGCACCCGACTACCTCTCTTTACTGCCTGGCTTGCAAAGGGGTGCATTGTTTCAGTAGTTGGGCGATTTGCCTACTGAAGATGGCTGGGTGGTTATCAGGACCTACGGCTGGTCCAACGCCGCGCGCAACTGCCCGAGCGCCTGCTGATTGCTCCGCCGCACCACCTCGATGAACCCCGCATAGGGCACATCGGTGACAGCGACCAGGCCCAGATGCCCGTTCTCGCCATCGAGCAGGCGCCCGCTGGCGGGTTGGTCAAGGTACTGGAACCAGTGCGCGCCGACGATCATCGGCTGGGCCATGGCCGCCTTGAGGAAGTTGGCATACGCCGGGCCACGGTCTTCCTCGCGAGCCACCTCCAGTGGCCCGGGCCAGAATGGGCCACGATCGCGCGAACCGAACTGGAACTCCGAGACCAGCACCGGCTTGTCGAGCTCGGCCAACCGGGCGAAGTCGTAGCCGTCGTCAGGCTTCAAGGTATAGAAGTTGAAGCTCAGCACATCGCAGAACTCGGCGCAGGCCTTCACCGCCTCGGGGGTGCTGAGCGCATAGCGGCCACCGAGCAGCAGATGGTTGGGCGCGTGCCATTTCAGCGCATCGGAAATGGTCTTGAAGTAGGTTTCGGCAAACACCTGCTGGAAATACTGGTAGTCACGCTCGATTTCCGGATGCTCAGGGTTGGGCAACGGCGCCTCGAAACCCGGGTCTTCCATCAGCTCCCAGGCGGTCAGCTCAATACCCCAGGCCTTCGACAGCCCCTGCTGGTTGCGGTACTTGTCGCGCAGTTGCTTGAGGAAAGCGCGCTTGGCCGGCACATCGGTGGTCAGGCGCAAGGTGCCGTAGGCCAGGCCATAGCGAGCCTTGGGGTCGTCCCCCGGCGCCGCCCAGGCCAGTTCGTTGTCGGCGAAGTAACCGATCAGCCAAGGGTCGTCGCGGTGATCCCGGGCAGCAATGGCCACGGCACGCTCGGTGGCCATGGCGAAACGCGGGTCGAACGGGTCGGGCATGCGCCCCCACCAATCCATGCCGGTGCTGATGCTGGCGTAGTCACCGACGATCGACAGCGGCAAGGTATACGGCAGGCGCTTGGCTTGCCCGAGCACCGGATCGCTCCAGTTGCCGAGGGTGTTGAAGCCCCAGGCCTGCAGGCGGTCCAGGGTGTGGGCCTGCCAACGCTGGGCATCCAGGACCGGCGTCGGGCAGGCCGTGCCATCCTGCGGGCAAGGCTTGCCATAGGTGCGCTGCAGGTTGGCCGCATAGAAGTCGAACCAACGCCCTTGCTTGAACCCCCGGCCTTGGGATGAGGCATTGCCGTCGTTGTTGTTGCCTTCGCCGTAGAAGGTGTTCATGACATCACCCTCGCCCGGCAAGCCCTTGAACATGCCTTCGCGGCCGGCGACATAGGTGCGCCCGCCATCGGCAGCGACGGCATTGACGCCGAGTGAATAGAACGGATGCCCTTCCGGCGTCACCAGATACCAGCGTCCGTCGCGTTTCTCGGTACGGAAGAAGCCCTTGGCTTCGAACGCAGGACCCTCCAGCAGGCCGCCATAGGTGTCCAGCTTGAGCTTGTCGCGCTCGGCCAGCCAGCCCTTGAGCTGTGCCTGCTCACGGTTGTCGGCGGCCTTGAGCTGTTCGTCATTGACGATTTTTTCCGGCCAGCGGCCACGGGTCGATTGCCCATAGACATCGATCAGCTCGTCGTAGGCGGCCTTGAACGCCTGGTCGTCATCCTGCAGGCCGACCTTCTCGATCAACAGGCTCTGCGCCACCTTGGGGCCGGGGATGCTCAAGCTGACCGAGGTGACTTGAGCCAGGTCGGCTGCTCCTTCGCTGCTGGCCAGCAACAGGCGCTGCCCTTCGTAGGTCCAGGGCATCGGCGGCCCGGCGCGCATGCCCTGGCTCAGTGGTGAGCGGGCCTTGAGCGGAATCATCACGGTCTGCGCAGGCCCGGCAGGCAGGTCGATGCGGCTGGTGAGCGTGCGTCCGTCGCTGCTTTGCACCACCACATCAACGGTCAGCGCCCAATCCATGCCGCTCTGCAGGCGCAGGGTCAGCGCCTGGCCGGCAGACCAGTCCCACGCCCCGCTCTGCGGTGCGAGGCGCAGTGTCGGCTGCGCCACCGGGTTGAACACCACGCGCCGCAACACCTCGCCTTCGGCTGTCTGTTCCGCGTTGTACTGCGGCAGGCTGGCGTCCTGGGTGATGACATTCACCACCGAGGCCGGGCGCACGAAGCTGAACAGGGTCTGCTGCCCGGCCAGCAAAGGCGCACTGAACAACACGGAGAACACGACAGGCAAGGCGCGGCGGATCATGGGGCGGTGGCTCTCCTTCGGAGCCCGTCATGGGCTCGCAATCGAGTAATGGACAACGGGTTGTGCGTGTTGCTCCGGCAGTCAGCCGATTTCCCGTCGGAAAGGCGGCAGCGCATTGAGAATAGCCTTGCCGTAGCGTTGCGTGACCAGGCGGCGGTCGAGCAAGGTGATCACGCCACGGTCCTGCTCGGTACGCAGCAGCCGGCCACAGGCCTGGATCAGGCGCAGCGAGGCGTCGGGCACGGCGATTTCCATGAACGGATTGCCGCCACGGGCTTCGATCCATTCGGCCAGCGCGGCCTCGACCGGATCGTCCGGCACCGCGAAGGGGATCTTGGCGATCACCACATGCTCGCAATAGGCGCCCGGCAGGTCGACACCCTCGGCGAAGCTGGCCAGGCCGAACAGCACGCTGTGCTGGCCGTCGTCGACCCGCGCCTTGTGCTTGTTCAGGGTTTCCTGCTTGGACAGGTTGCCCTGGATCAGCACCAGCTTGCGCCAATCGCGATCCAGGCCGTCGAACACGTCCTGCATCTGCTTGCGCGAGGAGAACAGCACCAACGCGCCGCGGGCCTCTTCGACGATGCCCGGCAGCTCGCGGATGATCGCTGCGGTGTGCGCCGTGGCATCGCGCGGGTCGGCGCCCAGGTCGGGCACCCGCAGCAGCCCGGCGTCGCCATGCACGAACGGGCTGGGCACCACGCACTGCACCGCATCGCGAGGCAAGCCCGAACGCATGCGGAAGCGGTCGAACTTGCCCAGCGCGGTGAGCGTCGCCGAGGTCACCAGGGCGCCATAGGCGACGTTCCACAGGCTCTTGCGCAGCATCTCGGCAGCCAGGATGGGGCTGGCGTTGACCTCGATGTCGAACAGCGCGCCGCTTTCGGCCAGGGTCAGCCAACGGGCCATGGGCGGGTTGTCTTCGGGGTCTTCCGCGGTAAAGGCGGTCCACAGCTCCCAGTTGCCCTGGGCACGGGTCACCAGGCTGCCGAACAGCGGGTACCACTCCTCGGCCTGGTGGCTGGCGATACCGATGTTGTTCTCGCCGTCCATGCCTTCCTTGAGCAGGTCGGCCAGGCGGGTGAACAGGTCGTTGAGGCGGGCGAAGCCTTTCTTGAGCTCGATGCCGACCTCGCGGATCTGCTCAGGCACCACGCCGCCCTCGAAGCGGTAGCGTGGGCGATCGCGGCCTTCCATGTCCTCGCCGGCGCGGAAGTCCGCTACCTGCTCGCAGAGGGTAAACATGAACTGCTGCTGGGTACGGACTTCCCGCGCCAGCTCAGGGACCTGCTCGATGTACTTGCCAAGGTCGCCCGGCAACGGATGCTGGGCCAGCAGCTTGGTCAGGTTCTTGGCGGTTTGCTCCAACCAGTCGGCGGTGGAACGCAGGCGCGAATAGTGGGCGAAATGGCCGATGGCCTTGTCAGGCAGGTGGTGGCCTTCGTCGAACACGTACATGGTGTCGCGCGGGTCGGGCAGCACGGCGCCACCGCCGAGGGCCAGGTCGGCCAGGACCATGTCGTGGTTGGTGACGATCACATCGACCTTGCCCATGCCTTCACGGGCCTTGTAGAACACGCATTGCTGGAAGTTGGGGCAATGCCGACCGGTGCATTGGCTGTGGTCGGTGGTCAGGCGCGCCCAGTCCTGGTCCTCGACGGCCTCCGACCAGCTGTCGCGATCGCCGTCCCAGCGGTTGCCGGCGAGCTTCTCGATCATGCTGTTGAACAGCTTCTGGCTGCGCTCGTCGACCTCGATGCGAAAGCCCTCCTCCTCGAACAACTGTGCGGTGGCCGACTGGGCGTGGCCTTCCTGCAGCAGGACGTCGAGCTTGGACAGGCACAGGTAACGGCCACGCCCCTTGGCCAGGGCGAAACTGAAGTTCAGCCCGCTGTTGCGCATCAGGTCGGGCAGGTCCTTGAAGACGATCTGCTCCTGCAGCGCCACGGTCGCGGTGGCGATCACCAGGCGCTTGCCGGCGGCCTTGGCGGCGGGGATCGCGGCCAGGCTGTAGGCGACGGTCTTGCCGGTACCGGTACCGGCCTCGACGGCAACCACCGCGGGCTCGCCGGCACGGCGGCCTTCATCGTCGCTGGCGATGTCGCCGAGTACCTTGGCGACTTCGGCGATCATCAGGCGCTGGCCGTAACGCGGCTTGAGGCTTTTGGCTTCGAGGAAACGCGAGTAGGCGCCCTGGATGGTGGCTTTGAGTTCGTTGCTGATCATGGTCTGCAGGCGCCCGAAGGGCTGGATATATTTTCAGTGTTTCGCATGGGCCGGCTATCATACCCCGCTATTGCCCTTTGTGCCGCATGGAGATCCGGATGCTTGCCTTTGCCCTGCCCTACACCTTGCATGTCCTGGCTGCCCTCGTCTGGGTCGGTGGGATGTTCTTCGCCTGGCTGGTGCTGCGGCCGGCAACGGTTGCCGCGCTGGAGGGGCCTGCGCGGCTGCGGTTGTGGGTGGAGGTTTTCCAGCGGTTCTTCAGATGGGTCTGGCTGGCGGTGGCGGTGTTGGCTGTCAGCGGAGTCGGCATGATCCACCTGCGGTTTGCCGGGTTCGAGACCGCGCCTCGTTACGTGCAGGTGATGATTGGCGGGGGGATTGTCATGTTTGCGCTGTTCATGCGGATTCAGTCTTTGTTGCTGCCTGAGCTGCGGACGGCGGTGGAGGCTGGGGATTGGGCTTCGGGGGCTGGGGTGCTGGGGCGGATTCGGCGGTTGGTGGGGGTTAATTTGTTGATTGGGGTGGTGGTGGTGGGGGTGGCTAGTTCGCGGGTTTGGGTTTGAGGTTGTTGGCTTCGGCTTCGGCTTCGGCTTCGGCTTCGGCTTCGGCTTCAGAGATTGTTTTGGTACTTGTAAGCACATTCGTAGACGATATCGACATTTAGTCACCATTCCGCCTTTACGGCGGCCTACTTTTCTCGTGGGAAAAGTAGGCAAAACCGTTCGGCTCCGTTCATCCGGCCCCTGCGCTTCGCTCCGGGGTTCCCTCGCTCCGTTCTTGCTCCCGTGGGTACCGCGCTGTACGCCCCATCCTGGGGCGCAGCGCTCGACGGCCATCCATGGCCGTCGCCCCACTACGCAAGAACTCCGCTCGGCCTCCTGAAGTCGCAATTGACGGCGCCTGAACTATCGCGCGCTTAGAAGCAAGATCAAGAACAGATCAAGAGCAGATATGTTGGTTTGTTAGTGGCTGTTATGTTGTTCTTCACTACGCTATCGCGGGGCAAGCCCACTCCCACGTTGAATCACGCAGTCAAACTATGGTGGGAGCGGGCTTGCCCCGCGATGTTGATCTAGAGTTCCCACGCTGGCAACTAGCGACTAGCTGCGTTAGTGCAGGCGCCGCCCGTAACTTCGCGACTTCAGGAGGCCGAACGCAGGTCTTGCGGAGGGAGGTGACGGGCATGGATGCCCGTCAAGCGCTGCGCCCCAGGATGGGGCGTTCAGCGCGGTCCTC
>NZ_JBFNXP010000018.1:0-48752 GCF_047501685.1 Pseudomonas sp. CAM1A | reverse complement strand
ATCCGCGATGAAAAGCATTTTAAGGTCCATAGGTTTCAGCTCTCGCCAAGGCATGGTCAGATCCTCGAAAACCGACCCTGCCAGTTAAAGACTGTTACCCATGTGCGTGAACTGATTTGTAACCCATGTGGGTGAGTCATACCGCGAGCGGTTTTTGCCTTCTTTTGCCCGCGTGCAAAAGAAGGTCGCCTTAAAGGCGAAAAGGTGAGTATGCGTCGCCATCGCCTCTGAATGCGCATACATCCATCAAAACCATCACCAACACTCTAAAGCCCGCCCGCCCGCCCGCCCGCCCGCCCGCGCACCCAGCCCGCCAAATCCCCCAAAACCAAAAGTTGGAAAGCTTCTTGCAAAGGCAGCGCCAGGCGCCACGCAGGCGTCAAAGTTTTGCTTGAAGAGGACTCGCGGTGGATCGCACTCAGTTAATCAGCAACGCCCGCAACAACCTGGCCGGTCTCGGCCGGGGCAATCTCGGCGTGCCGTTGCTGCTGCTGGTGATGTTGGCAATGATGATGTTGCCGATACCGCCGTTCCTGCTCGACGTGTTCTTCACCTTCAACATCGCCCTGTCGATCGTGGTGCTCCTGGTCTGCGTCTATGCGCTGCGTCCCCTCGACTTCGCAGCGTTCCCGACGATCCTGCTGGTGGCGACCTTGTTGCGTCTGGCGCTGAACGTTGCGTCAACCCGCGTGGTCATGCTGCACGGCCAGGAAGGCCATGGCGCCGCGGGCAAGGTGATCCAGGCCTTCGGTGAAGTGGTGATCGGCGGCAACTATGTCGTCGGTGCCGTGGTGTTCGCCATCCTCATGATCATCAATTTCGTGGTGGTGACCAAGGGCGCAGGGCGTATCTCCGAAGTGAGTGCACGATTCACCCTCGACGCCATGCCCGGCAAGCAGATGGCCATCGACGCCGACCTCAATGCCGGCCTTATCGACCAGGCCCAGGCCAAGGCGCGGCGCAGCGAAGTTGCCCAGGAAGCCGAGTTCTACGGTTCCATGGACGGTGCCAGCAAGTTCGTGCGCGGTGACGCCATCGCCGGCCTGCTCATCCTCTTTATCAACCTCATCGGTGGCATGCTCATTGGCATGCTGCAGCACGGCATGAGCTTCGGCGATGCCGGCAAGGTCTATGCCTTGCTGACCATCGGTGACGGTTTGGTGGCGCAATTGCCATCACTGCTGCTGTCCACCGCAGCCGCAATCATGGTCACTCGCGCCTCGGGCTCCGAGGACATGGGCAAGCTGATCAACCGTCAGATGTTCGATTCGCCCAAGGCGCTGGCGGTGTCTGGCGGCTTGATGATTGTCATGGGGCTGGTGCCGGGCATGCCGCACATGGCCTTCCTGGGACTTGGGGGGGTGGCCTGCGGTGGCGCCTACCTGCTCTGGAAAAAGCAGCAAAAGGCCAAGGTCGTGGCGCAGCAGGAGGCCCAGCGCCAGCAGGACCTGCTGCCTTCGCCGCAGCGTGCCATGGAAACCAAGGAACTGGGCTGGGACGACGTCACCCCAATCGACATGATCGGCCTTGAGGTTGGCTACCGGCTGATCCCGCTGGTCGACCGCAACCAGGGCGGGCAGTTGCTGGCGCGGATCAAGGGCGTGCGCAAAAAGCTCTCCCAGGACCTGGGCTTCCTCATGCCCACCGTGCACATCCGCGACAACCTCGACCTGCAGCCCAGTGCCTATCGCCTGACGCTGATGGGCGTGATCCTGGCCGAGGCAGAGATCTACCCGGACCGGGAGCTGGCAATCAACCCCGGCCAGGTGTTCGGCGCCCTCAATGGCATCGCCTCGCGTGATCCGGCGTTCGGCCTGGAGGCGGTGTGGATCGATGTTGGTCAGCGCGCCCAGGCACAGTCGCTGGGCTACACCGTGGTCGATGCCAGCACCGTGGTCGCCACGCACCTCAACCAGATCCTGCAGAAGCACTGCCACGAGCTGATCGGGCACGAGGAGGTGGTGCAACTGCTGCAGGTGCTGGCCAAGGTCTCGCCGAAACTGGCCGAGGAAGTGGTGCCGGGCGTCATTTCCTTGTCGGGCCTGCTCAAGGTCCTGCAGGCGCTGCTCGCTGAACAGGTGCCGGTGCGTGACATCCGCAGCATTGCCGAAGCCATCGCCAACAACCCGGCCAAGAGTCAAGATACCGCCGCGCTGGTGGCGGTGGTGCGCGTCGGATTGGCCCGCGCCATCGTGCAAAGCATTGTCGGCGTTGAGTCCGAGCTGCCTGTGATCACCCTGGAGCCAAGGTTGGAACAAATCTTGCTCAATAGTCTGCAAAGGGCCGGGCAGGGTCAGGAAGATGGTGTTCTTCTTGAACCGAGCATGGCCGAAAAGCTTCAGCGCTCGTTGATCGAGGCGGCCCAGCGTCAGGAAATGCAGGGCCAGCCGGCCATCCTCCTGGTCGCCGGCCCGATCCGCGCCATGCTGTCGCGCTTCGGTCGCCTGGCTGTACCGAATTTGCATGTTTTGGCGTATCAGGAAATACCTGACAACAAGCAAGTCACCATCGTTGCCACCGTGGGCCCGAACGGCTGAGGTAGTGGGTTATGCAAGTTAAGCGTTTTTTCGCCGCCGATATGCGTCAGGCCATGAAGCTGGTCCGCGATGAGCTCGGCTCCGACGCCGCCATCATCGGCAACCGACGCATCGCTGGCGGTGTCGAGCTGACGGCTGCGCTGGACTACAAGCTGTCCGCCCTGGCCCCGCGCGTGCCCAACGCGGAGCTAGAAGACGAGCTGCGCAAGACCCAGTCGCGCATCGTTACCGCCCAGGCCGAACTGACCGGGCGTGGCGATGCTGTCGAGGGCGGCAACCGGCAATTGTTCGCCGGGCAGCCGCTGACCGCTTCGGAACCGCTGGTCGAGCCACATGTCGATGAGCCCGCGCCGGTTGCCGCGCCAGCGTCGGCACCCGTTGATCCACGCCTGTTCGATGCCATGCGCTTCGAGCTGACTGGCTTGCGCGAGTTGCTCGAAGTCCAGCTCGGTTCGCTGGCCTGGAGCCAGCTGCAAGGCAGCAAACCGCAGCAGGCCAACCTCTGGCGCCGGCTGCAGCGCCTCGGCCTTTCCGGTGGCCTGGCCCGCGAGCTGCTCGACCTCACTGCCGGGATCGAAGAACCACGCCATGCCTGGCGCATGGTCTTGGCGCACCTGGCGCGGATGATCGACGTGCCCGAGATCGAACCGATCGAGGAGGGCGGGGTGATCGCCATGGTCGGCCCTGCCGGCATGGGCAAGACCACCACGTTGGCCAAGCTGGCCGCGCGTTACGTGCTCAAGTACGGCGCGAACAACCTGGCGCTGGTGAGCATGGACAGTTTTCGCATTGGCGCCCAGGAACAGCTCAAGACACTGGGCCGCATCCTCAATGTGCCGGTCACCTACGTCGATCCGGGCGAGTCGCTGGCTCAGGCCCTGGAGCCGTTGCTGCGCAAGCGTGTGGTGCTGATCGACACCGCTGGTCTGCAGGCCAGCGACCCGGCGCTGCGCATGCAGCTCGAGACCCTGGCCGGGCGCGGCATCGCCGCGAAGAATTACCTGGTGCTGGCGACCACCAGCCAGAAACAGGTGCTCACCGCCGCCTACCACAGCTACAAGCGCTGCGGCCTGGCCGGGTGCATCCTGACCAAACTCGACGAAACGGCCTGCCTCGGCGAAGTGCTGAGCCTGGCCATCAGTCATGAATTGCCGGTGGCCTATCTGACCGATGGGCCGCGCATTCCCGACGACCTGCAGCTACCGCGCAAGCACCAGTTGGTAAGCCGCGCCGTCAGTGTGCAGTTGCAGGAAGAGCCCAGCGACGAGGCCATGGCCGACATGTTCGCTGATCTGTACCACAACCCTGGCAAGCGCGCGGGTTGAGGGTGAATACTGTGCAAAGTACCTACATCATGGGGTTGCCCGGCCGGACCGAGGCCTTGAATGTTCAGCCCCTCATGTGGCCTGGGTCCAAGCGAGACAAGGTAAAGAACAGACATGGGTAGCATGCATCCCGTACAGGTGATCGCCGTGACCGGTGGCAAAGGTGGCGTCGGCAAGACTAACGTTTCAGTGAACCTGTCCCTGGCGCTGGCCGAGCTCGGCCGCCGGGTGATGTTGCTTGACGCCGACCTGGGCCTGGCCAATGTCGACGTTCTGCTGGGGCTCACGCCCAAGCGCACCCTCGCCGACGTGATCGAAGGTCGCTGCGAGCTGCGTGATGTGCTGTTGCAGGGGCCGGGCGGTGTGCGCATCGTCCCGGCGGCCTCCGGCACGCAGAGCATGGTGCACCTGGCGCCCGCGCAACACGCCGGCCTGATCCAGGCTTTCAGCGACATCGGCGACAACCTCGATGTGCTGGTGATCGACACGGCTGCGGGTATCGGTGACTCGGTGGTCAGTTTTGTCCGCGCCGCCCAGGAAGTGCTGCTGGTGGTGTGCGACGAGCCGACCTCGATCACCGACGCCTATGCGCTGATCAAGCTGCTCAACCGCGATTACGGGATGAATCGATTCCGTGTGCTGGCCAACATGGCCCAGAGCCCACAGGAAGGCCGCAACCTTTTCGCCAAGTTGACCAAGGTCACGGACCGCTTCCTCGACGTCGCCCTACAATACGTCGGTGCCGTGCCTTACGACGAATGCGTGCGCAAGGCCGTGCAGAAGCAGCGGGCGGTCTATGAGGCCTTCCCTCGGTCCAAGTGTGCGCTGGCGTTCAAGGCCATCGCGCAGAAGGTCGACAGCTGGCCGCTGCCTGCCAACCCGCGCGGGCACCTGGAATTCTTTGTCGAGCGCCTGGTGCAGCCCACCAGTGCAGGGCCGGTGCTATGAACGCGAGCGGTTTCAAGATGTACAGCAAGGCCGCCAAGGACGCGCAGTACGAGCTGATCGAACGCTACGCGCCGTTGGTCAAGCGTATCGCCTACCACCTGCTGGCTCGCCTGCCGGCCAACGTCCAGGTCGAGGATCTGATCCAGGCCGGGATGATCGGCTTGCTGGAAGTGGCCAACAAATACGATGCCAGCAAGGGTGCCAGTTTCGAAACCTACGCCGGTATCCGTATTCGCGGCGCCATGCTCGACGAGGTGCGCAAGGGCGATTGGGCGCCACGCTCGGTGCACCGCAACACGCGCATGGTCAGTGACGCGATCCGTTGTGTCGAAGCAAAGACTGGCCGCGACGCTAAAGATCACGAGGTTGCTGCCGAACTCCAATTGAGTCTCGATGATTACTACGGGATTCTGAATGACACCTTGGGCAGCCGCCTGTTCAGTTTCGACGACCTGCTGCAGGACGGCGAACATGAAGGGTTGCACGAGGACGGAGCCAGCGGCCAGCTGGAGCCGGCGCGGGACCTGGAAGACGAGCGCTTCCAGGCTGCGCTGGCCGATGCGATTGCCAACCTGCCAGAGCGCGAACGCCTGGTCCTGGCGCTGTACTACGACGAAGAGCTGAACCTCAAGGAAATCGGTGAGGTCCTGGGGGTCAGCGAATCGCGTGTCAGCCAGTTGCACAGCCAGTGCGCCGCGCGTTTGCGCAGCCGCCTTGGGGAGTGGCGGGCACGTTGAACCCGGGTTCAGTGCAGTCGTTTTTTTGTAGTGCCGAATTGATTGAGCGCGCGCTCGGCGCCGAGCGCGTTTAAGACTGCTTGGAGGTCTAATTGAACAAAGACATGAAAATCCTCATCGTTGACGACTTTTCGACGATGCGGCGGATCATCAAGAACCTGTTGCGTGACCTGGGTTTCACCAACGTCAAGGAAGCTGATGACGGCAACACGGCACTGCCGATGCTCAACAGCGAGAACTTTGATTTCCTGGTGACCGACTGGAACATGCCGGGCATGACCGGTATCGATCTGCTGCGCGCCGTGCGTGCCGACGAGCGTCTCAAGCACCTGCCGGTACTGATGGTCACCGCAGAAGCCAAGCGCGAGCAGATCATCGAAGCAGCCCAGGCCGGCGTCAACGGCTACGTGGTCAAGCCTTTCACCGCCCAGGCGCTGAAAGAAAAGATCGAAAAGATCTTCGAACGCGTCAACGGCTGAGTCACGTCTGGGGGGCGCAATGGAGTCAACCAATAACTCTTTGGGTGAGTTCGAATCAACCCTGAAGAAGCATGCCCAGGAGCTGGTCGAGAGCCTCGAGCGCGGCCGCTTCGGTGAGGCGGTGCAGCTGATCCACCAACTGAACCAGACCCGTGACCGCGGGCTGTACCAGGAAGTCGGCAAGCTCACCCGCGAACTGCACAGTGCAATCGTCAACTTCCAGATCGACCCGGCCATGCCGCAGGCCGAGGAAGTGTCGCAGATCACTGATGCCGCCGAGCGCCTCTCCTACGTGGTCCGCCTCACCGAAGGTGCGGCCAACCGCACCATGGACCTGGCGGAGGCATGTACCCCGGTGCTCAACGACCTTGCCACCGAGGCCCAGAGCCTGTCCGCCGACTGGCAGCGCTTCATGCGCCGCGAGGTGGCGGCGCCGGAGTTCCGTGAGCTGGTCAAGCGTGTGGACAGTTTCCTGACGCATAGCGCCGAAGGTAATCAGAAGGTCGCGGGCCATATCAACGATATCGTCCTGGCCCAGGATTATCAGGATCTCACCGGCCAGGTGATCAAACGGGTGACCACGCTGGTCACCGAAGTCG
The DNA here is from genome assembly GCF_047501685.1 of Pseudomonas sp. CAM1A. Lineage (NCBI taxonomy): Bacteria > Pseudomonadati > Pseudomonadota > Gammaproteobacteria > Pseudomonadales > Pseudomonadaceae > Pseudomonas > Pseudomonas sp. CAM1A. The sequence continues at coordinate 42,127 of NZ_JBFNXP010000018.1, read as the reverse complement.
AAAGCAATCTGCTCAAGCTCGTGCTGATGGCAAGCCAGGTCGACCGCTTTGCCGGTATCGAACATGACCACCAGCAGCTGCGTGCTGAAAAAGATCAAGAAAAACATCCGACTCGGGGTGAAGGTCCGCAGATTCATGCCGATAAGCGTGAAGACGTCGTGTCCAGCCAGGACGATGTCGACGATCTGTTGTCCAGCCTGGGTTTTTAAGGAGCACGTTTAATGAGCTTCGGCGCCGATGAAGAAATCCTTCAGGATTTCCTGGTAGAAGCCGGCGAAATCCTCGAGCAACTGTCCGAGCAATTGGTCGAGCTGGAAAGCCGGCCCGATGATGCGGACCTGCTCAACGCGATTTTCCGCGGTTTCCACACTGTAAAAGGGGGCGCCGGCTTCCTTCAGCTCAATGAGTTGGTGGAGTGCTGCCACATTGCCGAGAACGTGTTCGACATCCTGCGCAAAGGTGAGCGCCGGGTCGACGCGGAGCTGATGGACGTGGTGCTTGAAGCACTCGACACGGTCAACAGCATGTTTGGCCAGGTACGTGAGCGCACCGATGTCACGCCGGCCACCCGCGAGCTGCTGGCGGCGCTGTCGCGCCTGGCCGAGCCCGCTGGTACCGAAGAGCCGGCCCCGGTCGAGGTGGCCGTTGTCGCCGAAGCGCCGGCGGCCGAACCCGACATCACCGACACCGAGTTCGAGCAACTGCTCGACTCGCTCGATGCAGTCAAGGCCCAAGCCGAGGTTCACGAGCAACTGCAGGGTGAGCAGGTCAGCGCCGGTGGCGACGAGATTACCGACGCCGAATTCGAGTCGTTGCTCGACCAGTTGCACGGCAAGGGCCAGTTCTCGCCCGATGCTGCGGCCAGTGAGCCCGCAGTAGCGGCGCCGGCCAGCGATGAGATCACCGACGACGAATTCGAGTCGCTGCTCGATCAGTTGCATGGCAAGGGCACCTTCGCCGTCGATGCATTGCCTGGCGTCGCTGCGCCTGTAGCCAGCGCGGCACCAGCGGCGGCTGACGAGAGCATCACCGAACACGAATTCGAGGCGCTGCTCGACCAGTTGCACGGCAAGGGCAAGTTCTCTGGCGAGGCGGTTGTAGCCGAAGCGCCAGCCGCCGCCGTTGCCGCACCTGTCGCGGCCAAGGCCGAAGCCAAGCCTGTTGCCAAACCTGCGCCAGCGCCTGCTCCTGCGCCAGCCGCTGCCAAGTCCGCCGCCCCGGCTCGGGCGCCAGCGCCAACCGCCGAAAAGCACGGCGCCAGCGAGGCCGAAACCACCGTGCGAGTCGACACCGCGCGTCTGGACGAGATCATGAACATGGTCGGCGAGCTGGTGCTGGTGCGTAACCGCCTGGTGCGCCTGGGGCTCAACAGCGGTGACGAGGCCATGTCCAAGGCCGTGTCCAACCTCGATGTGGTCACCGCCGACCTGCAGACCGCGGTCATGAAGACGCGCATGCAGCCGATCAAGAAGGTCTTCGGGCGTTTCCCGCGCCTGGTTCGCGACCTGGCCCGCCAGCTCAAGAAAGAGATCAACCTGGAGCTGGTCGGCGAAGAAACCGACCTGGACAAGAACCTGGTCGAGGCTTTGGCCGACCCGTTGGTGCACTTGGTGCGCAACGCCGTCGACCATGGCGTCGAGATGCCCGACGAGCGTGAAGCCTCCGGCAAGTCGCGCATGGGCCGGGTAGTGTTGTCCGCCGAGCAGGAAGGTGACCACATCCTGCTGTCGATTTCCGACGACGGCAAGGGCATGGACCCGAGCATCCTGCGCGCCAAAGCCGTGGAAAAGGGCCTGATGGACAAGGACGCGGCCGACCGCCTGAGCGAGTCGGACTGCTACAACCTGATCTTCGCCCCGGGCTTCTCGACCAAGACCGAGATCTCCGACGTGTCCGGCCGCGGCGTCGGCATGGACGTGGTGAAGACCAAGATTTCCCAGCTCAACGGTTCGATCAACATTTTCTCGGCCAAGGGCCAGGGCTCGAAGATCGTCATCAAGGTGCCGCTGACCCTGGCGATCATGCCGACGCTGATGGTGATGCTGGCCAACCAGGCGTTCGCCTTCCCGCTGGTCAACGTCAACGAGATCTTCCACCTCGACCTGTCGCGTACCAACGTGGTCGACGGCCAGGAAGTGGTGATCGTGCGCGACAAGGCGCTGCCGCTGTTCTACCTCAAGCGCTGGCTGGTCCAGGACCACGAGCACGAGGAGCAGCACGAAGGTCATGTGGTGATCCTGTCGGTCGGCACCCAGCGCATCGGTTTCGTGGTCGACCAGTTGGTCGGCCAGGAAGAGGTGGTGATCAAGCCGCTGGGCAAGATGCTGCAGGGAACCCCGGGCATGTCCGGCGCGACCATCACCGGTGACGGCCGTATCGCGCTGATCCTCGACGTCCCGAGCATGCTCAAGCGTTACGCCGCCCGGCGTATTTGATTTCGGTGGCGCGCCCAGGCGGGTGCGCCACCTAACGGAGTGTTTATGGCAGTCAAGGTCCTGGTGGTGGATGATTCCGGTTTCTTCCGCCGCCGCGTCTCGGAAATTCTCGCGTCCGACCCGACGATCCAGGTCGTGGGTACCGCGACCAACGGCAAGGAAGCGATCGACCAGGCGCTGGCGCTCAAGCCCGATGTCATCACCATGGACTATGAAATGCCCATGATGGACGGCATCACTGCGGTGCGCCACATCATGCAGCGCTGCCCGACGCCGGTATTGATGTTCTCCTCGCTGACCCATGAAGGCGCCCGCGTCACCCTCGACGCCCTGGATGCCGGTGCGGTCGACTACCTGCCGAAGAATTTTGAAGACATCTCGCGTAACCCGGAAAAGGTCAAGCAGATGCTCTGCGAGAAGGTCCACACCATCTCGCGCAGCAACCGCCGGTTCAGCGCTTATTCCAGCCCGGCACCGGTCGCCGCGCCGGCTCCTGCCAGCAGCCATGCCCCGGCCAGCAGCTTAGCCGGCACCGCGCCTGCGCGCACTGCCGCTCCAGCCCGCGCCGCGGCAGCGGCTGGCACGCATTCGCCAGCACCCAAGCGCAAGCCGTACAAGCTGGTTGCCATCGGCACCTCCACGGGCGGCCCGGTGGCGCTGCAGCGGGTGCTGACCCAGCTACCTGCCGGTTTCCCTGCGCCGATCGTGCTGATCCAGCACATGCCGGCTGCCTTCACCAAGGCCTTCGCCGAGCGCCTGGACAAACTGTGCAAGATCAGTGTCAAGGAGGCCGAAGACGGTGACGTGCTGCGCCCGGGCCTGGCCCTGTTGGCCCCGGGTGGCAAGCAGATGATGGTCGACGGCCGTGGCACGGTGAAGATCCTGCCGGGCGACGAACGTCTGAACTACAAGCCCTGCGTGGATATCACCTTCGGCTCCGCCGCCAAGTCCTATGGCGACAAGGTGCTCTCGGTGGTCCTCACCGGCATGGGCGCCGATGGCCGCGAAGGCGCGCGCCTGCTCAAGCAGGGCGGCAGCACCGTGTGGGCGCAGGATGAAGCCAGCTGCGTGATCTATGGCATGCCCATGGCCATCGTCAAGGCCAACCTCGCCGACGCCGTCTACAGCCTGGACGAGATCGGCAAGCACCTGGTCGAGGCGTGCGTCTGATGGATGTGTTGAGCCTGATCGGCCTGATCCTCGCCTTTGTCGCCATCGTTGGCGGCAACTTCATGGAGGGCGGCCACGTCGGTGCGCTGATCAACGGCCCGGCGGCGCTGATCGTGCTGGGCGGCACCCTGGCGGCGGCATTGCTGCAGTCGCCGCTGTCGTCGTTCAAGCGTGCCCTGCAGATCATTCGCTGGATTTTCTTCCCGCCACGGGTCGACCTGGCCGGCGGCATCGACCGGGTGGTGAACTGGAGCCTGACGGCGCGCAAGGAAGGCCTGCTGGGTCTGGAAGGCGTGGCTGATGCCGAGCCCGACCCCTATGCCCGCAAAGGCCTGCAGTTGCTGGTCGACGGCGCTGAGCCGGAAGCCATCCGCAGTATCCTCGAAGTCGATTTTTTGACTCAGGAGTCCCGTGACATCCAGGCCGCCAAGGTGTTCGAGAGCATGGGCGGCTACGCGCCGACCATCGGTATCATCGGCGCGGTAATGGGCCTGATCCATGTGATGGGCAACCTGGCCGATCCGTCGCAGCTGGGCAACGGTATCGCCGTGGCCTTCGTCGCCACCATCTATGGCGTGGCCAGTGCCAACCTGATCCTGCTGCCGGTCGCCAACAAGCTCAAGGCCATCACCCTGCGCCAGTCGCGTTACCGCGAGATGCTGCTCGAAGGCCTGCTGTCGATCGCCGAAGGCGAGAACCCACGCTCGATCGAGCTGAAGCTGCAAGGCTTCATGGAGTAAGCCATGGCCCGCCGTCGCAAGATCGAAGAGCACGAGAACCACGAACGCTGGCTGGTCTCGTATGCTGACTTCATTACCCTGCTGTTCGCCTTCTTCGTGGTCATGTATTCGATTTCGTCGATCAACGAAGGCAAGTACAAGCAGATTTCCCAGGCGCTGATCGGGGTGTTCAACGACCCCGAACGCAGCATGAAACCGATCCCGATCGGCGATGAGCGCCCGCTGAGCGTCAAGCCGGCCGAGCCGTTGATCAAGGACAGCGAGCAGACCGACGCGGGCCTGGCGCAGACCAGCGCCGATCCGCTAAAGACCATCACCGACGATGTCCGCGACGCCTTTGGCGACCTGATCAAGTCCAACCAGATGACCGTGCGCGGCAACGAACTGTGGGTGGAGATCGAGCTCAACTCCTCGCTGCTGTTCGCCAGTGCCGACGCCATGCCCAGCGATGTCGCCTTCGAGATCATCGAGAAGGTGGCGAAGATCCTCAGGCCGTTCGCCAACCCGGTGCACGTCGAGGGCTTCACCGACAACCTGCCGATCCGCACGGCCCAGTACCCGACCAACTGGGAGCTGTCGTCGGCGCGGGCGGCGAGCATCGTCCGCTTGCTGGCCATGGAAGGGGTCAACCCGGCGCGCATGGCCTCGGTGGGGTACGGCGAGTACCAGCCGGTGGCCAGCAACGACAGTGCCGACGGCCGAGCGCGCAACCGCCGGGTGGTGCTGGTGATCTCGCGTAACCTGGAGGTGCGTCGCAGCCTGACCGGCAGCGGCAGCGCCAATGCCACCCCGGATGCGGCGATGCGCCGGGCTGGCACACAAAGTGCACCAGCCTCGCCAGCACCGTCGACCGGGGGCTGATTTCGTCAAATCCCCGTCACTGAACTTCACACCGTTCCCGGCAGGGCAGGCGGCCATACCGGGAGGAAGCAACGCACGATGAGAGTCTGGGCAGTAGCCAATCAAAAAGGTGGCGTCGGCAAGACCACCACCACCATCGCCCTGGCCGGCCTGCTGGCCGAGGCGGGCAAGCGCGTGGTCGTGGTCGACCTCGACCCGCACGGCTCGATGACCAGCTATTTCGGGCACAACCCCGATGCGCTCGAGCACAGTTGCTACGACCTGTTCCTGCACAAGGGCACGGTACCCGAGGGCTTGCCGGGGCAGTTGCTGTTGCCGACCAGCGACGAGCGAATCTCGCTGCTGCCGTCGAGCACCGCGCTGGCGGTGCTGGAGCGCCAGTCGCCGGGGCAGAGTGGCCTGGGCTTGGTGATCGCCAAGAGTCTGGCGCAGCTGTGGCAGGATTTCGACTTCGCCCTGATCGACAGCCCCCCCTTGTTGGGCGTACTGATGGTCAACGCGCTGGCCGCCAGCCAGCAGTTGGTGATCCCGGTGCAGACCGAGTTTCTCGCGGTCAAGGGCCTGGAACGCATGGTCGGCACGTTGGGCATGATCAACCGTTCGCGCAAACAGGCGTTGCCGTACCAGATCGTGCCGACCCTGTTCGACCGCCGTACGCAGGCTTCGCTGGGCACCTTGAAAGTGCTGCGCGACACTTATGGCGATCAGGTCTGGCAAGGCTACATCCCGGTGGATACGCGCCTGCGCGACGCCAGCCGCAACGGTGTCACGCCCTCGCAGTTCGATGGCAAGAGCCGCGGCGTGGTGGCTTATCGCGCGCTGCTCAAGCACCTGCTCACCTATCGCTCCGCGCTGCAGGTGGCCTGATGAACCAGGCACCGCACATCACCACCAAGCCGCAAATGGCCTTGCAGTCCTACCTGGATGGGTTGCTGCAGGAAGCCACCGAGCCGTTCGAGTTGCCGCCCGAGCAAGATCTGCCTGTCGCGCAGCCCATGGAGCAGGCTCCCGGCGATGAGTTCGAGGCGGCGGTCCGCGAGGAACAGGCCCGCGATGCTCAGCGCCAGGTAACGCCAGCCGCGCCTGCGCCCCGGCCTTTCGCCGAGCCGCAGGCCAAGGTCCTGCCAACCGTGCTGCCGCCCGCCACACCTGTCATGGAACCGGTGGTGGCGGTGGTCGAGCGCGAGGTGGTGGCTGAGGCCAGCATCCCGCTGTTGACCGACCCCCCGGCCATCGAGCCGGCGACGCCACTGGTGGAGCTGCACCTGCCGGCGGCGCCTGCCGCGCCGACACCACCGGCGACGGTAGACGGGCGTCCTGAATGGGCCGCCGAGCCATTCGAATGCCTGCTGTTCGATGTCGCCGGGCTGACCCTGGCGGTGCCTCTGGTGTGCCTGGGTTCGATCTATACCCTGGCCGGTCAGGAGCTGACACCGCTGTTCGGGCAACCGGACTGGTTCCTCGGCATCCTCACCTGCCAGGCGGGCAACCTAAAGGTACTCGACACGGCGTGCTGGGTGATGCCGGATCGCTACCGTGATGACTTCCGCCAAGGCCTGCAATACGTGATATCCGTGCAGGGCTACGAATGGGGATTGGCCGTGCATCAGGTCAGCCGCTCGCTGCGCCTTGACCCGAGTGAGATCAAGTGGCGCAGCCAGCGCGGCCAGCGCCCGTGGCTGGCCGGCACGGTGATCGAACACATGTGCGCACTGCTCGATGTCGCCGAGCTGGCCGAGCTGATCGCCAGTGGCGCGGTCAAGCAGATGAACACCAAACACAACTGAATCAACGCCGCTACTGCCGCGGCTACACAGAGCACACCGCCGAAGGCGGATTTAGAGGGCTAGGGGAATGAAAAAGTCGTCTGCACAGGGTTCCGAAGATCCGATCCTGCAATGGGTTACCTTCCGTCTGGACAACGAGTCCTACGGCATCAATGTCATGCAGGTGCAGGAAGTCCTGCGCTATACCGAGATCGCCCCGGTACCGGGCGCCCCCAGCTATGTGCTGGGCATCATCAACCTGCGCGGCAACGTGGTGACGGTGATCGACACCCGCCAGCGCTTCGGCCTGATGTCGAGCGAAGTCACCGACAACACCCGTATCGTCATCATCGAGGCGGACAAGCAGGTGGTCGGCATCCTCGTCGACAGCGTCGCTGAAGTGGTGTACCTGCGCCAGTCGGAGATCGAGACCGCGCCTAACGTCGGCAACGAAGAGTCGGCCAAGTTCATCCAGGGCGTGTGCAACAAGAACGGCGAGCTGCTGATCCTGGTCGAGCTGGACAAGATGATGACCGAGGAAGAGTGGTCCGAGCTGGAGAACATCTGAGTTGATCTTCGAGGTTGCTGTCATCTTCCTGGCGCTGCTGTGGGCGCTGAGCCTGTGGTTTTTCCTCAACTACAGCAAGCGCCAGCGCGAGCTGGCCGCCCAGCAGGCCCAGGGCGATGCGCTGCGTGACCAGCGCATCAAGGACCTCGCCAAGCGCCTGGACGACTACCAGAACGGTACCGTGCGTATGGGCGAAGCGATCCATGAGCTGCGCGCGGTGGTGGCACCGCTGCCCGAGAAGCTCCAGCAACTCGAGCAGCGCGACCCCAACAGCGTCACCTTCGCCCAGGCCGCCAAACTGGTGGGAATGGGCGCCAGCGTCGAGGAACTGACCCAGACCTGCGGGTTGACCCAGGCCGAGGCGCAGTTGATGAGCAAGCTGCACCGCGGCGAGTGATGAAGGAAGGCGACCCTGCGGTCGCCTTTTTTCTGTCCGCAATCAAGGCTTTGCCCACGAGTGATTGCAACCCACGCGTATCAGGCGGTTGAGCGGCAGCCACTGGCGTAGTGCCGCACGATAGGCCTCCGGATCCACATACTGGAAGGTATTGATGCGCGGCATCTAGAACAGATTGGTGATATGGCGCAGGGTCTTCAGCAGCGGCAGGTGCTGGTCTACGACGTCGGTGAGCAGCCCCGGGCCGGTCAAGCGGTTGAGGCTGGCGGCATAACGATAGAAGCCGGTCTGGTCGTCCCGCAGGCCGGGGCGGTTGCCATAGAACTCTGGTTCAACCAGATAGCGGCTGCGCATCTCCTCTCTGATCGCCAGCAATGTCGGGTTGCCGGCGTGGCTGCCGATCAGGCTGGTGTTGAACTGGCAGTTCATCCCGAGCTTTTCGTTGGACATCGGAGGGAACAGCAGTAGCCCTTCGTCGTTGATGCTCAGCTCGACCTGCCCGATGGCTTCATCCGGGCTGCCCACCGGCCGGCCATTTATCTTGTAGGGGTGTTCACCCACGGCCAGCAGCGTGTCGTCGACGTCCATGTAGATGCCGCCTTCGCTGTGCAGCATGGGATAGCGCAGCACATCAGAGGCGGAGGAGAAAGTTGCCACCATTCAGGGCAGCCTGGTACTGGGCATGGTACGGGCCTTCACGAAAATGGATGAACCAGTCCTGATCTTCCAGCGGTACACATCGACGCCAGGTGCCTCCTTTGCGAGCAGGTTCAGGTTTTCATCAAAAGCACTGCTGTTGGCCTTCGAGAGATACAGCCGCAGGTTGTAGGCGCTGGCGCGCAAGCGTTCGGCATTGCTGCGCAGATTGCTCAATAATTGCGCGTCGATCGCTTTGTCCCCTACCCAAAGGCTAAGAAACTGTCTCGGAACGGGCCGTGCTCCGGCAGGAAGCGGGCCAGGCATCTGCACCGGCAGGTGCAGCTCCACGCCAAAGGCTCGCAGCGTGCGCATGCGCATGGCGTCGGTGACCTGTCGGCTGGACAGACTCACCGGCTGCAGGTCGCGGCTGCTCAGCTGGGCAATGTAGTGCTGGGGATCGATCGCATCGCCATTGCTGGTAATGCGGTAGTCGGCGTCCTCGTAGCCAGACCGCCTCCGGTGAATACATGCGGCCAGCACGCGAGCGGCAACAGGCTACCGCCCGATATCAGGGACGGTAAGGCAGGCCTGGCAGTTGTGGCGTGATGTCGCGCTCGGCGGCGGGCTCGTCCCTGAAGTTGACAGGCACCTTGCCGCGCAACTGCCAGGCGAACGCGATGATCTCGGCGATGGTCAGGTACAGCGCCTCGGGTATCTGCTCGCCCAACTCCAGCCTTGCCAACAGGCGCACCAGCTCGGCGTTCTCGTAGATCGGTACTTCGTGTTCGCGGGCCAGGGCGAGGATGGCTTCGGCCAGTTCGTCGTCGCCTTTGGCACTCAGGGTCGGGGCCTGTTGGCCGTCGTAGCTCAGGGCGATGGCCTGGCGCGGTTGCTTGTTGCTCATGCGTTCTCGTCCACCCAGCGTTGTTCCAGTCGCGTGCGCGGGCCTTGGGGCGGCGTGCCGGGGTGGCATTCCAGGTCGCCGACATCCAGGCCGCGGGCCAACAGGCGTTCGCGCAAGGCGCCCAACTGGCTGTCGATCAGGCGCGCCGTTTGTTCCTGCTGTGCCCACAGCTGGCCGGACAGTCGGCCCTGGGCCAGTTGCGCCTGGACCTGCAGCGGGCCGAGCGGTGACAGGTCGAAAGCCAGCTCGATGCGCCACAAGGCCTTGAGCGGATCATCCTGTTCGCGGTCTCGGTCGGCCTGTTGTTCCGGGGTTTCTTCGCGTTGCAGCTTCACTTGCAGGGGAATGAACTCCTGGCCATGGCGAACCGGGATCTCGCTCTGCCAGGTAGTCTGCTGGTTGCCGTTGTCGAGTGTGCCGGTCTGCTGCAGGCTGGACAGCGAATGGCTCTGCAGCCGGGAGATCGCCGCGGCGGCCAGGCGCAGCAGTTGCTGCAGGTCGCCTTCGCTTTCCAGCTTCTGCAGCAGACGTGAGGGCAGGGGGAATGCACTGGGCAGCGGTCGCGGGCTGACCTGGCCAAGCATGCCCAGGGCACTGCGGGCCAGGCCTGGCAGGGCCTGGGCGATGGTAGCGGTGCCCAGCGGCGGGTGTCCGGGAGTACCGGGCAGTGCCTGGGCCATCAGCTTGACCAGTTGCGCCTTGAGATCGGGCGCGATACTGCTCGTCTGCCCGCCGAGCAGCTTGGACTCGAAGAACGCTCCGCTGTTGTTGAGTGCCTGCGCCAGGCCTTTGGCGTCTCCCATCTGTCGGGCATCCGGCAGGCTGGCGAGCAGGCGCTCGGCGCTGGCGCGCAATTCGGGGGCCGTATCGGGACTGCTAGCGATCCGTTGCAGGCTGGCGAGCACGCCCGGCAGGGAAGCCTGGAGGCCCTGTTGGGTCGACAGGTGCTGGGTAATGGCCAACTGGTCCTGCCGGTTACTCAGGGGCACGAAGCGCAGCGCCTGCTCCCCCTGCACCAGCGCGCTGAGCAGGCTGCCCACGGGGAGCCGTCGAGGGCTGTCAATGGCCAGGGTGGCACCTGCCTGGCTGCTGTTGAGCACGCTCACCAGCGAGCGGAAGGTCGCGGGCAGGCCAGGGCTCTGCGACAAGGCCTGGCTGGTTAGAACCTTGGCCTGCAGCAAGGTGCCGACCGGTAGCTGCCGGGTGTCGAGTTGGGTCAGGGTGGCGATGTTGCCGGCAGCGGCCTGTTGCACCATTACCGCCAGGCGGTTGGCCTCGGGCTGGCTGACCAGGATCTGGCTGCCGGGTGGCATGGGCTGGCTGGCAGTGGTCAGTACTTGTGTCTGGTTGCCATTGGCCTGGGTAAGGCGCAGCAGCATCTGGAACTCCTGGCCGAGCTGGCGCAGGCTGACGACCTCGGCTTCGGCGGTTTCTCCGGGTGGCAGCAGGCCGGGCTGGGCCTGCAGCAGGCGCAGCATTTCACCGGTCATCGCGGCCCGTGTCGCTTGGGCGCTTACCGCAGTTTGTGTGCTGAGACTATTGATTTCAGTCATGATTGTATACAACCTGTCGAACCAGCCCTCTTGGCAGCGCGCTGGCGCGTGCAATAATGCCGCTCGCTCGCCACTGCCAGTATAACGGCAAGGGTTGGAGCGACTTGAGACACAGACTGCATAAGGCGATACCGTGACCCTTCACCTCCAAGCCGCGGGCCTGGCCTGCGAGCGCGACTGGCGGCTGCTGTTCGAGCATCTGCACTTCGAGCTGCACCCCGGCGACATGCTGCAGATCGCCGGCCCCAACGGTAGCGGCAAGACCAGCTTGCTGCGCCTGCTGGCAGGGCTCATGCAGCCCACTGCCGGGCAGATCCTGCTAGGAGGCGAGCCGTTGGCCGAACAACGCCATGCCCTGGCCAGCATCCTGCTGTGGATCGGCCATGCCGCCGGGATCAAGGACCTGCTTACCGCCGAAGAGAACCTTGCCTGGCTCTGCGCGTTACACCGCCCGGCCAACCGGGAGGCGATCTGGCAGGCGCTGGAGGCGGTCGGCCTACGCGGTTTCGAGGATGTGCCCTGTCATACCTTGTCTGCCGGCCAGCAGCGCCGCGTGGCCCTGGCCCGGCTGTACCTGGACAGCCCGCCGCTGTGGATCCTCGACGAACCGTTCACCGCCCTCGACAAACAGGGCGTGGCCCAGTTGGAGGCCCACCTCGCGGCCCACTGCGAGCAGGGCGGCACCGTGGTGCTGACCACCCATCACACGCTCGAACGCAAGCCATCCGGCTATCGCGAGCTGAACCTGGGGCAATGGGCGGCATGAGCGTATTCCTTCTGCTGTTGCGCCGTGAGGCGCGGCTGCTGTTCCGCCGCCCGGCGGAGCTGGCCAACCCGCTGGTGTTCTTCGCCATCGTCGTCGCCCTGTTCCCGCTGGCGGTAGGGCCCGAGACACAATTGTTGCAAACCTTGTCGCCGGGGCTGGTCTGGGTCGCGGCCTTGCTGGCGGTATTGTTGTCGCTGGACGGGTTGTTCCGCAGTGATTTCGAGGACGGCTCGCTCGAGCAGTGGGTGCTTTCGCCGCATCCGCTGGCGATGCTGGTGCTGGCCAAGGTGCTGGCACACTGGATCTTTTCCGGGTTGGCGCTGGTATTGTTGGCACCATTGCTGGCGCTGATGCTGGGCCTGCCGCCCAGTTGCTTGCCGGTGCTGCTCGCTTCCTTGCTGCTGGGTACGCCGGTGCTGAGCCTGCTGGGCGCGGTGGGGGCGGCGCTGACGGTCGGTCTGAAGCGCGGCGGCCTGCTGCTGGCGTTGCTGATTCTGCCGTTGTATATCCCTGTATTGATCCTGGGCAGTGGTGCGTTGCAGGCGGCGTTGCAGAATATGCCCGCCACCGGTCATCTGCTCTGGCTCGCCAGCCTGACGGCCCTGGCGGTGACATTGGCACCCTTTGCGATCGCGGCCGGCCTGAAGATCAGCGTCGGCGAATAACGAGTGCCGGGCATTGCAGCCCGGCCAACACCCTGGATGTACCCTGATGAAAATAAGCTGGACGTGGTTCCACAAGCTAGGCTCCCCCAAATGGTTCTATGCCATCAGCGGCCGCATGCTGCCGTGGCTGACCGTTTGCGCCATCGTGCTGTTGCTGGTCGGCATCACCTGGGGCCTGGCCTTCGCCCCCCAGGACTACCAGCAGGGCAACAGCTTCCGCATCATCTATATCCATGTGCCGACCGCCATGCTGGCGCAGTCGTGCTATGTGATGCTCGCCGTGGCAGGCGTGGTGGGGCTGGTATGGAAGATGAAGCTGGCCGATGTCGCGCTGCAGTGCGCGGCGCCCATCGGTGCCTGGATGACCGCAGTGGCGCTGGTCACCGGAGCGATCTGGGGCAAGCCCACCTGGGGCAGCTGGTGGGTCTGGGATGCGCGCCTGACGTCCATGCTTATCCTGCTGTTCCTGTACTTCGGCATCATTGCCCTGGGCCAGGCCATCAGCAACCGTGACAGCGCGGCCAAGGCCTGTGCGGTCTTGGCGATCGTCGGCGTGATCAACATCCCGATCATCAAGTATTCGGTGGAGTGGTGGAACACCCTGCACCAGGGCGCCACCTTCACCCTCACCGAAAAGCCGGCAATGCCGGTGGAAATGTGGGCGCCGTTGCTGATTACCGCGTTGGGCTTCTATTGCTTCTTCGGTGCGGTGCTGCTGCTGCGCATGCGTCTGGAAGTGCTCAAGCGTGAAGCGCGGGCCAGCTGGGTCAAGGATGAAGTGCTGAGCCAGCTTGGCCGGGAGGCGGCACGATGAGCTTTGCCTCCTTCAGTGATTTCCTCGCCATGGGCCACCATGGCCTGTACGTCTGGTCGGCCTACGGGATCTGCCTGGCAGTGCTGGCGCTGAATGTCGCCGCGCCTCTGCTGGCCCGTCGCCGCTACCTGCAAGAAGAGGCGCGTCGTCTGCGCCGGGAGAACAAACCGTGAATCCGCAGCGCAAGAAACGCCTGTTCATCATCCTCGGCCTGCTGGCCGGTGTCGGCGTCGCCGTGGGCTTTGCCCTGAGCGCGCTGCAGCAGAACATCAACCTGTTCTATACCCCGACGCAGATCGCCAACGGCGAAGCGCCGCTGGACACCCGCATCCGCGCCGGCGGCATGGTCGAGAAAGGCTCGGTGCAGCGCTCGGCCGACTCGCTCGATGTGCGCTTCGTGGTCACCGACTATGCCAAGTCGGTGCCGATCACCTACCGCGGCATTCTCCCCGACCTGTTCCGTGAAGGGCAGGGCATCGTCGCCCTCGGCAAGCTCAATGCCGACGGCGTGGTGGTGGCCGATGAGGTATTGGCCAAGCACGATGAGAAATACATGCCGCCGGAAGTTACCAAGGCCCTGAAGGAAAGCGGTCAGGCCGCCACTGGTGGGGAGGCCAAGCCATGAACGCAGCTCTGGTGATTCCCGAACTGGGCCAGTTGGCGATGATCCTGGCGATCTGTTTCGCCGTGGTGCAGGCCAGCGTGCCACTGCTCGGCGCCTGGCGCGGTGACAGCCTGTGGATGGGCCTGGCGCGGCCGGCGGCCTGGGGGCAGTTCGCCTTCCTGGCGTTTGCCTTTGCCTGCCTCACTCATGCCTTCATGACCGACAACTTCTCGGTCGCCTATGTGGCCAGCAACTCCAACAGCGCCTTGCCCTGGTACTACAAGTTCAGTGCCGTGTGGGGCGCCCACGAAGGCTCGCTGCTGCTGTGGGCGCTGATCCTCGGCGGCTGGACCTTCGCCGTGTCGATCTTCTCGCGCCAGTTGCCGCAAGTGATGCTGGCGCGGGTGCTGGCGGTCATGGGCATGATCAGCGTGGGCTTCCTGAGCTTTTTGATCATCACCTCCAACCCGTTCCAACGCCTGCTGCCGCAGGTGCCGGGCGATGGTCGCGACCTCAACCCGCTGCTGCAGGACTTCGGCCTGATCGTCCACCCGCCGATGCTGTACATGGGCTACGTGGGCTTCTCGGTGGCGTTCGCCTTCGCCATCGCCGCCTTGCTCGGCGGGCGTCTGGACGCGGCCTGGGCACGTTGGTCGCGGCCCTGGACCATCGTCGCCTGGGCCTTCCTCGGCGTCGGCATCACCCTCGGCTCCTGGTGGGCCTACTACGAGCTGGGCTGGGGTGGCTGGTGGTTCTGGGACCCGGTCGAGAACGCGTCCTTCATGCCTTGGCTGGTGGGCACCGCGTTGATTCACTCGCTGGCGGTCACCGAGAAGCGCGGGGTGTTCAAGAGCTGGACCGTGCTGCTGGCCATCGCCGCGTTCTCCCTGAGCCTGCTGGGGACATTCCTGGTGCGTTCCGGTGTACTGACCTCGGTGCACGCGTTCGCCGCCGATCCTTCGCGTGGCATCTTCATCCTGTTCTTCCTGCTGTTCGTGGTCGGCGGCTCGCTGACCCTGTTCGCCCTGCGCGCGCCGGTGGTAAAGAGCCAGGTGGGCTTTGCCCTGTGGTCCCGTGAAACCTTGCTGCTGGCCAACAACCTGGTGCTGGTGGTGGCGGCCTCGATGATCCTGCTGGGTACCCTGTACCCGCTGGTGCTCGACGCCCTGACCGGGGCCAAGCTGTCGGTCGGCCCGCCGTACTTCGACGCGTTGTTCCTGCCGCTGATGGCGCTGCTGATGGTGGTGCTGGGCATTGGTGTGGTGGTGCGCTGGAAGGACACACCGGGCAAGTGGCTGGCCGGCATGCTGACCCCGGTGCTGATCGGCAGCGCGGTGCTGGCGCCGGTCGCCGGGCTGATCGTCGATGATTTCGACTGGCCGGCGCTCAGCGTGTTCGCCCTGGCCGCCTGGGTGGTGCTCGCCGGCGTGCGCGACATTCTCGACAAGACGCGCCACAAGGGTCTGGTCAAAGGCCTGGGGGGGCTCAACCGCAGCTACTGGGGCATGCACCTCGCGCACCTTGGGCTGGTGGTCTGTGCCCTGGGCGTGGTGCTGTCGAGCAACAACAGTGCCGAGCGCGACCTGCGCATGGCGCCGGGCGAGACTGTCGAGCTGGGGGGGTACCACTTCCTGTTCGAGGGGGCCAAACACTTCGAAGGCCCGAACTTCATCTCTGACAAGGGTACTATTCGCGTTTCGCGCGATGGCCGCGAAGTGTCCGTGCTGCACCCGGAAAAACGCCTGTACACCGTGCAGCAGTCGATGATGACCGAGGCCGGCATCGATGCCGGTTTCACCCGTGACCTGTATGTCGCCCTGGGCGAGCCGCTGGAAAACGGCGCCTGGGCGGTACGGGTGCATATCAAACCCTATGTCCGCTGGATCTGGCTGGGCGGTCTGCTGACCGGCCTGGGCGGCTTGCTGGCGGCCCTCGACCGGCGCTACCGCGTCAAGGTCAAGACCCGGGTGCGTGAGGCCCTGGGCGTGTCTGGAGCAACTGCATGAAGCGTTGGATCATGGTGGTGCCCCTGGCGGTGTTCCTGTTGGTGGCGGTCTTTCTCTACAAGGGGTTGTTCCTCAAGCCCGACGAGCTGCCTTCGGCGATGATCGGCAAACCCTTCCCGGCGTTCTCCCTGGCGACGGTGCAGGATGACCGCACCCTGACCCAGGCCGACCTGCTCGGGCACCCGGCGTTGGTAAACGTGTGGGGAACCTGGTGCCCATCGTGCAAGGTCGAGCACCCGTACCTGAACCAGCTCGCCAAGCAGGGCGTGGTGATCCACGGGGTCAACTACAAGGACGACAACGCCGCCGCGCTGAAGTGGCTGGCCGAGTTCCACAACCCTTACCAGCTGAACATCGCCGACCAGCAAGGCACGCTGGGCTTGGACCTGGGGGTGTACGGCGCGCCGGAAACCTTCCTGATCGACGCAAAAGGCATCATCCGCTACAAGCATGTTGGCGTGGTCGATGCCACGGTGTGGCGCGAGCAACTGGCGCCGCTGTACCAGGGCCTGGTCGACGAGGCCAGGCCATGAGGCGCTGGCTTACCGCTGCCGTGCTGGGCCTGAGCCTGGCCGGGGTGGCCAAGGCCGCCATCGACACCTACCAGTTCCGCGACGAAGCCGAGCGCGAGCGCTACCAGCAACTGACCAAGGAGCTGCGCTGCCCCAAGTGCCAGAACCAGGACATCGCTGACTCCAATGCACCGATCGCCGCCGACCTGCGCCGCGAGATCTTCCGCATGCTGGGTGAAGGCAAGAACAACCAGCAGATCGTCGATTTCATGGTTGATCGCTACGGTGACTTCGTGCGTTACAAACCGGCGCTCAGCGGGCGCACCTGGCTGCTCTGGTTCGGCCCGGGGATCCTCCTGGCCGGTGGTTTCGTGGTGTTGGCGGTGATCGTCCGTCGTCGCCGCGGGCAGGCTGTGGCCGGCAATACCGAACTGTCCGCCGACGAACGCGAGCGTCTGGCCAAACTGTTGGATAAAGAACGTACCCATGACTGAATTCTGGCTTAGCGCGGGCCTGCTGCTGCTCGCGGCCCTGGCTTTCCTGCTGCTGCCGATCCTGCGTGGCTACCGCCGCCAGCAGGCCGAGCAGGACCGTACCGCACTCAATGTGGCGCTCTACGAAGAGCGCGTCGCCGAGCTGGCTGCCCAGCAGGCGGCTGGGGTGCTCGATGATCGACAACTGGCAACGGGCCGTGACGAAGCTGCCCGCGAACTGCTGGCCGACACCGAACGCGACGAGGCAGCGCGCCAGGGCCGCCTGGGCAAGGCCATCCCGCTGCTGGCGGCGGTGCTGGTGCCGGTAATGGCCCTGGGGCTCTACCTGCACTTCGGCGCAGCCGACAAGGTCGAGCTGACCCAGGAGTTCGCCAGCGCGCCGCAGTCGATGAGCGAAATGACCACGCGCCTGGAGCGCGCGGTGCAGGCCCAGCCGGATTCGGCCGAGGGCCTGTACTTCCTTGGTCGGGCATACATGGCCGAGCAGCGGCCGGTTGATGCGGCCAAGGCCTTCGAGCGTGCCGTGGCCCTTGCCGGGCGCCAACCCGAGCTGCTCGGACAATGGGCTCAGGCGCTGTACTTCGCCGCCGACAAACAGTGGTCGGCGCAACTGCAGGCGCTCACCGATGAAGCGCTGAAAGCCGATCCGCAGGAAGTCACCAGCCTTGGCCTGCGCGGCATCGCTGCATTCGAGGGCGAACGTTTCCAGGAAGCCATCGACTACTGGCAGCGCCTGTTGGCGCAACTGCCGGAGGGCGATGCCTCCCGTGCCGCGCTGCAGGGTGGCATCGATCGAGCCGCCGACAAGCTCAAGGCCGGCGGCGGCAAGGTCGCCGAGGCCGCGCGCCTGAAAGTGCGGGTCGAACTGGCCGCGGCGCTCAAGGACAAGGTGCGCCCGGACGATACCGTGTTCATCTTCGCCCGTGCCAGCAATGGCCCGCCCATGCCGCTGGCGGCCAAGCGGGTGACGGTGGCGCAGTTGCCGATCGAAGTGGAGCTGTCGGATGCCGACGCGATGATGCCGCAGATGAAACTGTCGGACTTCACCGAAGTCCAACTGGTTGCCCGAGTCTCGCGTGCCGGCGTGCCGACCCGCGGCGAGTGGAAGGGCCAGAGTGCGCCACTGGCCACCGCCACCCAGGCCACCCAGCACCTGACCATCGACAGCCCCGATTCGTAAGAGAGCTACCGTCATGAACAGCACCGTCCGCCTGACCCTGATCACCCTGGCCCTGGGTCTTTCCGCGTGTACGGTGCATCAGCCGGGCGAGCGTGAACCGCTGCCGCCGATCGAGACCACGCCGCCACCGCACCAGGGGCCGGTGGTCAAGCCATTGCCAGGTGGCCAGCCCGGTACCCAGCCGAGCAAGCCGGCGGCGATTCCCAAGCCCATGCCACGCACTTCTGCCAGCTTCGCGCCTCCACCCGGTGGCGCCAGCCATTGGGATCCGAAGCTGGGGGTCTATGTGCTGGAGAAACAACCCAACACCTTCTACCGCCAGCGCACCTACTACCGCTGGAACAACGGCTGGAGCTGGTCGCTGAGCCCCAACGGGCCTTGGCAGGACACCGACAGCAGTGGCGTGCCGGGCGGCCTGGGCAGGGCGTTCGGGCAATAATTGCCGTTGGCCCTATCGCGGGGCAAGCCCGCTCCCACGCATTTGACGACGAGCATTACTGGCGTGGGAGCGGGCTTGCCCCGCGACAGGGCCGGCGGCGCCAACAACTGGCATAATCCCCCTTCGCATACAACCGGAGGGTGGCATGAGCAAGACAGTCCTGGTGCTGGTGGAAACCGTCGATGACTACCTGCCGCTATTGGAACAGGCCGGCTACCGGCTGATCCGCGCACCGTCGCCGCAGATGCGCGCCGACGCCATCGCCCGCCATGCCGGCGAGATCGACGCCGTGCTCACCCGCGGCCCGCTGGGCCTCACGGCCGGCGAAATTGCCACTTTGACCCAACTCCAGATCATCTGCGTGATCGGCGCCGGCTACGAGCAGGTCGACCTCGAGGCCGCCGCGGCGCGTGGTATTACCGTTACCAATGGCGCTGGGGCAAATGCCGGTCCCGTTGCCGACCACGCCATGGCGCTGCTGCTGGCCTTGTTGCGCGATATCCCGCGTGCCGATGCCAGTACCCGGCGCGGCGAATGGAACCGGGTGATCAGCCCCTCGGTCAGCGGCAAACGCCTGGGCATCATCGGCCTGGGCGCGGTCGGCCAGGCCATCGCCCGCCGTGCTAGCCAGGGCTTCGACATGAATGTCAGCTACCACAGCCGCACACCCCGCCGGGACCAACCGTACACCTGGCACGACAGCCCGTTGCGCCTGGCCGAGGCCGTGGACATCCTGGTGGTCGCCACGCCCGGCGGCGCTGCTACCCGGCATCTGGTCGATGCCCCGGTGTTGGCGGCCCTGGGCGCCGAGGGCTATCTGGTGAATATCGCCCGCGCCAGCGTCGTGGACACCCCGGCGCTGATCGCGGCGTTGGAGCAGGGCGTGATTGCGGGGGCCGCACTGGATGTATTCGATGATGAACCGGCAGTGCCCGCTGCGCTGAAGGCGCTGGGCAACACGGTGCTGACCCCGCACGTGGCGGGGCAGTCGCCGGAAGCCGCGCACGACACCGTGGCCCTGGTGCTGCGCAACCTGCAGGCGTTCTTTGCCGGCGAGCCGGTGCTGACCCCGGTTCGCGGTTGACTCCTTTTCGGAGTCCGCCCGGCACTGCGCCGGGCTTGAGAAGCCTTCGCACCGCTAGCGGGTGGCCGATCGGCCTCCCGCTTTTTCCGCGAATTGGCCGTTTGTCCCTCGCGAGGCCGGGCTTAACCTGCAGGTAGATCCCTACAGGAGAAGCCCCATGCGATCCATCCATTTGCCCGCCGCCTTGCTGACGCTCGGCCTGCTAGCCCCACTGTCCCTCGCCTGGGCCCATGGCGAAAAGCCTGATCAAGTCAGAATCCTCCAGGAGCAACTGCCCACCAATGCCCCCGGCAACAAAGCCGTGATGCTCACGGTGAGCTATGCCCCTGGCGAGGCATCGCCAGGCCACTGGCATCCGGGTGCGGTCATGGCCTATGTGCTGGAAGGCGCGGTGACATCCAAGCTCAATGACGAACCGGAGAAGACCTACAAGGCCGGCGAATTCTGGTACGAGGCCCCGGGGACGGTACACAGCGTCTCACGCAATGCCAGTAAAAGTGCGCCAGCCAAGCTTCTGGTATGGAGCCTGGTGGAGGAGGGCAAGCCGGTGACCGAACCGTTGCCCAAGCGCTGAAGCGCAGGCAATAAAAAACCTCCAGTGCTTGCGCATCTGGAGGTTTTCAGTGTTTGGCTCCGCGACCTGGACTCGAACCAGGGACCCAATGATTAACAGTCATTTGCTCTACCGACTGAGCTATCGCGGAATCTGCGCGTATCTTACTGCGTGTCTGGGGGAAGTCAAGCTTCCCCTAGACAATCAAGTAGTTACAGCACTTCGACGATGGCCTTGGTGACCACGTGGATGTTGCTCTGGTTCAGCGCGGCGACCGCGATGCGGCCAGTGTCCAGAGCGTAGATGCCGAACTCGTTCTTCAGGCGTGCCACTTGCTCCACGGTCAGGCCCGAGTAGGAGAACATTCCGCACTGACGGCCGACAAAGCTGAAGTCACGCTTGGCGCCGTACTCGGCCAGCAGCTCGACCATCTGCTTGCGCATGCCGTGGATACGTTCACGCATCTCGGCCAGCTCGGTTTCCCACATCTGACGCAGCTCGGGGCTGTTGAGCACCGCGGCGACGATGCTGGCGCCGTGGGTCGGCGGGTTGGAGTAGGTGGTGCGGATTACACGCTTGACCTGCGACAGCACGCGGGTGCTTTCATCTTTCGAGGCAGTGACGATCGACAGCGCGCCAACGCGCTCGCCGTACAGCGAGAACGATTTGGAGAACGAGCTGGAAACGAAGAACTCCAGGCCCGATTCGGCGAACAGGCGCACGGCGAAGGCGTCTTCGTCGATGCCGGCACCGAAACCTTGGTAGGCCATGTCGAGGAACGGGATGTGGCCTTTGGCCTTGACCACTTCCAGGACGTTCTTCCAGTCATCCAGCGAAAGGTCGACGCCGGTCGGGTTGTGGCAGCAGGCATGCAGCACGATGACCGAGCCCGATGGCAGGCTGTTCAGGTCTTCGAGCATGCCGGCGCGGTTCACGTCCTGGCTGGCGGCGTCGTAGTAGCGGTAGGTCTGAACGGGGAAGCCGGCGCTCTCGAACAGGGCGCGGTGGTTTTCCCAGCTCGGGTCGCTGATGGCGACTACGGCGCCCGGCTGCAGGCGCTTGAGGAAGTCGGCGCCGATTTTCAGCGCGCCGGTACCGCCGACAGCCTGCACGGTGACCACGCGGCCTGCGGCCAGCAACGGCGATTCGGCGCCGAAGATCAGTTTCTGCACAGCCTGGTCGTACTGGGCGATGCCGTCGATCGGCAGGTAGCCGCGGGAGGCGTGCTGGGCGGCACGGGCGGTCTCGGCTGCGATCACTGCGCGCAGCAGCGGGATGCGGCCTTCCTCATTGCAGTAGACGCCCACGCCCAGGTTCACCTTGTCGGTGCGTGGGTCGGCGTTGAATGCTTCGTTGAGGCCCAGGATAGGGTCGCGGGGTGCCAGCTCGACAGCGGAAAACAGGCTCATTGTTACCTTGGCTCTGATAGGAGAGTGATAGGGGGGCACGCTCCAGCCGAAGGCACTGAAGCGGTGCACAAACGGGGAGTCAGTATAGTGATACCCATCGGTCACTGCGACAGTCTGGCGCAGCTTTTCCGGCTGTTTGCGCAAATATTTTTCGACCATTGGTCGAATTGCCGGGTCCATTGCCATGAAGGTTCAAGGGCTGCCCTTGAATCCGACGCCCGCCAGGCGCATTTGGGTATAGACTACTGGCTAAATTTACAGTTGCCGCGCCATCCACGAGGTCCGTCATGTCCGAATTCCAGCTCGTCACCCGATTCCAGCCGGCTGGCGATCAGCCCGAGGCCATCCGCCAGATGGTCGAGGGCATCGATGCCGGCCTTTCGCACCAGACCCTGCTCGGGGTGACCGGCTCGGGCAAGACCTTCAGCATCGCCAACGTCATCCAGCAGGTGCAGCGCCCGACCATGGTGCTGGCGCCGAACAAGACCCTGGCCGCCCAGCTGTACGGCGAGTTCAAGGCATTCTTCCCGAACAACGCCGTCGAGTATTTCGTCTCCTATTACGACTACTACCAGCCGGAAGCCTATGTGCCGTCGTCGGATACCTTCATCGAGAAGGACGCCTCGATCAACGACCATATCGAGCAGATGCGCCTGTCGGCGACCAAGGCGCTGCTGGAACGGCGCGACGCGATCATCGTCACCACCGTGTCGTGCATCTACGGCCTGGGCAGCCCCGAGACGTACCTGAAGATGGTCCTGCACGTCGACCGTGGCGACAAGCTCGACCAGCGCGCCCTGTTGCGCCGCCTGGCCGACCTGCAGTACACCCGCAACGAGATGGACTTTGCCCGCGCCACCTTCCGCGTGCGCGGCGATGTGATCGACATCTTCCCGGCCGAATCGGACCTCGAGGCCATCCGCATCGAGCTGTTCGACGACGAAGTGGAGAACATCGCCGCCTTCGACCCGCTCACCGGCGAGGTGATCCGCAAGCTGCCGCGCTTCACCTTCTACCCCAAGAGCCACTACGTGACCCCGCGGGAAACCCTGGTCGAGGCAGTGGACGGCATCAAGGAAGAGCTCAAGCAGCGCCTCGAGTACCTGAACGCGAGCAACAAGCTGGTCGAGGCGCAGCGCCTGGAGCAGCGCACCCGTTTCGACCTGGAGATGATCCTCGAACTGGGCTACTGCAATGGCATCGAGAACTACTCGCGCTACCTCTCCGGCCGCCCGGCCGGCGCGCCGCCACCCACGCTTTACGACTACCTGCCGGATGATGCGCTGCTGGTGATCGACGAATCCCACGTCAGCGTTCCCCAGGTCGGCGCCATGTACAAGGGCGACCGTTCGCGCAAGGAAACCCTGGTGGAGTACGGCTTCCGCCTGCCGTCGGCACTGGACAACCGGCCCATGCGTTTCGATGAGTGGGAGGCGGTCAGCCCGCAGACCATCTTTGTTTCGGCTACCCCCGGCCCCTACGAGGCCGAGCACGCCGGGCGGGTGGTGGAGCAGGTGGTGCGGCCGACCGGCCTGGTCGACCCGCAGGTCGAGGTGCGTCCGGCGCTGACCCAGGTCGACGACCTGCTGTCGGAGATCGGCAAGCGCGTCGCCCTGGGCGAGCGGGTGCTGGCCACCACACTGACCAAGCGCATGGCCGAGGACCTCACCGACTACCTGGCCGACCACGATGTGCGGGTGCGCTACCTGCACTCGGACATCGACACCGTCGAGCGCGTGGAGATCATTCGCGACTTACGCCTGGGCACCTTCGACGTGCTGGTGGGGATCAACCTGCTGCGTGAAGGCCTGGACATGCCCGAGGTGTCGCTGGTGGCGATCCTCGACGCCGACAAGGAAGGCTTCCTGCGTTCGGAGCGTTCGCTGATCCAGACCATCGGCCGCGCCGCGCGTAACCTCAACGGCAGGGCGATTCTGTACGCCGACAACATCACCGGCTCCATGCAGCGCGCCATCGACGAGACCGAGCGGCGCCGCGAGAAACAGGTCGCCTTCAACCAGGCCAATGGCATCGTGCCCAAGGGCGTGGTCAAGGACATCACCGACATCCTCGAAGGCGCTACCGTGCCTGGAGCCCGCAGCAAGAAGCGCAAGGGCATGGCCAAGGCGGCGGAGGAGGCCGGGCGCTACGAGGTCGAGTTGCAGACCCCGGCGCAGATCAGCAAGCGCATCAAGCAACTGGAAGAGAAGATGTTCCAGTTCGCCCGCGATCTGGAGTTCGAGGCGGCGGCGCAGTTGCGCGACGAGATTGGCAAACTGCGCGAGCGGCTGATCGTCAGCTGATCGCCGTCTGTTAGTGTTTTTTGGCGTGGGAGCGGGCTTGCCAATGGGTCAATGGGCTTCCCCGGCTTTCAATCCCTGCGGCAGCTTGCGCGTCAACAGCACCGCCAGCATGCTTACCACCAGGCCGATGCCGACAAAGTGGAAGGCATCGTTGTAGGCCATGATCAGCGCCTGCTGGTGGGTGATCTCCGAGAGCTTGCCCAGTGCCGCATTATCACTGCCCAGGCGTTCGGCCAGTTGCGCCAGGCGTTCGGCGACCTGCGGATTGTTCGGCACCACCGCCTCGCGCAAGTAGTCGAAGTACACCTTGGTCCGCGCATCCAGCAGTGTCGCCAGCAGGGCGATGCCGATGGCGCCCCCCAGGTTGCGCAGGATGTTGAACAGGCTCGAGGCCGACCCCGCGTCCTGTGGCTGGATGTAAGCCGTGGCGATCAGCGAGATGGTCACCATGATCATCGGCTGACCGAGGGCACGGATCACCTGGATCTGGTTGAACTGCGGGCCGGCAAAGTCCGGGTTGAGCACGCCGGAGCCGAAACTGGCCGCGCCGAACAGGCAGAAGCCCAGGGCGCACAGCACCTTGGGTGGGATCACCTTCATCAGTTGCGGTACCAGCGGGATCAGGAACAGCTGCGGTACGCCCATCCACATGATCACCTTGCCGATCTGCAGGGCGTTGTAGCCCTGGACCTGCGCCAGATAGAGCGGCAGCAGGTAGATCGAGCCATACAGGCCGACGCCCATGCCCAGGCTGGCGATGCTCGACAGGCCGAAGTTGCGGTTGCCGAGGATGCGCAGGTTGATCAACGGGTGCGGCCGGGAGAACTGCAGGATCACGAACAGGATCAGGGCGAGCAGGGCGGCGGTACCCAGGCTGACGATCAGGCTCGACTCCAGCCAGTCCTTGCGATGGCCTTCCTCGAGAAAAACCTGCAGGCAACCCAGACCCAGGCCGAGGGTGACGATGCCGGCGTAGTCGGTGCTTTTGAGCAGTTCCCAGTGCGCTTCCTTCTTCTCCAGTCCGTAGAGCAGCCCGGCGATCATCAGCAGCCCCGGCGGGATGTTGATGTAGAAGATGTATTCCCAGCCCCAGTTCTCGGTCAGCCAGCCGCCCAGGGCCGGGCCGATGGAAGGAGCGAAGGTGGCGGTCATGGCGAACATGGCCATGCCTTTGGCGCGGTGATGCTCGGGTAGCTTGATGAGGGTCAGGGTAAAGGCCAGCGGGATCAGCGCGCCGCCGGTGAACCCCTGCAGGGCGCGGAACACGATCATGCTCTCGAGGTTCCAGGCCATCGAGCACAGCAACGAGGACACCAGGAAACCCAGTGACACCCACACCGCCAGGCGCCGAGCCGAGAGCAGCTGCACCAGCCAAGCGGTCAGCGGGATCATGATGATCTCGGCCACCAGGTACGAAGTGGAGATCCACGAACCCTCTTCCAGGGTCGCCGACAGCGCGCCCTGGATGTCCTTGAGCGAGGAATTGGTGATCTGGATGTCCAGCACCGCCATGAAGGCGCCGAGCATCACGCTCATTACCGCGATCCAGTCGCGGCGGGTCGGCTCGGCAGTGGGGCGCAGCAGCGCGTCACCGGCCATGCTGGTCGTCGTCTTCGCCACGCAGGTCGACGGTGACGGTCACCGACATGCCCGGGCGGATGCGACCGTGCAGCGGGTTGTCCGCGGCGAAGGTCAGCTTGACCGGGAGGCGCTGCACGACCTTGGTGAAGTTGCCGGTGGCGTTGTCCGGCGGCAGCAGGCTGAATTGCGCGCCAGAGGCGGCGAACAGGCTGTCGACCCGGCCTTCGACCGGGGTGTCGGGGTAGCTGTCGAACACCAGCTCGGCGCGTTGGCCGGGGTGCATCCTGCCGATCTGGGTTTCCTTGAAGTTGGCCTGTACCCAGATGTCCTCGTCGGGGACGATCGACAGCAGGTAGGCGCCGGCCTGCACCACCTGGCCGTTGCGGGCGTTGCGCTGGCCGATGGTGCCGCTGATCGGCGCGTGGATCTCGCAGCGGGTCAGGTTCAGTTCAGCCTGGGCCAGGTCTGCGTGGGCATTGGCGATCTGCGCGTCGAGGCGCTTGAGTTCGGCGGCCAGGGCATCGACCTGCTGGCGCTGGCCCTTGAGGTCGGCCTGGGCCTTGTCCACCTGGGAGCGGGCGACATGGCTTTCGGCCGACAGGGTTGTAACGCGTTCTTCGGAGACGAACCCAGGTTTACGCAGGGCCTGGGCGCGGTTGAGGTCCAGTTGCGAGCGGTCGAGGGTGGCCTGGTTGGCGGCAACCTGGGCCTGGCCCGCCGCGATCAGGCTGCCTTGCTGGGTCAGGCGGCTGCGCGCCTGGGCGAGTTCGGCCTCCCGGCTGGCCAGGGCGGCGCGGGCACGCTCGACGGCCAGCTCGAAGTCGGCGGCCTCCAAGCGCACCAGCACGTCGCCTTTGCTCACGTGCTGGTTGTCCTCGACGCGCACCTCTTCGATGCGCGCACCCAGCTGGCTGGAAATACGCGTGATCTCGCCCTGCACATAGGCGTTGTCGGTGCTCTCGTAGAAGCGCCCCTTGAAGTACCAGTGGGCCAGGAAGGCGAGGCCGACCAGCAGCACCAAGGTAATGAAGATCAGCAAGCGACGTTTGAGTGGGCTAGGCATGGGGGCATTCGTTGCGAAAGTGTAAGCAAATTTAACAGCGACCGGTGGTAAGGTCACAAGTGACGATAGCGCCATTGCTGGAGCCCGATGCCCGCTCCCTGCTAACATCGCGCCTTTGTTTCTCTTCGTTCGAGACTCTCAATGACCACCGTTCGCACGCGTATTGCGCCATCGCCCACCGGCGACCCCCATGTCGGCACCGCCTACATCGCCCTGTTCAACTACTGCTTCGCCAAGCAGCACGGCGGTGAGTTCATCCTGCGTATCGAAGACACCGACCAGTTGCGCTCCACCCGTGAGTCGGAACAGCAGATCTTCGACGCACTGCGTTGGCTCGGCATCGAATGGAACGAAGGCCCGGACGTCGGCGGCCCGCACGGCCCTTACCGGCAAAGCGAGCGTGGCGAGATCTACGCCAAATATGCCAAGGAACTGGTCGACGCCGGCCATGCCTTCTACTGTTTCTGCACCGCCGAAGAGCTGGAGCAGATGCGCGCCGAGCAGATGGCCCGCGGCGAAACCCCGCGCTATGACGGGCGTGCCCTGCTGCTGAGCGACGAAGAAGTGCAGCGCCGCCTCGCCGCTGGCGAGCCCCACGTGATCCGCATGAAAGTGCCGAGCGAAGGCATCTGCGTGGTCCCGGACATGCTGCGTGGCGACGTCGAGATCCCATGGGATCGCATGGACATGCAGGTGCTGATGAAGAACGACGGCCTGCCGACGTACTTCCTGGCCAACGTGGTCGACGACCACCTGATGGGCATCACCCATGTGCTGCGCGGCGAAGAGTGGCTGCCATCGGCGCCCAAGTTGATCAAGCTGTACGAGTACTTCGGCTGGGAACAGCCCAAGCTGTGCTACATGCCGCTGCTGCGCAACCCGGACAAGAGCAAGCTGTCCAAGCGCAAGAACCCGACCTCGGTGACCTTCTACGAGCGCATGGGCTTCATGCCCGAAGCCATGCTCAACTACTTGGGCCGCATGGGCTGGTCGATGCCGGACGAGCGCGAGAAGTTCTCGCTGGACGAGATGGTCGAGCACTTCGACCTTTCGCGTATCTCCCTGGGCGGGCCGATTTTCGACATCGAGAAGCTCTCCTGGCTGAATGGCCAGTGGCTGCGCGAGCTGCCGGTGGAAGAGTTCGCCGCACGCGTGCAGAAGTGGGCGTTCAACAGCGACTACATGATGAAGATCGCCCCGCACGTCCAGGGTCGGGTCGAAACCTTCAGCCAGGTCGCCCCGCTGGGTGGTTTTTTCTTCGAAGGCGCGCTGAAGCTCGACGCTAAACTGTTTGAGAGCAAGAAACTGTCGGCCGACCAGGTGCGCCAGGTGATGCAGCTGATCCTGTGGAAGCTTGAAAGCCTGCGCCAGTGGGAAAAGGACCGTATCACCGGCTGCATCCAGGCCGTGGTCGAGTCGCTGGAACTCAAGTTGCGCGACGCCATGCCGCTGATGTTCGCCGCCATCACCGGCCAGGCCAGCTCGGTGTCGGTGCTCGACGCCATGGAAATCCTTGGCCCCGACCTGACCCGCTACCGTCTGCGCCAGGCCATCGACCTGCTCGGCGGCGTGTCGAAGAAGGAAAACAAGGAGTGGGAAAAGCTGCTGGCGAACATCGCCTGATCCAGACTTTTCCTGCCACGTGGGAGTGGGTTTGCCCCGCGATTGCGATGTCGGATTCATGACCGCCATCGCGGGACAAGCCCGCTGCCACGGGCTGCACTCCTCGCAGAGGGGTGGGGCAGGGCGGTAAGTGATTGTTATCTGTGAAAAAAATTTTGAATATTTTCGAAAATTCGTTTGACAGCCCTGCAATCCGATCTTAATATGCGCCCCGTCCACAGCGATGAACGAAAACGAAACGCCAGGCACCCAGCCAGCGCTTCGGTTCAGAGCGACATTGTGGGGCTATAGCTCAGCTGGGAGAGCGCCTGCATGGCATGCAGGAGGTCAGCGGTTCGATCCCGCTTAGCTCCACCAAATTCCGCTTGATGGCCAAGGCCGTCAGGCAAGACCGGTTCCAGCGAGCGGGTCTTGAAGGTAAGAAGGTTCGTCCCCTTCGTCTAGTGGCCTAGGACACCGCCCTTTCACGGCGGTAACAGGGGTTCGAGTCCCCTAGGGGACGCCAGTTTTGCACAAGCGATATTGAATGATGTCGCTGGGCCGCGAGGCTAAAAATCCGGGGCTATAGCTCAGCTGGGAGAGCGCCTGCATGGCATGCAGGAGGTCAGCGGTTCGATCCCGCTTAGCTCCACCAATTTTTGCCGCGATTCGCGAAAGCGGGTCGGCACGAAGGTTACGTCCCCTTCGTCTAGTGGCCTAGGACACCGCCCTTTCACGGCGGTAACAGGGGTTCGAGTCCCCTAGGGGACGCCACTTTTACCCGCGTTTTGCGGGAGTTGAAAGGCTCATCATCCAGATCGATGAGTCTTTTGTTTTACTCGGGGCTATAGCTCAGCTGGGAGAGCGCCTGCATGGCATGCAGGAGGTCAGCGGTTCGATCCCGCTTAGCTCCACCAATTTGCCACGATTCGCGTAAGCGGGTCGGCACGAAGGTTAAAGTCCCCTTCGTCTAGTGGCCTAGGACACCGCCCTTTCACGGCGGTAACAGGGGTTCGAGTCCCCTAGGGGACGCCAATTTTTTACCTGCGTTTTGCAGGACTTATAAGGCTCATTCGATTATTGAATGGGCCTTTTGTTTTTTCTGTCTTCCCAAAAATCCAGCTGTGCCGATCAGTGGCCGCAGATTCCGCTTGCCAGAAAATATTATGAGCATAATATGATGGCCATAATGTTTGAGGTGAGCCATGAACGACAAGAAGAGCAAGACCCGCGAACGCATCCTCGATGCAGCCCGCAGTGCGCTGGTCCAGCAGGGGCCGGCCGAGCCGAGCGTCAGCCAGGTCATGGGCGCCGCAGGCCTGACGGTCGGCGGTTTCTATGCCCATTTCGAGAGCAAGGACGAGCTCATGCTCGAAGCCTTCAGCCAGTTGCTCGCCGAACGCCGTGCGTTGCTCGCCCAGCTCGATCCTGCCCTTGACGGTACCGAGCGCCGGGCCCTGGTCGCGGCCTTCTACCTGTCGCGCAAGCATCGCGATGCCGAGGTACAGGCCTGCCCGATTCCCAATGCGCTGAGCGAGATGCAGCGCCTGCCGGACGCCTTCCGTGACGTGCTGGCCGAACACATCGAGCTGATGACCGCGCAAATGGTCGACCGCCCCGAGGATATCGACAAGGCGCTCGCCGATTTCGCCCTGATGGTCGGCGGCCTGGCCGTGGCCCGCGCCCTGGGCGATGGCGAGCTGTCCGACCGGATACTGCGTGCCGCCAAGTCGGCGGTGATCTGAGCAACCTGACCCTGGAGCAAGGCGATGACTACCCTGAGCTGGATTCGTGGCGTCAATGGCACCCTCGGCCACCTGGTCCCTGAACATGTTGCCGGCAAGATGCGCCGCGCCTTCATGACCCCGCGCAACCTGCCACCCAAACCCTGGGAGCTGCCGCTGCTGGCCAGGGCCGAACGCATCACCTTGCGTTTCGGGCTGTCGGCGTTGCGCTGGGGGCAGGGCCCGACGGTATTGCTGATGCATGGCTGGGAAGGCCGCCCCACCCAGTTCGCGGCACTGATCGAGCGGCTGGTGGACAGCGGCCATACCGTGGTGTCGCTGGAAGGGCCGGCCCATGGGCGCTCGCCCGGCGAGCAGGCGCATGTGGTGGCGTTCGCCCGCGCCTTGCTGGAGGCCGCGGCCGAGCTGCCGCCGTTGCGGGCGGTGATTGGCCACTCGATGGGCGGCGCCAGCCTGTTGCTGGCCCTGCAGTGGGGGCTGCGCACCGATGCGGCGGTGAGCATTGCTGCCCCGGCCCGCTTGCTTGGCGTGCTACGGGGCTTTGCCCGGCGGCTGGGCTTGCCGGCCCGGGCCCGGGCGGCTTTCATCCGCCAGGTGGAGCGCGATGTCGGCGTCCAGGTGGCGCGCTTGGATGTCAGTGGCTACCAACTGGATGTGCCGGGCCTGGTGGTGCATGCCGAGGACGATCCCGTAGTGCCCGCCAGTGAGGCGCCGCTGATTCACCAGGCCTGGTTCGACAGCCGCCTGCTGCTGCTGGAGGAGGGCGGTCATCAGCGGGTGCTGGCCGATCCGCGCCTGGGCCAGGCGGTGATCGAGCTGCTCGCGCGCTCCACCGAGCGGGCGCGGCAAAGCGCCTGAGCATCCGGTACACTCTGCCCGTTCACTGAAAACCAGGAGCAGGCATGAGCTGGGATCTGGCGGCACCATTCATCATCGACCTACGCGTCGGCAGCGAGGATATCGACGGCCTCGGCCACGCCAACAACGCCGTCTATGTCACCTGGCTGGAGCGCTGCGCCTGGCGCCACTCCCAACGCCTGGGGCTGGACCTGGCCGAGTATCGTCGGCTGGACCGGGCCATGGCGGTGGTCCGCCATGAGATCGACTACCTCGCCGCCGCCTATGAGGACGACGAGCTGCAACTGGCCACCTGGATCATCGACTGGGACCAGCGCCTGCGCATGACCCGGCGCTTCCAGCTCAAGCGCCCGAGCGACGGCGTGACCTTGCTGCGGGCACAGACCACCTTTGCCTGCATCGAGCTGTCCAGTGGCAAGCCCAGGCGCATGCCGGCGGAATTCATCGACGGCTACGGCCCGGCGCTGACCGGCAGCTGACGGCTGGCGGAAGTTTGCTAGACTGCCGCCTTTTTCATGGCGAGACCCTGAAATGCAAATTGCCCTGGCCCCCATGGAGGGGCTGGTCGACAACATCCTGCGCGACGTCCTGACCCGTGTGGGCGGTATCGATTGGTGCGTCACCGAGTTCATCCGCGTCTGCGACCGCCTGCTGCCGGCCTCTTCGTTCGACAAGCTGGCGCCGGAGCTGCGCCAGGGCGCCCGTACCGCCGCTGGTGTGCCGATGCGCGTGCAACTGCTCGGCTCCGATCCGGTATGCCTGGCCGAGAACGCGGCGCTGGCCTGCGAGCTGGGCGCGCCGGTGATCGACCTGAACTTCGGCTGCCCGGCCAAGACCGTCAACAAGTCCCGGGGCGGGGCGGTGCTGCTCAAGGAGCCGGAGCTGCTGCATGCCATCGTTCGCGAGGTGCGTCGCGCGGTGCCGGCGCATATCCCGGTGACCGCGAAGATGCGCCTGGGCTACGACAGCCCCGACGGCGCGCTGGACTGCGCCAGGGCGCTGGCCGAAGGCGGCTCGGCGCACCTGGTGGTGCATGCGCGAACCAAGGTCGAGGGCTACAAGCCGCCGGCCCACTGGGAGTGGGTGGCGCGGGTGCAGGATGTGGTCAAGGTGCCGGTGTTCGCCAATGGCGAGATCTGGACCGTCGACGACTGGCGGCGTTGCCGTGAGGTCAGCGGCGCGCAAGACATCATGCTGGGGCGCGGGCTGGTGTCGCGCCCGGACCTGGCCCTGCAGATCGCCGCGGCCCGCGATGGCGTCGAGTACCAGCCGATGAGCTGGGAAGAGCTGCTGCCGCTGCTGCGCGAGTTCTGGCGCCAGGCTCAGGACAAGCTGTCGCCGCGCTACGCCCCGGGGCGGATGAAGCAGTGGCTGGCGATGCTGACCCGCGGTTATCCCGAGGCGGTGGCCTTGTTCGCCGAGTTGCGTCGGGAGGATGACTGCCAGCGCATCAGCGGGTTGCTGGGGATGGAGGTACGGGCCGTCGAGGCTTGTGTCGCCTGAACTGGCGCTATCGCGGGGCAAGCCCGCTCCCACGATGCCATACCCAGTCGAAAAATTTTCATGCCAGCCCTTGAAAGCTTTTCGCCCGGACATATCTCTTGAGTACGCGATGCCGAAGTCGGGTCGCGTAGTGACTTAACTTGCTGAATCTCAGGAGTTCATGACCATGACTACCGCTTTCTCTCTCGCACCACTTTTCCGCAACTCCGTCGGTTTCGACCGCTTCAACGACCTGTTCGAAGCCGCCGCCCGTAACGAGGCGGGTAGCAGCTACCCACCCTACAACGTGGAAAAGCATGGCGATGACCACTACCGCATCGTGGTCGCCGCCGCCGGCTTCCAGGAGCAGGACCTCGACCTGCAGGTCGAAAAAGGCGTCCTGACCGTGACCGGCGGCAAGCGCGACGGCAGCAGCGAAGGCGTCACCTTCCTGCACCAGGGCATCGCCCAGCGCGCTTTCAAGCTGTCGTTCCGCCTCGCCGACCACATCGAGGTCAAGGGCGCGGGCCTGGCCAACGGCCTGCTCAGCATCGAACTGCTGCGCATCGTGCCGGAAGAAGCCAAGGCCAAGCGTATCCCGATCAACGGCGACAAGCCGGCGCTGAACTGATTTCAGCGCAGTGAAGAAAGGGCACCTTCGGGTGCCCTTTTTGCGTTCTGCGGCGTATCCAGCCCTCAGTAATCCGCCGGTGCCTCCAGCAGGATCTGGCGAAACTCCGGCAGCGGCAGCGGTCGGCTGTGCAGATAGCCCTGGTACAGATGGCAGCCCTGGCGCTCGAGGAACTCCAGCTGCTCGGTCAGCTCCACGCCCTCGGCGATCACCGCGAGCTCCAGGCTGCGGGCCATGGCGACGATCGCGCGGACGATTTCGGCGTCGTTGGGGTCGACCGGCGCGTCGCGCACGAAGGTCTGGTCGATCTTCAGCGCATCCACCGGCAGGCGCTTGAGGTAGGTGAGCGATGAATAACCCGTGCCGAAGTCGTCCATGGCGAAGCTCACACCGTGGTGCTTGAGTTCGCGCATCTTGCTGATGGTGTCCTCCAGGTTCTGGATGACGATGCCTTCGGTGATCTCCAGCGTGAGCATGCGCCGGGGCAGGCGGTAGTCGTCGAGGCTGCGCAGCACCCGATCGACGAAGTCGTTCTGGCGGAACTGCCGTGGGCTGATGTTGACGCACAGGCTGAAGTCGTCAGCGTCGATCAGGCCGTCGGCGAGCATGCGCGCGCAGGCGTCGCAGGCTTCGTCGAGAATCCAGCTGCCAACCTCGAGAATCAGGCCGCTTTCTTCGAGAACCTGGATGAACTGCGCCGGCGGCTGCTGGCCCAGTTGCGGGTGGTGCCAGCGCAGCAGCACTTCGGCACCGACGATACGGTTGTCGCGGGCATCGACCTGGGGCTGGAAGTGCAGGGCCAGTTCACCGCGGGCCAGGGCCAGGCGCAGGTCGCTCTCCATGCGCAGGCGCTCGCTGGCGGCCTTCTGCATGGTGGTGTGGAACAACTGCGTGGTGTTGCGCCCGGAGTCCTTGGCGCGGTACAGGGCGATGTCGGCCCGCTTGAGCAGGTCGGCGGGTGTGGCGCCATGGTCGGGGATCAGCGCCACGCCGATGCTCGGCGTGACCTGCAGGCGCTGGCCATCCAGCGACATCGGTTCGGCCAGCAGTTCGCGCAGGGTGTCGGCCAGTTCGCGAACCTTGTTTTCCACCTGCTCGCGGCTGCCTTCCAGGCCGCTGAGCAGCACCACGAATTCGTCGCCGCCCAGGCGCGCCACGGTGTCTTCTAGGCGCACGCTGGCCTCAAGGCGGGCGGTGATGATCTTCAGCACCGTGTCGCCCACCGGGTGACCGAGCGAGTCGTTGATGTGCTTGAAGTGGTCCAGGTCTAGGAACAGCAGGGCGCCGCGCAGGTTGTGGCGCTTGAGCAGGGCGATCTGCTGGCTCAGGCGGTCCATCAGCAGGGCGCGGTTGGGCAGGTTGGTCAGCGGGTCATGGTAGGCCAGGTGGCGGATCTGCGCCTGGGCGTTCTTCAGCAGGCTGACATCGCGCGCGTTGATCAGCAGGCAGTCGGTCTCGTTGAGGTTGATCGGCTCCACCGACACTTCCACGGTAAGGATATCGCCACGCTTGTTGCGCCCGAGCATCTCGCGGTGATGCACCCGACCGCGCTCGCGCAGCTCGTTGAGCAGGGCGGCGCGCTGTTTTTCATCGGCCCAGATGCCGATCTCGTAGACCGTGCGACCCACCACTTCCTCGGGGCTGTAGCCGGTCAGCCGGCTGAAACCGTCGTTGACCTCCACATAACGCCCGCTGTGGCGCTCGGTGATGGTGATGGCGTCGGGGCTGGAATGAAACGCCTTGGCGAATTTCTCCTCGCTGGCCTTGAGCGCCGCCTCGGCGCGCTGCTGCTGGGTGATGTCGCGCAGGGTGGTGACGCTGCACGGCTGGTTGTCGACGCTGATCAGGCGGCTGGAGATCACGCAGGTCAGCGGCGTGCCGTTGCGGTGATTGACCACCACCGCCACATTGCTCAGGGCCTGGTCGCGGATCACCCGTTCGATGCGCTGGGCACGTTCGGCCGATTCGGCCCACAGGCCGATTTCCTCGGCGGTGTGGCCGAGGATCTGCTCCGGGGCCCAGCCGAAGGTCTGGCTGAAGGCTGGGTTGATCTCGATGAACTGGCCGCTGTCCTGGCGGGTCACGCAGATCGGGTCGGGGCTGACCTGGAACAGGCTGGCGAACTTTTCCTCCGAGGCCGTCAGGCGCTGTTCGCGTTCCACCTGGTCGGTGATGTCGAGCAGGGTGCCGGCCATGCGCAGCGGGTTGCCCTGGTCGTCGCGGTACAGGCGGGCGCGGCTTTCGATATAGCGCGAGTTACCGTTGTCGAGCTGTACGCGGTAGGTGATCTGGTAATTGCCCGCCGGCCCTTCGCGCAGGCTGCGGTAGGCCTGGCGCATGACGCTGCGTTCGTGCTCGGGCACGCCTTCGAAAAAGGCCTCGAACGATTCGTGGAAGGGCACCGGGTCCAGCCCGTGCAGTTGTGCGGCGCGGGCCGAGCCATAAAGCATGCCGCTGGGGATGTGCCAGTCCCAGGTGCCCAGCTGGGCCGAGTCCAGGGCCAGGTCGAGACGCTCCTGGCTGTCCTTGAGCGCCTGTTCGGCGCGTTTGCGCTCGGTGGTGTCGACGAAGGTGCTGATCAGGTAGGTGATGCCTTCGAGCTCGATGCCCTGGGTGCAGAGAATGCCATCGTGAATCTTGCCGTTGGTGGCGCGGAACTGCACCTCGAGGGTCAACGGGCCGCTACCGGCGCGGGTGGCGTCCAGCACCTGGTGACGTTGCTCGGGGTTGACCCACAGGCCCAGTTCCACGCTGGTCTTGCCGACGACTTGAGCGCCTGGCCAGCCGAACATGTGTTCGAAGTGCTGGTTGACCTCGATGATCAGGCCGTCATGGCGGCGCGTCAGGAGAATGGCATTGGGGCTGAGGTGGAACAGGGTGGCGAAGCGCTTCTCCGAATTGATCAGCGCGGTTTCGCGCTCGCGTTGGCGGGTGATCTCGCGGATCACCCCGATCATCTGCGGGCGACCATGGGGGTCGTGGGTCAGGCTGCCGTTGATTTCCAGCCAGTGCACGCTGCCATCGGGCCAGCGGATGCGGTGGCGCATGGCCTGCTCGACCGGCTCGCCGTTGACCACGGCCTGGAACGCCTGGCGCGTGCGGGCGCGGTCCTCCTCGGGCAGCAGGTCGAGGTAGTCGACATCGTTGGGCAGCGGGCGTTGCGGGTCGAAACCGAACAGCGCCTGGGTGCCCCGCGACCAGCTCACCCGGCCACTGTCGATATCCCACAGCCAGGCGCCCAGGCGCGCGGCGTTGAGCGCGGCCAGCAACTGGGGAGCGTTCTGCCAGGCCTGTTCCGACTCCTGGGGGTCGGCTGCGGGAATGCGGGGCAGGCGCGGAAAGCGGTTTGCTGATTTGGGCATCGATACCAGACCTTTGGCGGAAAACGCGTCCTTGTGGAGAGAAATGCCGTGCCTGCGACCGGTCAGGCTGCCCCGGCGTGGCTGTCGAGCAGCGCCATGAAGGCCCTGGCCGCGTTCGATAGCGTGCGCTCCGTGTGCAATATGTAGCCTAGCTGGCGTGACAGCTGTATGCCGGGCAGGGCGATGGGCGCCACCTGCTCATCGAGCATAGTACGTGGCAGCACACTCCAGGCCAGGCCGATCGACACCATCATCTTGATGGTTTCCAGGTAGTTGGTGCTCATGGCGATGTTCGGCACCAGGCCCTGGCTTTCGAACAGGCGCTGGACGATGTGGTGGGTGAAGGTGTTGCCACCGGGGAATACGGCCGGGTGGCGCGCCACGTCGGCCAGGCTGACCACGCCGTTGCTGGCCAGCGGGTGCTCGGGCGAGGCGACGAAGTCCAGGGCGTCGTTCCACACCGGCACCGCCCGTACCAGGTGATGCGGCTCGGGTGCCAGGGTGATCACGGCGATTTCGGCGCGACCATGCAGGACTTCGTCGTAG
This sequence comes from Pseudomonas sp. CAM1A, assembly GCF_047501685.1. Classification (NCBI taxonomy): domain Bacteria; kingdom Pseudomonadati; phylum Pseudomonadota; class Gammaproteobacteria; order Pseudomonadales; family Pseudomonadaceae; genus Pseudomonas; species Pseudomonas sp. CAM1A. Next base: position 5,395 of record NZ_JBFNXP010000018.1, on the reverse strand, counting down.
GCCGCCTCCGAGTCGAGGAACTGGATATCCAGGGCAACGGCGGGGTACTGGCGGGTGAAGGCGCGCAGCAGCGGCGGCAGGCGGTGCAGGCCGATGTGATGGCTGGTGGCCAGGGTCAGGCGACCGCTCACCGCCCCGGTGAGGTTGGTCAGGGCGCGGCGGGTATCATCGAGTACGTTGAGGATCTGGTAGGCGCGGGGCAGCAGGGCGCGGCCGGCCTCGGTCAGGGTGACCTCGCGGCCCAGGCGGTCGAACAGACGCACGTCCAGTTGCTGCTCCAGGCCGGCGATACGCTTGCTGATGGCCGGCTGGGTCAGATGCAGGCGTTCGCCGGCCCCGGAAAAACTGCCGGTTTCGGCGATGGCGATGAAGGCGCTGAGATTCGCGAGGTCCATTCAGTTCGAATTCCTGATGGTTATGCAAAGCATGAAAATTATGAATTTGAGTTATTCAATCTATCGCCATAGCATCGTCCGTACAAGCCAAGGGGTCTTTGGCATAGAAAGACGCTGATGAGGAACAGTCTGATGGCTGGCAAAACGCTCTACGACAAACTCTGGGAAGCTCATGAGGTCAAGCGCCGCGATGACGGCTCGTCCTTGATCTACATCGACCGTCATATCATCCACGAAGTGACCTCGCCCCAGGCTTTCGAAGGCCTGCGCCTGGCCAGCCGCAAGCCATGGCGCATCGATGCCAACATTGCCACCCCTGACCACAACGTACCGACCACGCCGGAGCGCAAGGGTGGTATCGAGGCCATCGCCGACCAGGTGTCGCGCCTTCAGGTGCAGACCCTCGATGAGAACTGTGACGAATATGGCATCGTCGAATTCAAGATGAATGACGAGCGTCAGGGTATCGTCCATGTCATCAGCCCGGAACAGGGCGCGACCTTGCCGGGCATGACCGTGGTCTGCGGCGATTCGCACACCTCCACCCATGGCGCGTTCGGCGCCCTGGCCCATGGCATCGGCACCTCCGAGGTCGAGCACGTGCTCGCCACCCAGTGCCTGGTGGCCAAGAAAATGAAGAACATGCTGGTGCGCGTCGAGGGTCAATTGCCCGCCGGCGTCACCGCCAAGGACATCGTCCTCGCCGTGATCGGCAAGATTGGCACCGCTGGCGGTAACGGCCACGCCATGGAGTTCGCCGGCAGCGCCATCCGCGAGCTGTCGATGGAAGGCCGCATGACCATCTGCAACATGTCCATCGAGGCCGGTGCCCGCGTCGGCCTGGTGGCCACCGATGCGACCACCGTTGCTTATGTCGAAGGTCGTCCCTATGCGCCCAAGGGCGAGCAGTGGAAGCTTGCGGTAGAGGCCTGGAAGGACCTGGTGTCGGATGCTGACGCGGTGTTCGACACCGTGGTCGAGCTGGATGCCGTGCAGATCAAGCCGCAAGTCAGCTGGGGCACCTCGCCTGAGATGGTGTTGGCGGTGGACCAGCGTGTGCCGGACCCGGCTGCCGAAACCGACCTGATCAAGCGTGGTTCGATCGAGCGGGCGTTGAAGTACATGGGGTTGAGTGCCAACCAGGCCATCACCGACATCAAGCTCGACCGAGTGTTCATCGGTTCGTGCACCAACTCGCGTATCGAAGACCTGCGCGCCGCCGCGCAGATCGCCAAGGGGCGCAAGGTTGCCGCCAGCGTCAAGCAAGCCATCGTCGTGCCGGGCTCCGGCCTGGTCAAGGCGCAGGCCGAGCGCGAGGGGCTGGACAAGGTCTTCCTCGAAGCCGGTTTCGAATGGCGTGAGCCGGGCTGCTCGATGTGCCTGGCGATGAACCCGGACCGCCTGGAGAGCGGCGAGCACTGTGCGTCCACCTCCAACCGCAACTTCGAAGGCCGCCAGGGCGCCGGTGGTCGTACCCACCTGGTCAGCCCGGCCATGGCCGCCGCCGCCGCGGTGACCGGCCACTTCATCGATGTCCGCGAGTTGATCCAAGGGAGCGCAGCATGAAAGCCTTTACCCAGCACACCGGCCTTGTCGCGCCATTGGATCGTGCCAACGTCGACACCGACCAGATCATTCCCAAGCAGTTTCTGAAGTCGATCAAGCGCACCGGCTTCGGCCCCAACCTGTTCGACGAGTGGCGTTACCTGGACGTCGGCCAGCCTTACCAGGACAACAGCAAGCGCCCGTTGAACCAGGACTTCGTGCTCAACCATGCGCGTTACCAGGGGGCCAGCGTGCTGCTGGCGCGGGAGAACTTCGGTTGCGGCTCGAGCCGCGAACACGCCCCGTGGGCGCTCGACGAGTACGGTTTCCGCAGCGTGATCGCGCCGAGCTTCGCCGACATCTTCTTCAACAACAGTTTCAAGAATGGCCTGTTGCCGATCATTCTCGACGCTGCCGAGGTTGACGAGCTGTTCAAGCAGGTCGAGGCCAACCCGGGCTACCAGTTGACCATCGACCTTGACGCCCAGGCCGTGACCCGCCCGGACGGCAAGGTGCTGAAGTTCGAGATCGACGCGTTTCGCAAGCACTGCCTGCTCAACGGCCTGGACGATATCGGCCTGACCCTGCAGGACAGCGACGCGATCAAGGTGTTCGAGGGCAAGCACCGCGCCAGCCAGCCCTGGTTGTTCCGCGATTGATCGACGGCCTCAGTGGGAGCAGGCTTGCCCCGCGATGAGGCCCATTGGACACTGAGTTTATCGGCGCGCCGACAGGGCGCGCCGCTTGATTGGATAGAGGAACGCATGAGCAAGCAGATTCTGATTCTCCCAGGTGATGGCATCGGCCCGGAAATCATGGCCGAGGCGGTCAAGGTGCTGGAGCTGGCCAACGACAAGTTCCAGCTCGGCTTCAGCCTCACCCACGACGTGATCGGTGGCGCGGCCATCGACAAGCATGGCGTGCCGCTGGCCGACGAGACCCTGGAGCGTGCGCGCCAGGCTGACGCCGTGCTGCTGGGCGCCGTGGGCGGCCCGAAGTGGGACAAGATCGAGCGTGACATCCGCCCGGAGCGCGGCCTGCTGAAGATCCGCTCGCAACTGGGCCTGTTCGCCAACCTGCGCCCGGCCATCCTCTATCCGCAACTGGCCGATGCCTCTTCGCTCAAGCCCGAGATCGTTTCCGGCCTGGACATCCTCATCGTCCGCGAGCTGACCGGCGGCATCTACTTCGGCGCGCCACGCGGCCAGCGCGAGCTGGAAGGCGGCGAGCGCCAGGCCTATGACACCCTGCCGTACAGCGAGAGCGAAGTGCGCCGCATCGCACGCGTCGGCTTCGACATGGCCCGCGTGCGCGGCAAGAAACTGTGCTCGGTGGACAAGGCCAACGTCCTGGCTTCCAGCCAGCTGTGGCGCGAAGTGGTCGAGGAAGTGGCCAAGGACTACCCGGACGTCGAGCTGAGCCACATGTACGTCGACAACGCCGCCATGCAGCTGGTGCGCGCGCCCAAGCAGTTCGATGTGGTGGTGACCGACAACATGTTCGGCGACATCCTGTCGGATGAGGCTTCCATGCTCACCGGTTCCATCGGCATGCTGCCGTCGGCATCGCTGGATGCCGACAACAAGGGCATGTACGAGCCGTGCCACGGTTCGGCGCCGGACATCGCCGGGCAAGGCATCGCCAACCCGCTGGCGACCATTCTCTCGGTGTCGATGATGCTGCGCTACAGCTTCAACCAGACGGCCGCCGCCGAGGCGATCGAGCAGGCGGTGAGCCTGGTGCTGGACCAGGGCCTGCGTACTGGCGACATCTTCTCCGAGGGCTGCCGCAAGGTCGGTACGCAGGAAATGGGCGATGCAGTAGTCGCAGCGCTGCGGAATCTGTAATCTCTCTGGCCCGCCACCCAAAACTCCCGGTGGCGGCCCACTTTTAGCAAAGGTGTAGTTGCGATGAAACGTGTAGGTCTGATCGGTTGGCGTGGAATGGTCGGTTCCGTGCTCATGCAGCGGATGCTCGAAGAGCAGGACTTCGACCTGATCGAGCCGGTGTTCTTCACCACCTCCAATGTCGGTGGCCAAGGCCCGGCGGTGGGCAAGGACATTGCGCCGCTCAAGGATGCCTACAACATCGAAGAGCTCAAGACCCTCGACGTCATCCTGACCTGCCAGGGCGGCGACTACACCAATGAAGTATTCCCCAAGCTGCGTGAAGCCGGCTGGCAGGGCTACTGGATCGACGCGGCCTCGTCCCTGCGCATGCAGGACGACGCGGTGATCATCCTCGACCCGGTCAACCGCAAGGTCATCGACCAGCAACTGGATGCGGGCACCAAGAACTACATCGGCGGCAACTGCACCGTCAGCCTGATGCTGATGGGCCTGGGCGGCCTGTTCGAGGCTGGCCTGGTCGAGTGGATGAGCGCCATGACCTACCAGGCGGCCTCGGGTGCCGGCGCGCAGAACATGCGTGAGCTGATCAAGCAGATGGGCGGTATCCATGCGGCGGTCGCCGACGACCTGGCCAACCCGGCCAGCGCCATCCTCGACATCGACCGCAAGGTGGCCGAGGCCATGCGTGGCGAGGGCTTCCCGACCGACAACTTCGGCGTGCCGCTGGCCGGCAGCCTGATCCCGTGGATCGACAAGGAACTGCCGAACGGGCAGAGCCGTGAAGAGTGGAAGGCCCAGGCCGAGACCAACAAGATCCTCGGGCGCTTCAAGAACCCGATTCCGGTCGATGGTATCTGCGTGCGGATTGGTGCCATGCGTTGCCACAGCCAGGCGCTGACCATCAAGCTGAACAAGGATGTGCCTTTGGCGGATATCGAAGGCATGATCAGCCAGCACAATCCCTGGGTGAAGCTGGTGCCTAACCAGCGTGAGATCAGCATGCAGGAGCTGAGCCCTACCCAGGTGACCGGGACCCTGAACGTGCCGGTCGGGCGTTTGCGCAAGTTGAACATGGGGTCGCAGTATCTTGGGGCCTTTACGGTTGGTGATCAGTTGCTGTGGGGGGCTGCGGAGCCGCTGCGGCGCATGCTGCGGATTCTGCTGGAGCGGTGATCGGTCTGGTTTGAGTTGGGCTGTTGAAGAACCCGTGTCGCGAGAGTGATGCGGGTTTTTTTATTGGTGCTAGATTGGTTGTTGGTTGTTGGTTGTTGGTTGTTGGTTGTTGGTTGTTGGTTGTTGGTTGTTGGTTGTTGGTTGTTTTGATTTTTTTATGCGCATTCATTTGCGATGTCGACGCTTATTCACCTTTCCGCCCTTACGGCGGCTTACTTTGGTCGTAACTCGCCGTCCGCGGCCAAAGTAAGCAAAGCCGTGGCGCTCCATTCATCCGGCCCTGCGCTTCGCTCCGGGTCCCCTCACTCCGGCCTTGCTCCCGGGAGGACCGCGCTGAACGCCCCATCCTGGGGCGCAGCGCTTGACGGGCATCCATGCCCGTCACCTCCCTCCGCAAGACCTGCGTTCGGCCTCCTGAAGTCGCGAAGTTAC
>NZ_JBFNXP010000017.1:0-54297 GCF_047501685.1 Pseudomonas sp. CAM1A | reverse complement strand
GCCTTGACCTACCTCGGCGCCGCCGCCTTCACCGGCTATGGCAACGCCAGTGCCAACGTCATTACCGGTGGTTCAGGTAACGATTTGCTGCTCGGCGGCGCGGGCGGTGACCGCTTCGTCGGTGGGGCCGGTGTCGATACCGTTTCCTACGCCGACACCAATACCGGCATCACCCTGAACTTCAAGACCGGCGAGCACACCGGAATCGCTGCCGGTGACACCTTCGAAGGCATCGAAGTGTTCCGTGGCTCGGCTGCGGCCGACCGCTTCGTCAGCGATGCTGTCGCGCACACCTTCGAAGGTGGCGGCGGGCTCGATACCCTGGATTACTCCGGCTCCGACGCGGCGATCACCATCAGTGTCGATGCGGCGAACCGTGGTACGGGGGCGGGTGGCGATGCTCAGGGAGACGTATTCACTGGTATCTCGTTCGTGGCGGGTTCGGTGTTCAACGACACCTTCACCAGTTACGGCTCGACCACGTTCCAGGGGGGAGCGGGGGACGATGTGTACTACCTCTACGGCAACTCCGTGGTGTCGGAGCTGGCAGGCGGCGGTTATGACGAGGTGCGCACCACCTTGGCCACCTACCGCCTGACCAACGAGGTCGAGGCGCTGACCTACCTGGGTACCAGCAACTTCACCGGCTATGGCAATGCCAGCGACAACGTCATCACTGGCGGTATCGCTAACGACCTGCTGTTCGGCGGTGCTGGCGCGGACCGGTTCGTTGGTGGTGCGGGTACCGACACGGTGTCCTACGGCGATGCTGTCGGCAGTGCTGGTGTGACGCTGAACTTCAAGACCGGGGTGCACGAAGGTATCGCTGCCGGCGACACCTTCGACGGCATTGAAGTGTTCCGTGGCTCGGCTGCGGCCGACCGCTTCGTCAGCGATGCCGCCGCACACACCTTCGAAGGTGGCGGCGGGCTCGATACCCTGGATTACTCCGGCTCCGGCGCGGCGATCACCATCAATGTCGATGCGGCGAACCGTGGTACGGGCGTGGGTGGCGATGCCCAGGGTGATGTGTTCACCGGTATGTCGTTCGTGGTTGGTTCAGCGTTCAATGACACCTTTACCAGTTACGGCTCGACCACGCTCCTGGGTGGAGCGGGGGACGATGTGTACTACCTCTACGGTAACTCCGTGGTGTCGGAGCTGGCCGGTGGCGGTTATGACGAGGTGCGTACCACGCTGACCAATCACCGGCTGGGCAACGAGATCGAGGCGCTGACCTATCTGGGGACCAGCAGCTTTACCGGCTACGGTAACGCCAGCGACAACATTATCACTGGTGGTATTGCCAATGACCTGCTGTTCGGCGGTGCTGGCGCAGACCGGTTTGTCGGTGGTGCGGGTACCGACACGGTGTCCTACGGCGATGCTGTCGGCAGTACTGGTGTGACGCTGAACTTCAAGACGGGTGTGCATGGAGGCATTGCTGCTGGCGACACCTTCGACAGCATCGAAGTGTTCCGTGGCTCTGCTTCCGCCGATGTGTTCGTCAGTGACGCCACCGCGCATGTCTTCGAGGGGGGTGGCGGTGCCGACACCTTGGACTACTCGACTTCCGATCAGGCGATCACCATCACCGTCGACACTTCTGGTCGTGGTACCGGTGTCGGTGGAGATGCCGAGGGTGACGTGTTCACGGGTTTCACGACCGTCATCGGGTCCAGCTTCGACGACACCTTCACCACTTCGGCGGCAACGACGGGGCTCGCTGGCGGCGCCGGCAATGATGTGTACTATCTGTACAACAATGCCTTGGTGACCGAGATGGCAGGGGGCGGCTATGACGAAGTGCGTACCACCCTGAACAACTATCGCATGACCAACGAGGTCGAGGCGCTGACCTACCTGGGTACTGCCAACTTCATTGCCTACGACAGTGCCAGCGACAACACCATTACTGGTGGTGTCGGCAACGACATGTTCTATGCCGGTGCCGGTGGTGCCGATCGCTTCATCGGTGGCGGCGGTACCGACAGCGTTTCCTACGCCAACAGCAATGAAGGTGTGACCCTCAACTTCAAGACCGGTGTGCACGGTGGGGTGGCGGCTGGCGATACCTTCGACAGCATCGAGAAGTTCTATGGTTCCAATCGGGAAGACGTGTTCGTTGCCAATGACGAGGTCAATGTGTTCGATGCCGCAGCCGGCGTCGATTTGCTGACGTTCGCCTCGGAGGGCGCAGGCATCGTACTGAACCTCAACAACACGGGGGTGGATACCTTCCTGAACTTCGAAATCTTCGAGGGTTCGGGCTTCAATGACACCTTGATCGGTACCGGTGCCAACGAGAACTTCATCGGCGGTGCCGGTGCCGACACCATCAACGGCGGTGCGGGCAAGGACTTCGCCTGGTACGTCAACAGTTCGGCGGGTGTGTCGGTCAACCTTGCGACCGGCGCAACCTCCGGCGGCGATGCCGAAGGCGATGTGTTGACCGGCATCGAAGGCCTGGCAGGCTCAGCCTTTGATGACGTGCTCAACGGTGACGCCGGTTCGAACACCATCTTCGGTGCCGAGGGCAGTGACATCATCAATGGCGGGGCTGGCAACGACTTCCTCTATGGTGATGGCATCTACTACGGTGATTTCGGGGTGTTCGCGCGTAACGAGAGCAAGACTGTCACACAGGCCGACATCATCAATGGTGGTGATGGCGATGACACCATCTATGGCGGTGGCAATGACCTTGGCGCTGTCCTGCACGGCGATGCTGGCAACGACACCATCCAGACTGCCCGCGGCACTGCCTACGGTGATGATGGCAATGACAACCTGGCCGGCAACGGCATCGGCTACAAGCTGTACGGCGGGGCTGGCGCGGATCAGCTGAAGATGTACGCCTCCGGCTTCGCCGATGGTGGTGAAGGGGGGGATACCTACACCGTTGATTCCTGGGCGCAAGTGACTATCCAGGACACCGGTGCTGCTGGCGTCGACAAAGTCATCCTGAAGAAATTCGAGGCGTTCAGCGACGTTGTCCTCAGTCGCCTGGGCGACGATGCCTTCCTGTTCACCAAGACCAGCTGGGAAACCGGCAAGCTCGACTCAGGGGTCAAGCTGACTGACTGGTACGCCGGCTCGAACACCATCGAGTCGTTCCAGACCAACAACGGAGACACCTTCACCATCACCTGACAGACAAGTGTCGCTACAAGGCGTCGAGGGCGGCCAGCCCTTGCCGCTGCCGGCTGCCCGCCGCCGAGATTTTGTCTCGCGCGCGCCGGGCTTTTCAGCAAAGGCCCCGTAAACCGGGGCCTTTGCCGTTTTTAAGTTAGTTGGCGCGAAACTTGCTCGACGCTTGCCACAGCCACGGCGACCGGCAATCGATCGCCCGTGCAGCGGAGGATGACTGTGGACAAGATGCTTTACGTGGCCATGACCGGCGCCAGCCAGAACGCGCTGGCGCAGAAGGCCCATGCCAACAACCTGGCGAACGTTTCCACCAACGGTTTCCAGCGCGACCTGGAGCAGGCGCGTTCGATGCCGGTGTTCGGCGACAGCTTTCCGGCGCGTGCTTTCGCCATGAGCGAGCGCCCGGCCACCGATTTCAGTGCCGGCCCGTTGGTTGAAACCGGCCGTGAGCTGGATGTGGCGGTCACCGGTGATGGTTTCATTGCCGTGCAGGCACCCGACGGCAGCGAAGCGTATGTGCGTACCGGCAGCCTGAACATTGACGCGCTCGGCGTGCTGCGGGCCGGCAATGGCATGGCGGTCATCGGCAACGGCGGCCCGATCGCCATTCCGCCAGAGCAGAAGGTCGAGATCGGTGACGACGGCACCATCAGCATCCGCGCCATGGGCGAAGACCCGCGGGTAATGGCTGAGGTGGATCGCATCAAACTGGTCAACCCGGACACCAAGGGCATGACCAAGGGGCTGGATGGCCTGATCCATACCACCAGCGGGCAACCCGCAGACGCCGATGTGAATGTGCGTGTGGTGTCGGGTTTCCTCGAGGGCAGCAACGTCAATGCCGTCGGCGAGATGACCTCGATGCTGGCGCTGTCCCGTCAATTCGAACTGCACGTCAAGATGATGAGCGCGGCCAAGGAAGGCGACGAAGCCATGGCGCGTGTTTTGCAAATCGGCTAATCACATTTGAACGAGTGCCGTAAAACAGGCGCACGAGGAGAACACTAAATGCTTCCGGCTCTTTGGGTCGCTAAAACCGGCCTGTCCGCCCAGGACACCAACCTGACGGTCATCTCCAACAACCTGGCCAACGTTTCGACCACCGGCTTCAAACGTGATCGTGCCGAGTTCCAGGACCTGCTGTACCAGATCAAGCGCCAGCCTGGCGCGCAGTCCACCCAGGACAGCGAGCTGCCTTCGGGCCTGCAGGTCGGTACCGGTGTGCGCGTGGTCGGCACCCAGAAAAACTTCCAGACCGGCGGGCTGCAGAATACCGAGAACCCGCTGGACATGGCGATCAATGGCCGCGGTTTCTTCCAGGTGCTCCAGCCTGATGGCACCGTGTCGTACACCCGCGACGGCACCTTCCACCTGAACTCCGACGGCCAGGTGGTCACCGCCAACGGTTTCGCGCTGGAACCTGCCATTGTCGTGCCGCCAGATGCACAGACCTTTACCGTGGGTCAGGACGGTACCGTGTCGATCACCACCCAGGGCAACCCGGCTGCGCAGATCATCGGCAACATCCAGACCGCCGATTTCATCAACCCGGCCGGTTTGCAGGCCATGGGCAACAACCTGTTCCTCGAAACCGCCGCCAGCGGCGCACCACAGGTCGGTACCCCGGGGTTGAACGGCTTCGGTCTCACCTTGCAGCAGACCCTGGAAAACTCCAACGTCAGCACGGTCGAAGAGATGGTGAACATGATCACCACCCAGCGCGCCTACGAGATGAACTCCAAGGTCATTTCCGCCGCCGACAAGATGCTGTCGTTCGTCACTCAGCAACTGTAAGCCCTGGCGGCCCAGTCACTTCGGGCCGCCGATAAACCGCACGCTGCTACAGCGCCTGCAAGAGGTAAGTGTCATGTATCGTCTGTTGTCCGTTTTCGCCCTGGGGGGGGCGGTGTTGCTGGCTGGTTGCGTCGCACCGACGCCCAAGCCCAACGACCCGTACTACGCGCCGGTTCTGCCGCGCACCCCGTTGCCGGCAGCGGCCAATAACGGCTCGATCTACCAGGCCGGCTTCGAACAAGGCTTGTATACCGACCGCAAGGCGTTCCGGGTGGGTGACATCATTACCATCACCCTCAACGAGCGGACCTCGGCAAGCAAGAACGCAGGCTCCCAGATCCAGAAGAACAGCAAGGCCGATATTGGCCTCACCTCGCTGTTCGGTACCGTGCCCAACACCAACAACCCGCTGGGCAGCGGGGACCTCAGCCTTGAAGCAGGCTACAGCGGCGATCGCTCCACCAAGGGCGACAGCAAGGCCACCCAGGGCAACACGCTCACCGGTTCAGTCACCGTTACCGTGGCCGAAGTGCTGCCCAACGGCATCATTGCCGTACGTGGCGAAAAATGGATGACCCTGAACACCGGCGAGGAGCTGGTGCGCATTGCCGGCCTGATACGTGCCGATGACATCGCCACCGACAACACCGTGCCGTCCACCCGTGTGGCTGACGCGCGCATCACCTATTCGGGCACCGGCTCCTTCGCCGATGCCAGCCAGCCCGGTTGGCTGGACCGTTTCTTCATCAGCCCGCTCTGGCCCTTTTGAGTACGGATGACCATGTTCAACGCTAGGCGGTTGATTGCCGCGACACTCCTTCTGTCCTGCGCGTTCGGCGCTCACGCCGAGCGTTTGAAGGATATCGCCAGTATTTCCGGCGTGCGCGCCAACCAGTTGATCGGCTACGGCCTGGTTGTCGGCCTGAATGGTACCGGTGACCAGACCACGCAAACACCATTCACGTTGCAGACCTTCAACAACATGCTGTCGCAGTTCGGCATCAAGGTGCCGCCTGGGTCTGGCAACGTGCAGCTGAAAAACGTGGCGGCGGTGTCGGTGCATGCCGACCTGCCGGCCTTCGCCAAGCCTGGCCAGGTCGTCGACATTACCGTGTCGTCGATCGGTAACTCCAAGAGCCTGCGTGGCGGCAGCCTGTTGATGACCCCGCTCAAGGGTATCGACGGCAACGTCTACGCCATTGCCCAGGGCAACCTGGTGGTGGGTGGCTTCGATGCCGAAGGCCGTGATGGCTCGAAGATCACCGTCAACGTTCCGTCGGCGGGCCGCATTCCTGGTGGTGCATCCGTCGAGCGTGCCGTGCCCAGCGGCTTCAATCAGGGCAACAGCCTCACCCTCAATCTCAATCGCCCAGACTTCACCACGGCCAAGCGCATCGTCGACAAGGTCAACGAATTGCTCGGCCCTGGCGTGGCCCAGGCCCTCGATGGTGGTTCTGTGCGGGTGACCGCGCCCATGGACCCAAGCCAGCGCGTCGACTACCTGTCGATCCTCGAGAACCTCGAAATCGACCCGGGCCAGGCCGTGGCCAAGGTCATCATCAATTCGCGTACCGGTACCATCGTCATCGGCCAGAACGTCAAGGTCTCGCCGGCCGCCGTCACCCACGGCAGCCTGACCGTGACCATCACCGAAGACCCTATCGTCAGTCAGCCGGGGCCATTCTCCAATGGCCAGACTGCGGTCGTGCCGCGTTCGCGGGTCAATGCCCAGCAGGAAGCCAAGCCGATGTTCAAGTTCGGCCCCGGTACCACGCTGGATGAAATCGTCCGTGCAGTGAACCAGGTAGGTGCGGCGCCAGGCGACCTGATGGCGATCCTCGAAGCCCTGAAGCAGGCCGGCGCATTGCAAGCCGACCTGATCGTGATCTGAGGGGGCGCCTGATGAATCCAAAAACTCAGGTGTCCAGCCAGATCGACAGCGGCGCCTACACCGACCTCAACCGCCTGAGCGCGCTCAAGCATGGCGATCGGGACAGTGAGGGCAATGTCCGCAAGGTCGCCCAGGAATTCGAGTCGATGTTCATCAGCGAGCTGCTCAAAGCATCGCGCAAGGCCACCGATGTGATGGCCGATGAAGACAGCCCGATGAACAGCGACACGGTCAAGCAGTACCGCGACATGTACGACCAGCAATTGGCTGTGAGCATGTCCCGCGAGGGTGGCGGTATCGGCCTGCAGGACGTGCTGGTGCGTCAGTTGTCCAAGAGCAAGGCTGCCTCTGTGAATACCAGCCCGTTCCCACGTATCGAGGGGCATGCCCCAGCGTTGTGGGCGTCGAAAGTCGCAGCGCCAGTGCATGCCGAGGCAGGTGCGGGTGTGCGTAATGACGTGGCGGCGCTCAATTCGCGGCGCCTGGCGCTGCCTGGCAAGCTCACCGATCGGCTGCTTGCCGGCATCGTTCCGTCTGCCGGCGCCCCGGCCACAGCGACCAACACGGCGGCATTGCCGCGTCGTGTCGACATCCCGGTCGGTGGCGTTGCAACCGGCGATTGGGAGCCGGCCAAGACGTTCGCGGCCCCGGGCGGCAATCTGCAGATCCTCGGGCGGGCCGTGGCGCAGCCTCCGCTTGCGCCGAAAAAGGCATTCGCCGACAGCGACGCCTTCGTCGAGACCATGCTGCCGATGGCCGAACAGGCTGCCAAGCGCATTGGCATCGACCCGCGCTACCTGGTGGCGCAGGCTGCCCTGGAAACCGGCTGGGGCAAGTCGGTCATGCGCAATGCCGATGGCAGTAGCAGCCACAACCTGTTCGGGATCAAGGCAACCGGCAATTGGCAGGGGGGCGAGGCGCGTGCGATCACCAGCGAGTTCCGCAATGGCGCGTTCGTCAAGGAGACCGCCGCGTTCCGTTCCTACGACAGCTACCAGGACAGTTTCCATGACCTGGTAACTTTGCTGCAGAGCAATTCACGCTATCAAGATGCAGTGAGCGCCGCCGATAAACCAGAACAGTTTGTGCGAGAGCTGCAAAAGGCCGGTTACGCCACCGACCCCAATTACGCCAGCAAGATCTCGCAGATCGCGAAGCAGATGAAGTCGCAGCAGAGCTACGCAATGCTCGGTACCAGTACACAACTTTAAGGGCAGGGAACCATGGCGAGTTTGATCAATATCGGTATGTCGGGGCTGGGTGCCGCCCAGTCCGGGATGTACGTCCTGGGTAACAACATCGCCAACGCCGATGTTGAAAGTTACTCTCGCCAACAAATGGTGCAAAAGACCAAGGGTGCCCAGCAGGTTGGCCAGGTATTCATGGGCACCGGCACCACCCTGGCCGATGTGCGACGGGTGTACAACGCCTTCATCGAGAACCAGTTGCGTACCACCACGTCGCTCTCCAGTGATGCCAACACTTATCTTAATCAGATCGGCCCGCTCAACACTGCCCTGTCCGGCGCCGACACCGGTATCACTGCCGCACTCAAGAGCTTCTTCAGCGCCATGCAGGATGCTTCGGCCAAGCCCACCGAAGATGCCTCGCGCCAGTTGCTGCTGACCAGCGCACAATCACTTGCCAAGCGTTTCAATACACTGTCGGCGCAGTTCACCCAGCAGAACGCCAACATCAACGGCAGTCTCGGGTCGATGGCCGAGCAGGTGAACAACATCACCAAGACCATCGCCGACCTCAACCAGCAAATTGCCAAGCTCGGTGCTGTCAATGGTCAGCCCAATGACTTGCTTGACCAGCGTGATGGCGCGGTGCGCGAGCTGAACAAGCTTGTCGGCGTGGATGTGGTGGAGCGCGAGGGCAGCTACGACATCTACCTGAAGAATGGCCAGTCCCTGGTGCTGGGCAACTCCACCCAGACGCTGGGTGTGGAAGCTGCCCCGACCGACCCGACGCGCATGAACCTTGTGCTCAACCGCGGTTCGACCAAGATGGACGTCACCGATAGCACTACCGGTGGCGAAATCGGTGGCTTGCTGCGTTACCGCAGGGACACCCTCGACCCTGCCCTCAACGAACTGGGCCGTGTGGCATTGGTGGTCGCCGACGCGATCAACAGCCAGCTGGCCCAGGGTATCGACAAGAATGGCCAGTTCGGTGCCACCCTCTTTGGCGATATCAACAGTGCAGCGGCCGTTGCCGGGCGCAGTATCCCCAAGCTGGGCAACAGTGCTGGCTCCGGCAACCTCGATGTGCACATCAAGGACAGTGGCAAGCTGACCACCAACGACTATCAAGTCGTCTTCACCAGCGCCACCGAGTATTCCGTGCGCCGGTTGCCCGACAACACCGAGATGGGCAGCTTCGACATCACGACCGACCCACCTCCCGTAATCGACGGTTTCACGCTCAACCTCAATGGTGGCGCCCCGGTTGCCGGCGACAGCTTCAAGATCACCCCGACCCGCAATGCGGCGGCCAGCATGGAAACCGTGCTGACCGACCCGAGCCGCCTGGCCATGGCCAGCCCGCTGACCGCCACCAGCGGTTCGGGCAACAAAGGGACCGGGCAGATCACCCAGCCGAATCTGACGTCGATGCTGGATATCTACGACGCCAAGCAGCGCTCGGACATGCAGGCCGGGCTGAAGTATTCGACCCCGGTCAAGCTGGTGTTTGGCGACGATACCGTATCGCCTCAGGCGTACACCATGTACGACGCCAAAGGTAACTCGATCGGTAGCGGCACGGTCATCCCTGGCCAGGAGAACAAGCTGCAGCTGTCTGTGCCAATGGTCGATGGCAGCGGCAACCCGATCAACGACGCCAGCGGTACGCAGATGAAGTTCTCGTTCGAGATGAGCATCTCCGGCGCGCCCAAGAGTGGTGACAACTACACCGTATCGCTGGCCAAGGCCGGTTCTGCAGACAACCGCAATGCACAGTCGGTGATCGACCTGCAGACCAAGCCCACGGTCAATACCGGCGATGGCAGCAAGGGCATCAGCTTCACCGATGCCTACGCCAAGCTGGTATCCAATGTCGGCGGCAAGACCAACCAGGCATCAATGGACAGCGACGCCACCAACGCGCTGCATGGCTCCGCGCTGACCAGCCGCAACTCAAGCTCCGGGGTGTCGGTGGATGAAGAGGTCGGAAACCTGGTCAAGTTCCAGCAGTACTACACCGCGTCGTCGCAGATCATCAAGGCGGCCCAGGAAACCTTCGCAACCTTGATCAACAGCCTTTAAGGAGCCGTAGGCCATGCGCATCTCCACTCCGCAGTTCTACGCCAGCAGCAGCGCCAATTACGAGCGTACTTTTGGCAATGTCAACAAGACCCAGCAAGAAGCCAGCGATTTCATCCGCGTGCGCACCGCCGCCGATGATCCGGTTGGCTATGCGCGTCTGTTGCAGCTCGAACAGCAGCAGAACATGCTCGACCAGTTCAAGGGCAACATCACCAACGTGCGCAACGCGCTGGGCTCCAGCGAAAGCACGCTCAATGCCATTGGCGCGGTGCTGCAGCGGGTCAACGAGCTGGCCATGGGCTCCGGCAATGCCGGCTTCACCGATGCCGACCGCAAGGCCAACGCCTCTGAGCTTGCCTCCCTGGAAGACCAACTGTTCTCGCTGATGAACAGCCGAGACGAGAATGGCAAGTACCTGTTCTCGGGCTCCAAGGGCGACACTCCGCCTTACGTGCGCAATTCCGACGGTACCTACAGCTATCAAGGCGACCAGAGCCAACTCATGCTGCAGGTGGGCGACATGCTCAGCCTGGCCGCCAACGAGACGGGCTATAGCGCGTTCGAGCAGGCACTCAATACCAGCCGCAGCGAGACCAAGCAGACTGCGCCACTTCCCGATGACGGCCGTGTGAGCCTGTCCAATGGCCAGGTCTCCGGCAGTGCCACCTACAACGACCGTTTCCGTAGCGGCGAGCCCTACAGCGTCGAGTTCACCAGCAGCACCGAGTACAAGATCCTCGATGCAGCGGGCAATGATGTGACCTTGGAAGCCAGTCAGGGCGGCAAATTCGACCCCAAAGGCGATAACATCAGCATCAACTTCCGCGGTGTAGACCTGCGCCTGAAGATCGATTTCAAGCCAGGTGACGAAGCCAACCCGGACGCGGCCATCGCCGGCCATACGTTCAGCCTGAGCTCCAAGGCCGACTCGATTGCCGGTACCCGCAGTCCAGGCAATACATCGTCGGAGCAGATCACCGACGCCAAGATCACCGACCCGACCGCCTACAAGGCCGCATTCCCGGGTGGTGGTGCTGTACTCAAGTTCACCAGTGCCACCGACTTCGAACTGTATGCAGCACCAATGACCGCCGACAGCCGCCCGATTTCCTCGGGAACCCTCAGCGGAAACACGGCCACCGCCGCAGGTGTGAGCTTCGAATTGTCCGGCCCGCCAAGCGCTGGGGATTCGTTCGGCGTCAAGGTCGATACTCACCAGAACCAGAACATCCTCAACACCATCGGCCAGTTGCGCGGCGCGCTGAACACCCCGCAGGACCATGATCCGGCTGCTCGCCAGGCCTTCCTTGCATCGCTGGATTCGGCGATCGGCAACATTGGCAGTGCCACTAACCAAGTGTCATCTTCCATCTCGGCCATTGGTGGTCGCGGCCAGGCCCTCGATGTACAGGCTGAAACCAACGAGGCCCTGGGTATCGAGAATACCAAGACCCAGGGGTCGATCCGCGACAGTGATATCGGCGAAGTGATGATGCGCCTGGAGATGCAGAAGAACCAACTGACAGCCTCGATGCAATCATTCGCTAAGATTTCCAGCCTGTCGCTGGTCAACTACATCTGAGCCACGCTGCTGCGCCGAATGGGTCAACTACGCGCAGCTCTGCCTCACCCTGTTCCGGGGTGAGGCACTTTGCGACGTTGCCAGAGGCCTTCGGGTGCTGAGCGGGGCAGGGTGTCGCCCTGTAGCGAATTTCTGTTTTGAGTGAGTACCTGTGAGCGCAAAACCCCTTGTCACCATCGCCATCCCTGCGTTCAACCCTGAGTTCTTCCGCGCCACACTGGCCAGCGCAATCGCCCAGGATTACCCGAATCTGGAGATTGTCGTGTGTGACGACAGCCCTGGGGGCGAGATCGAGGCGATCTGTGATGAGCTGCGTGTCACTTCGCCAGCTCCCTTGCGCTATGTGCGCAACTCGGTGCGCCTTGGTTTCGCCTGCAACCTGCTGGCCTGTCTGACGCACGCCTCGGGCGAGCTGATCAAGTTCCTCTGTGACGATGACACGCTTTTTGCCGGCTGTATCAGCCAGCAGGCCAGTGTGCTCGGCGAGTCGCAGCAGATCAGCATGGTCATTTGCCAGCGCCTGTTGTGCGCCGCCGATGACGTGCTGTTACCTTCACGCGCGCTGAACTTCGTTATTTCCATGCACAGTGCAGTGCTGCATGGCACCGACCTGCTGGAAAGCGTCGCCGATGATGCACCCAACCTGTTCGGTGGCTTGAGCCACGCCTTGCTGCGCCGTGCCCAGGTCGAAGCGTATCTGCCCACCCTGGTGCAGGATGGGCAGGGTTTTTCCGCTCGCCTGGACCTGGCGCTCTACGCTTGCGTGCTGCGCCGGGGGCAGCTGGCGAGCCTGGAGCAGGTGCTGAGCATGGAGCGGGTGCATCCGGGGCGTCTTAGCCATCAAGGCACCATGGTCGAGGCGTACAAGAGCGACACCCAGTGGCTGCTGCAGATGCTCGCCGAACGTAATGCCGAGCCGGCGCCCGCCCACGGCTGGGTGCGCTACATGCCGTTGGCGGACTACCTGGAAAACCCCCAGCAGAAGTGGGATGAACTCGATCTGCGGCGCTTCTTCGGGGCGCAGATGGCCAACTTCAACCAGCAGATCGGCACCCACAGCCTGAGTTTTGCCGAGCTGTACGCTGAATGGCTCGAGCATCGCCGGCTGTCTGCCGGGCAGGAGCGGCTCTTGCCCAAGCGTGTGGAGCAATGGCCAAGCCAGCCCGGTATCGCGGTGGTGGTGTTCTGTGAGGCGGGCGACGAAAAGGTGCTGGGTGCAACGCTGGACAGTCTCTGGCAGCAATCCTACCCGGCCGTGCAAGTCCTGGTAGTGATGCCTGAGGGTTTCGAGCGGCCGGTGCAAGAGCGTGTTCGTTACCTGGTGCGTGGCGATGCCGAGTTCGCCTCGCTCAATCAATGGCTGGCTGACGGTCCGTCACCCGACTGGCTGTTCCTGCTGCGTGCTGGCGACTGCCTGCATACCCATGCGCTGGTGATTATGGCCGAGCGCATGGCGCTGCGTGGTGACAGCCTGTGCCTGTACGTCGATGAGGGTGCCAACGACAGCCTCGCCGCGTCGGCACCGATCTTCAAGCCGGATTTCAACCTCGACCTGATGCGCAGCCTGCCCTACGTCGGGCGACTGTTGGCATTCAACAATGCGGCGGTGCGTGAGCTTGGGGGCTTTGACGCCAGCTTCGAAAGCCTGGCGCCTCACGACCTGCTGTGGCGAATGATCGAGGCTCACGGGCTACAGGTGGTCGAACATATCCCTGAGGTGTTGGTGCAGTGCCGACACGGCTATGCCGAATGGCTGGCCGACACTGCAGGCCACGTCCAGGCGCCGCGGGTGCTGGAGGCGCACCTGCGGCGCCTGGGTGTGGAGGCGCAGGTGCAGGGAATTGCTGGCAGCCTGATGACTCGGGTCACCTACCTGCACCCCCAGGTCGCGAGCGTTTCGATCATCATTCCTGCCGTTGGCGATCTGGCGGTGCTGGTGCGTTGCGTCGAGTCTGTGCTGGCCAGTACCGCGCATCCCGATTTCGAAGTGGTACTGGTCGCCGGTGCCGGGGCGCCGGACGATGTTCGTGCCTGGCTCGACGGTTTGCGGAATCTGGGGAGCGAGCAATTGCGGGTGCTCGATAGCGCCGCCCTGGGTCGAGCACAGTGCTTCAACGAAGGCAGTGTGCACGCTCGGGGCGACTATCTGCTGCTGCTGGATGCCGGCTGCGTGCTGTTCGAACCGCAGTGGTTGTCGGAGCTCCTGCAGCTTGGCCAGCGTCCTGAAGTCGGGATGGTCGGGCCCAAGTTGTTCGACAACAGTGGAACCGTGGTCTCGGCGGGCCTGGTCTTGGGGATGCAGGCCACGGCGGCCACTCCGTTCCTGGGTTGCCCGGTGAACGAAGACGGCTACATGAACCGGCTGAGCCTGGTACAGAACTGGAGCGCGCTGAGCCTGGACTGCCTGTTGGTGCGGCGTGAACTGTTTGCCGAGCTTGGGGGGCTGGACACAGCCGCGCTGCAGGCATCGCTGCACGACGCCGACCTGTGTCTGCGGGCGCGGGCGGCTGGTTATCTGTGTGTGTGGACGCCGTTCGCGCGTGTGGCCAAGCTGGGCACCCAGGCGGCCGAGGAAAGCTCACCGCGAAGCTGGCAGGACGACCGTGATGCTTTGTATGCGCGTTGGCTGGCCTGGGTGGCGAATGACCCGGCCTACAACCGCAACCTCAGCCTCAAGTTGCCGAACTTCAACTTCGACCCAGGATTGCGGGGGGGATGGGATCCGTTTATCGCGCGGGCCATGCCGTCTGTCCTGGCGTTGCCGAGCAGTACCTCGGCGGTCGGACACTATCGAGTGGTCCAGCCGTTCAATGAGCTGGAGCGGTCGGGCTGGATCCAGGGGCGTATCGACTACAGCGCGCCGGGGCTGATCGACCTCGAGCGGGAAAAACCCGATGTGGTGATCCTGCAGTGCCGCTACCTGCCCGCGAATGTCCGGGATATCGAGCAGTACAAGCGCTTTTCCAGTGCGCGGCGCATCTACGAGCTGGACGACTACATCATCGAGCCGCCAAAGAAGAACGACCATGCGCGTAACATGCCGAGCAACATGCGTGAGCTGGTCAGCAAGGCCATCTCCCTGTGCGACCGGGTGGTGGTCTCCACCGAGCCTCTGGCCGACGCGCTGTCCAGCATGCACCAGGACATTCGTGTAGTCCCCAACATGCTCGCCGCATCGCTGTGGAGCGGGCTGACCAGCCAGCGCCAGACCAGCGTGCGTCCGCGTGTGGGATGGGCAGGGGGTACCAGTCACCGCGGTGACCTGGAATTGATGCTGGATGTAATCAAGACCTTGGCCAGCGAAGTCGACTGGGTGTTCTTCGGCATGTGTCCAGAGGCGCTGCTGCCCTACGTCAAGGAGTTTCACCCGGGGATCTCCTTCGCGGACTATCCGCGCAAGCTGGCCAGTCTCAACCTGGACCTGGCCGTGGCGCCGTTGGAGCAGAACCTGTTCAACGACTGCAAGAGCAACCTGCGCCTGTTGGAATATGGCGCTTGCGGCTTCCCGGTCATCTGCACCGATACCAAGGCATACGCAGGCTACCTTCCCTGCACGAGGGTCCGCGAGAACACCACCGAGCAGTGGCTGGACGCGATCCGCATGCACCTTGCCGATCCGATGGCCAGCTACCGCCAGGGTGATGCGTTGCGCGAGGCGGTCCTGCGAGACTACGTACTGAACGAACACCATCTGCAGCATTGGGCCAACGCCTGGCTGGCTGACTGAATCCTGGCGCCTGGCCAAGCCAGGTGCCGAACCCCTTGAACAGGTGCCCTATGAACGAAACAACACTCGGATCGCGTGATGAAGTGACCGTCGTCCTGCTCGGGCATGAGCAGGCGGATCACCGTGCTCGTGCGGCGCACTACTATCAGCGGGCTGGCGTGCCGTGCCAGGGCCTGACGCCGGCAGCGGTGGTCGATGCTGCCGCCCTGGGAGAATTGCTGGCACAGGTGGCGACGCCGTTCGTTTGCCTGGCGCTGGATGCCGATTTCGTCCTGGGTGCCGCGCTGGACAATGCGGTGCGGTACCTGCGTGCCCAGCCGGAGGTAATGGCCGTGCAAGGCCACGCCCTGGCCTATGCGCCCGGTAATAGTCAGCTGACCTACCACAAGGTGGGGGAAGCTTTCGCTGCACATCCCGGGGAGAGTGTGCTGGATCGCTTGCGACACTACGCGGACGCCGAACAGCAAGCCTGGCGTGCGGTAATTCGTACGCAGGCGCTACGGGCCGCACTGGTGTCGCTGCCGGAAGGGCTCGATGCTGCAGGCTGGCGGGTGGCTTTGTCCTGCGCAATCCTGCTGCTCGGGGCAGTCGCCCATCTGGAGCAGACCGATGTGATCTGCGAATCGCAGCCTGAGAAGCTGTCCTCTGCCGTGCGCGAGGAGCGTATGGTCCAGACTGTGCGGGCTTTGCGTCAGTGGGGCGGCGGGCATGACGCGAGCGTCCTGTGCGCTGATGACGGCTTCGAGGCGCTCAATCGTTTCGTGCGCAAAACCTGGTGCCAGGGCGAGCAGCCGCTTCTCTTCACCTCGCGCTGGACCAGCGTGATCGATGACCCGGCGCGTTCGTTCGAGCCCGAGCAGCATGTGGAACTGCCTTATTACAATCGCCCGTTGTTCGATCGGTTGACCGAGGTGGAGTTCCTCTGTCATGCCTGGCCGACCGGCAAGCGTCATCGGCATGCCCTCGAGGGGGCCTGGGTCCGTCAGCGCGACCTGCTGGTGACGCACCCCAATGACACCCGTGAGAGTCTTGAGGAGCGTTACTGGAAGGCGCTGGGCCTGGGCCTTTTCAATGTCCAGGTGTGCCGCTCCCTCAACCAGGTGCTGACCGGTGAGGACAACACGCACCATGCCCGTGAGATGGGGGACTGGATGGCGCGGCTGCTCGGGGTGCCGGACAGCGAGACACGCCATTCCCTGCTCGACACGCCATCGGGGCAGGTGCTCGCGGCGATCGATGCGGCCACCCCGGATGAAGCTGCGCGCAAGCGGGTGCTGGCCCACCTGGCCAAACACCCGGCGCCGCAGATCGCCTTCGTCGTACTTGACCTGAACAACGATGATCTGGCCTTGCAGGCAACCTTCGACAGCCTGTTGGCCAGCGGCGTGCGCAATTTCAAGCTGGTGGTGCTCAAGGCCGGCAAGCCGCCGGCGATTACCACCGCGCGGGACACCTTGCACTTCATCCAGGTCGCAGAGGGCAACTGGGTCTCGCATCTGAACCAATTGGTGCGCCAGTTGCCCAGCGAGTGGCTGCTGTTGCTCGAGGCCGGCGATGTGCTTCTTGCTGGCGGGCTCATGCGCCTGGCGGTAGAGCTTGCCCAGGCCCCGGCTTGCCAGGCCATCGCCGCCGACGAAGTCCAGCGTGACAGTGATGGGCGCCTGTTCGCCGTGCGCCGGCCTGGCAGCGATCTGGACCTGTTGCGTAGCCAACCGGGGCTCATGGCGCGGCACTGGCTGGTTCGTCGTCAGGCCGTGCTCGACCTGGACGGCTACAACGGTACCGACCCGCAGACCCTGGATTATGACTTGCTGTTGCGCCTGGTCGAGCATCACGGTGCAGCCAGCCTGGCGCACATGGATGACTACCTGGTGGTCAGCCAGCAACCTTCCTCGGCATCCACCGAGGAGGCGCGCAAGATCCTCAATCGCCACCTCACCCAGCTGGGCTATCGCCCGCAGATCAGTGAGCAAGGGGCAGGAGGGCTGGCGATCGAGTTCCGCCATAGCGCCACACCGCTGGTCAGCATCGTGCTGGCGGGCGAGGTCGAGCCTGCGTGGCTGGCCGGCATTTTCCAGCGAACCCGCTACCCGCGCTACGAAGTGGTACTGGCGCTTCCCGGGCAACCTTCAGCGGCCCAGGTCGAAGCGTTCCAGGCATTGGGTGGCCGACTGCGGGTCGTAACCGGCGAAGTCGTGGCAACGCATCGGCAACTGCTCGGCCTGGCGGCCGGCGAGGCACGTGGCGATTACCTGGTGTTGCTGTCGCCGCATTGCCAGGTCATTACCCCGGCCTGGATCGAATCGCTGTTGAACGAGGCGCAGAGGCCTGAAGTAGGGGTTGTCGGTGCCAGCCTGTGGGCGGCTGACGGTACGTTGGCGCACGCAGGCTATCAGCTGCTGGCCGGCCCCAAAGTGCATGCCCCCTGGCGGCAACTGTCGCTCGAGGGTGCCGCCAAGGCCCGCTGGCCGCTGTCGGTACGCAGTTGTTCCGCAGTCTCGGATGGTTGCCTGATGGTGGACCGTGAAGCCTTCGTGCACTGCGGTGGCCTGCCGGTCGCAGGGGATGTCGGCGTCGGCTTGAGCCTGGCGGTCGCCCAGGCTGGGTTGATGGTGGTCTGGACGCCTCGCGCGCAGTTGCTTGCCACGGACCTGCCGGTCCTGGGTGATGAGGCGTCTTCGCAATTGGCGGCGCATTGGCCTGAGGCTTTCCAGGGAGATGGGCAGCTGGATTCCCTTGGCGCGGGTGAAGCGCCACCGTCCAGCAACTGGATCGCTCAGTTGGGATAATTCAACGCTATTGCGTCTAGTGGTAGATGCATGGTTGTGGACTGTTCCTGGCAACCGACTTGCCAAGCATGGCCGCCTACGGGGAGTGCAGTTCTCCGAGGCGGCCATGTGTCGTTTCGAGGGGCGGCGGAGCGTCTTGAGTCCGTGCCCATTGCACAAATTACAGGTAACAGGAATTGGGGGGCTGTGCATACCCAAGAAATAGTGCGCTGAATTAAAATTGCATAAATGCATTGCTTTTAAATGCGTAAATGCATAGAATTTCCTGGTTGGCACCTACGGGTGCCGGGGCGCGATCAATCATCTGTGATTGGCACGGAGCTCGCGCAGAAAACTCAAGGAAATTAAACGATGAAAAAAATGTTGAGCCGGATTTCGATCTTGGCCATTGCTTTTGGTGCGGCCCTCACCGTGCAGGCAGGCGAAGCTCCATTGGGATACTGGAAGCTGACCACATATCATGTGTCCAGCGGTGCTGTTGCCACTATTCAAATGGTCTGTTTCAAGCCCGACAAGACCTGGTATTCCACTACTGAAGCCAAATGGAATGGTGCATGGTTTGCCAACGGCAGTGAAATCCAGTGGTATGGCAATGTGCCGCTCGCCCATTACGGCAATGTCGCGACTATTGGTATCGGTGAGATGTCGACGCCAACCAGCATGTCGGGGAAGTATGCCGAGTGGTCGGCACCGGGGGCGACACCGTACAGTTTTGACAGGCATTACACCTATGCGCTGACTTATCAGCAGGCTGACTGTCCGCCGCCAAAACTGTAAATCGAAATCTGCCAAGGCCAGGTGCTATCAAGAAAGCGCGCCAACCAGTATCGCGGGTTTCAGTGCTTGGCGCATTGGGTGCGTCTGGTCATGCCTGGCATCCCGGGGCTGGCCGGCGGGGGCTTCGCTATCCGTCCAAAACCGCTTTGATAGCTGTCGGGTAAGGCCGGGAGGGCTGCGGCCCCTGTCGAAATCCATTCCGCGACTGTCTCCATGAGCGTCATCAAGGGAGCAAGGTGCTCCGTGCTTCCAGCTGGGCACGAGCTGGCGCGGGATTTGCAAAAGCCGGGCTACAAGCCCGGCTTTTTCTTGCCTGGCGGCGATTTATTGACAGGCTGAATGCAGTGCCTGTGCTGTGCCTATGAGGTTCGGGATGCAAAAGAAAGTGGCGGTGGTGCAATCGAACTACATCCCGTGGAAGGGGTACTTCGACCTGATTCGCAGTGTCGACGCGTTCGTGCTCTATGACGATGTCCAGTATACGCGTCGCGACTGGCGTAATCGCAATAAGATCAAGACCGCCCAAGGTGAGCACTGGCTCAGTGTTCCGGTAAAGAACCGTGGTCGATACGAGCAACTGATCAACGAAGTCGAGGTCAGCGAGGCGGATTGGGCGGCCAAGCACTGGAAGACAATCGAGATGAACTATCGGCGAGCCGCCTGCTTCGATCAGATGGAGCTCCCAGTTCGCACGCTCTACGAGCAAGCCGCCGCGGTCACTCGTCTTTCCTCCATCAACCAGCTTTTCATCACCGGCCTGTGCGCTCTGCTCGGTATCGATACACCGCTGTTTCGCTCCGAGGAGCTGGGGCGTAGCAGTGAAGGTAAGAACGAGCGGTTGATACATCTTTGTCAGGCCCTTGGGGCGACCGAGTACCTATCGGGACCGGCAGCCAGCAGCTATCTGGACGAGGCTGCGTTCGCCGCAGGCGGCCTTGAGGTCTCGTACATGAGCTATGCCGGCTATCCGGAGTATCCGCAGTTGTTCGGTGGGTTTGAGCACGCGGTCAGTGTCCTCGACCTGCTTTTCAATACCGGTAGTGAAGCATCCACCTTTCTGGAGCGTCATCCATGAGCACAGATATCTTGCAGGGTGTGGCGGATTACTATTCGTCGCGTATTCGTGCGCATGGCGCAACTCCAGAAGGGGTCGACTGGAATGGCAGCGCTTCCCAGCAACAGCGTTTTGCCCAGTTGCTTAAATTGGTGCCTGTCGAAGAGCAGCATGCGGGTTTCAGTCTTATCGATGTCGGGTGCGGCTACGGCGCGTTGTTGACCTGGATGCGTGAGCAGGGAATGGCTGTGGACTATCACGGTTATGACCTCTCCGAGCAGATGATTGCCGCAGCCAGGCAGCAGCATCCGGCTGATGACGCAGTGCGCTTCGAAGTGGCCGAAAGTGCGTCGCGGCAGGCGGATTATGCGGTCGCCAGTGGCATCTTCAACGTTTGTCAGAACACCGCTCGCGACGAGTGGGAGAGGTACATCGCCGACGTATTGCGTGCGATGGATGCCTGCAGCCGCAAAGGCTTTGCCTTCAATTGTCTTACCTCGTACTCGGACCCGCCCTTCATGCGTGATTACCTGTATTACGGTGATCCTTGTTTCTATTTTGATCTGTGCAAAAGAACCTACTCCAGAGAGGTGGCACTCTTGCATGACTACGGCTTGTACGAGTTTACCTTGCTTGTGCGCAAGTTTTCCTGACGCGCCGTCCTTATCCCTCTTTGCCTGGAGAACATCATGCTCAAAAGCGGTTCCACTTCTGTCACCCAATCCAGCGATAGTCAGCTCGACGCGCGCGAGCAACTTTGGCAGGCGTTCGCGAACGCACCTCTTGATGATGCTGAGAAAGAGCGAAATCTTGGTTTGTTCATTCGTTCTGCATCCTTGGCGCGAATGCTGGCAATTTCCGATCTGTACCGGGACATCGTTCGCCTGCCCGGCTCGGTGCTCGACTTCGGAACCTGGCGTGGGCAGAACGCCGTACTCTGCGAAAACCTGCGCGCCATCTTCGAGCCCTTCAACAAGCAGCGACGTATTGCTGCGTTCGACACTTTTGCGGGTTACCAATCCCATGCCGGCGACGGCAAGGTCGCCAACGTCAATTTCCAGGACGGGTGCTATGCCACCGGTAACGGTTACGCGGACTATCTGCGGCACTTGCTGAGCTTGCATGAAGGCATCAACGCACTGCCGCAGGTACCAGGCGGTCATCAAATCGTAGAGGGTGATATCAAGGATACCCTGCCGCAGTTCATCGAAGAACAGCGGAACTTGCTGGTGGCGCTGGCCTTCTTCGATATGAACCTTGAAGGGCCGACGCGCTTTGCCCTCGAGCAGATCCTGCCGCGTTGTCTGCCGGGCTCGCTGCTGGTGTTCTTCCAGTTGCAGCGCGACTTCCTGCCAGGTGAGGGCTATGCCTATGTAGCCGAAGTACTGGGGAAAGTGCGCCACGAGATCAAGCGATCGGAAACCTATCCGTCGCTGTGCATCGTCAAGCTTCTGTAAGGGGGTCACCATGTTTCTGATTGTTGGTAATGGCATGGTCGGCCTGGCTATCGCCGCAGGTTTGTCGCGTAGTGTTCCGGGCGAGTGCATTCAGGTTGTGGGCCCGGCAGCGCGCCCTTACAGCGCCTCCATGGCGGCTGCGGCAATGCTCAACTCTTTCGCCGAACTCGAGCCTGGCGCACTCGATCAGCCGCGTGATCGTCTGAAGTTCGAGTTAAGCCAGGCATCTGCTCGTCTGTGGGGAGATTTCGTAAAAGAATTCGATATTCCCGCTGAGCACTACCGTCTGGGTACTGTGCTGATAAACAACAACGCATCCAACCGTTTCGAGGATGCCGCCTTCGATGCCATCGCTGGTTATCTTGATGAGTTCGACGAGCCTTATGAGCGCGTCGATCCGCAGCTGGAACCCGCCTATGTGCCGGGTGAGCGCTATCGTACGCGCCAGGCTTTTTTCCTGCCGCGCGAGGGCGTGCTCAATCCGGATGGTGTGATCCATGCGCTGCAGGCCACCTTGGAAAGGCGTGGTGTGCGCTTTGTCGATGGCGTGGTGAAGTCGCTCGACAAAGTCGCCGGTCGGACTCGTGGCGTGACCCTTGAAGACGGGCGCGTACTGAGCGCCGAGCGGGTTGTGTTGGCCAACGGCAGCATGGCCACGCGCCTCTGGCAGGAGGAAGGCTGCATTCGTGTGATCAATGGCGCCGGCGCCACGGTGGTGTTGAAGAACCCAGGAATACAGGGGCGCTATGTCCTGCGCACGCCAAATCGTGGCGGTGCCTGCGGAATCTACCACGCGCCCTACCAGGGTGATCAGTTCGTCGTCGGGGCCACCAATCTGGTGACCACCGCCGACGAGCACTTCCCTCGCGCAGAGTCGATGGCCGCGCTGATTAACGGTGCGATCAACCAGGTCAACCATCTGCACCGTACCAGTGGTTTCATTCGTTACAACTTTGGCTATCGTCCGCTGAGTCTCGATGGCTATCCGGTCATCGGCCAGCTTAACGACAACACCTTCATTGCTTCCGGCACTCGTCGTGATGGTTACCATTTTGCGCCATGGTTGGCCGACAACCTGGCCGCCTTGCTGCTGGACAAGTCGATTTCGTCGCAGGCCAGCAGCTACTTCGAGTTCACCCGGCCGCAGCGTAGCGCATGGCTCGACCAGTCGGTGGAGGCATGCTGTCGCAAGTACGCGGCAGTCAAATGCTCGGCACTGTCGCAGCACGGCTTGGATGCGGGACATACCGATGCCGATCAGGCGCTGGAGCAGTATTACTACCAGCGGGCGCGCGCCTTCTTCGACAAGCATGAGCTCGAGCGAACAGTTCAGGTCGACTTCCTGGATGCCCTGCTGGGTGGCTACCTTTCCCTGTCGGACTTCGCCTGAGGCGTGGATACCGGAGACATGAACGTGAACAAGCAGATCATTCCTTTCAATAAGCCATTTGTGGTTGGCAAAGAGCTGTTCTATATCGCCCAGGCGGTTATGAATGGTGGCATCGCCGGCGATGGGCAGTTCACGCGCTTATGCCAGGAATGGCTCGAGGTCAACCTGGGGTGTCCCAGGGCGCTGCTGACGCATTCGTGCACGGCAGCCCTCGAGATGGCGGCGATCCTGGCGGATATCGGGCCGGGAGATGAAGTCATCATGCCGTCGTTCACTTTCGTGTCCACTGCCAACGCTTTCGTGCTTCGCGGCGCGGTGCCGGTTTTCGTGGATGTGCGCGAGGATACCCTCAACCTGGACGAGCGCCTTGTCGAGGCCGCCATCACCGAGAAGACCAAGGCGATTGTCGCGGTGCATTATGCGGGGCAGCCTTGCGATATGGCTGCCTTGCTGCACCTATGCGACAAGCACGGTCTGATTCTCATTGAAGATGCCGCCCAGGCGATCCTCGCCCGGGATAAAAATCGCGCACTGGGGACCTTTGGGCATCTGGGATGCCTGAGTTTTCATGAAACGAAGAATGTGATCAGCGGTGAAGGAGGGGCGCTACTCATCAACGATCCCAAGTTGATCGAGCGGGCTGAAATCATCTGGCAGAAAGGTACCAATCGCAAAGCCTTTTCCCGAGGCGAGGTGAGCAAGTACACCTGGGTGGATGTGGGGTCGTCTTTTCTCCCCAGCGAGCTGACGGCTGCTTTCCTCTATGCCCAGCTAGAGCAGGGAGAGAGCATCAATGGACATCGTCGCGCTTTGTACGAGTCCTATTACCACCAACTAGAGCCTCTTGAAGCGGACGGTTGCTTGACCTTGCCTTGCGCACCGGGTGGCAAGCCGGCCAACGCCCATATTTTCTATGTATTGATGCGTAGCAACGAGGCGCGTGGAGAGTTGATCGCGTTTCTTCGCGAGCGGGGGATCTATGCTGTGTTCCACTACGTGCCCTTGCATGATTCCCCGGCAGGCCTGCGCTACGCGCGCAGTGTCGGTCAGTTGCCTGTCACTCAGCAAGTTTCTGCAAGCCTGCTGCGCCTGCCCCTCTATTCCGACATGACCAGCGAGCAGGTCACCGAGGTGTGCGAGGCGATCTTCCAATTCTTCGCAGGTAGGCAGAAGGCGTAACGGCCTTGGCTCGGCGACTGTTCAGCTGATTTCTGGAGTTTTTACCCCATGTCGAATTCCGTGCAGGTGGGCGCGGGCCTTGAGCAGGCCATGAAGCGTCTTCGGTTGATGTATGCCCGGCCAGAGCACCCGTACTACATCATGGCGCCGGATTACCGGGAAACCTCATCGGGGATTGCCTCGCTTCATTACCTCTGTCACCTGCTCAACCTCAACGGGCGAGAGGCCTACATCCTGGGCGGCAAAGTGGTGAACCCCGAGCTCAAGACGCCGTTGCTCGATGATGAGGCCAGCGAGCGTCACAGACTTGCTGGTCGGGTGCCAATCGCGGTCTACCCCGAGGTCACGGTGGGCAACCCCTTCCATTGTTCGGTCGTGGCACGCTTTCTGTTGAACTTCGAAGGTTTCATCAGTGGGCGAGGAATGGAGGCGGCTCCCAGTGACCTGTGTTTCTACTCAGGCAAGCTGATCGCGCAAGACCACGGTCGTCCGGAGGGGGACCTGTTGTGCCTGCCTACCATCGATGTGGACCTGTTCTGTGCCGGAGAGCCAGTTGATCGGCGTGAAGGCCGGTATCTGTATCAGAATCGCCATCCGCTCGATGCCATTGACTATTCGATACTGCCAGAGGATATCCGCCTGCTGAGCATGGCGAACGCTCTGACGTTGTCGGAGTTGGCGCAGCTGCTTCGCCGGGCGGAGGTGATGTATACCCATGAATGGTCGATGACCTGCGTAATCGCGGTGCTTTGCGGGTGCCCGGTCATTTTCATACCCGGCCACGGCATCGACCAGGCCTTCCTTGACGCCAGCTTTGTCGGCAGTGCCGGCTTCGCCATGCTGGATCGCGAAGATGCGTTGGCACATGCCCGTGGCGGCCTGGATGGCGCGCTGCAGCGTTATGTCGAGCGAACGGCGCCGTTCTGGACTCAGCTTGAAGTGTTCATCGCCAAGACGCAGGCTGCCGCCCGTCGTGAAGCCGTGGGTGATCGGCTGGGAGGGCGTGGCTGGCTGCGTCAGCGCTATCCCCGGCCGCGACAGATGCAGGTGATTGATGAGCATCTGGCCAGTGCTGCTGCTGTGCGTTTTGTCGTGCTGGTAAAGGACCGTGGTGACGATGCAGCGCTGGCGGTTACTTTGGATAGCCTGGCTCGCGGCCTGTATCGGGGGGTGCGGACCTGTGTGCTGGATAGAGATGGTTCCCGGGCGGGATCGGTCACGGCCATTGATGCCTGCCTGCAGGGGGGCTCCGATGAATGGTTCATGCTGGTCGATGCAGGCACCGAGTTTACCGCCAGTGGTTTGCTGATGACGGCGCTTGAGCTGGTTCGGGCCTCGTCGGACTGCCTGGCTGTCTACGCTGACGAGGCCTTGTGTCAGGCGCAGGGTGTGGTCGAAACCGCGCTACGCCCTGATCTGAATCTGGATATGTTGCTGGCTTTCCCGGAGAGCCTGTCACGACATTGGCTGTACCGATGCGATGCCTGGCGTCAGCTAGGCGGTTTCAACGACGCTGCTGGTCGTGCGCTCGAGCTGGATTATCAGTTGCGTTTGATCAGTGAGCGCGGGTTGGGATGCGTTGGTCATGTCAGTGAGCCGTTGCTGATTGGCAATGCGCTGCTGCTACAGCCGTGCGAAGACGTCTGCGCGGTCATCGAAGCACACCTGCAGGGGCGAGGATATGACGGTGCTCGAGCGTTGCCATTGCCCGCTGCTCCTGGTCGCTATCGAATCGAGTATGCCCATCAACAATCGGTCTCGGTCAGCATCATCATCTTCCTTGAAGGGCAGCTGGTGAGCTTCCAACGTTGTCTGGAGAGCTTGCTGAAGCAGACAGCTCACGTCGAGTACGAGGTTTTGCTGGTTGAGCCAGGCGGCGATGATGAGGTGCTGCTGGACTGGCTGGCGATGGTCGGGCAAATGGGGGAGGGACGCTTCAGGGTCCTTCGCTTCGAGCCCGGCCATGCACGCGCGGCCATGTGCAATGCGGCAGCCGAGCAGGCTCGTGGCGATTATCTGCTATGGCTGGATGCTGATAGCGTGGTGCTTGATGATGATTGGCTGCCCACGTTGCTCAATCATGCCCAGCGTCCGGAGGTGGGGGCGGTTGGTTGCAAGCTGTTGTCCCGCGATGGTGCTATCCATCAGGCAGCCCTGGTGATGGGGCTGGGGGGCGGGGTTGGGCGTGCCTTCGAGGGGCGGTCGGTGCAGGATCCGGGTTACATGGGGCGCCTTGGGCTGGAGCAGGATTGTTCGGCTGTCGGTGGTGAGTGTCTCATGGTGCGCCGCTCGCTGTTTGTCGAGCTTGGTGGCTTCGATACCGATCCGTTGTATTCCCGCTGGGCGGCTGTGGACCTGTGCCTGCGGTTGGCTCAGGCGGGTTATCTGAATGTCTGGACGCCTCACGCCAGGGTATTGCTGGATGCTCCGCCGCCTGCGCCGGCCAGTGCCGAGCAGGAGGAAGCGCTATATGCGCGCTGGTTGCCGCAGTTGGCGCATGATGCGGCGTACAACGTCAACTTTTCGCTGAGTACCGGCGAGGAGTTCGCCGTTCAGGGCTATGAAATGAGTTGGCGACCGTTGCAGGGGGTGGTGCCAAGCGTGCTGGCCTTTGTGGTCGATCAGGAGCAGGCAGCACCCTCGCGGCTGCTGGAACCCATGGAGTCCTTGCGTGAGGCAGGTCGTCTGGAGGGTGCAGTGGTCGCCGGGACATTGTCAGTCGTGGAAATAGAACGCTTCAATCCCTCAAGTGTTGTCCTGCAGGGGGCGCTGGATGAGGCTGGGTTATTGACCTTGCGTAGGCTGCGAGCTTTCTCGCAGGCGTTCAAGGTCTACGATCTGGATCGTTATCCGCAGGACCTGGGCGGTGCGCAGTTGCTTCATGCCGAAGATCTGGAGCGGCGTATCCGGCCCGCAGTGATGCAGGCTGACAGGGTGCTGGTTGCAACAGCTGCCGCAGCCGAGAGGCTGCAGGGTTGGCATGACGATGTCCAGGTGCTCGAAAATGTGCTGCCAGCTTCGTGGGGACGCTTGCAAGGGGGGCGGCGCGCAGGAGAGAAGCCCCGCGTGGGATGGCTCGGGTGTCGTGATGCGTACCTGCTCGCCGAAGTAGTGCCGGTGCTGGCGGGCGAGGTCGACTGGGTTGTGCTGGGGGACTGTCCTGCCAGCTTGTTGCCCTATCTCAAAGAGCATCATCATGCTGTGGATGCGCAATCCCTCGGCGTCACCCTGGCTGCCTTGGACCTGGACATCGCCCTTGTGCCGATGGGCGAGTCTGAGGTGAACGCATTTTCCGGTGACGTGCGTGTGCTCCAGCATGCGGCGTGCGGTCAGTCGGTAATCTGTAGTCGGGTGGCTGGCTTCGCAGGTGGCGATACCTTGCCATTGTCGAGGGTGAGCAATCAGGCCTGTGACTGGATTCGGGCGATACGTCTGCATCTTGATGATCGTGATGCATCTGCGGCCCTTGGCAGCGCCCAGCAGGCGATGGTGCGCAGTGATTGGTTGCTCGAGGGACAGAGGCTGGACGCCTGGCGACGCGCCGTGCTCGTGGGTTGATCAGTAGGTGAATGGACAACAAGGGCGCCAGGAGTGGCGCCCTTATTGTTTGCATTGGCTTGCATGGGGTGGAGTGACCCATGCGGGGCGGTATCAGCAGAAGCTGATATTGTGCTGCTGGCTTCCGTAGACCACACGCGCTGCGGTGATCAACTGGTAGGGGATTTCGACGTAGGGGACGTCCGAGTTGGTCAGGGCCATGTCCATCAACTGAACGAGCATGGAGTTCTTCCTGACCAGAATTACATCCGACCAGTCGGTATTGGTCATGGCGACCGGGATGAAATCAGAGCGTTTGATGAAGCTGCCCAGTGCTTCGAGCACGCCCAGGTTCTGTTTGGTGCCATTCGGGCTGTGGCAGCAGTCATTGAGCATGATGAAGCCGTCTTCGGCGACCAGGTCCTGGTAGTACATCAGGTCGCGCAGGATATATTCGTACTGGTGGTTGGCATCGATGTACACCAGGTCGAACTTGCTGATGTCGGTTTCCTGTCGGATTTTTTCGATGGCGCCGATGGTCTCGGAACGGATAATTGTCACTTCCGGCAGGTGGGTGAAGCGTTCCCGGCATTCTTCGTACAGTTTGTCCCAGGTCTGCTGGTCGTGAAGCGAGCCCCCGTAGTAATAGGCGTAGGTATCGACTGGAGCGACCCAGGGCGGCAGTTGATCGAAAGGGCTGTACGCATCGTTGGCCGCCTTGCTCCAGCTGTCGATGAGCACCATCTTTTCCGGCGAGAGCGCCGAGTGAATTTTTAGTGCGTTTTCTCCGCGCAGAACCCCTAGCTCGGCGACGATCGGACGCTTTTCCATTATTTGGAAAAGTGCGCCCAGCAGCGTGTACAGATTTTCCCGATGGGTGTGGCAGACCTTCATTGCGCTGTCCTTTATCGTTGGGTGGTCTTGCTTGCAGAGGCCGAATCCGCACAGGTTCAATTCGCTTCGGCTCGGCCCGGCATTCTGGATCTGGGTTAGCTGAGGCAAGATATGTGCCGCTGGCGTGCCTTGCATGTGGCTGTATAGGTGGGAGAAATGCATCATTGCGTGACTTGGCAGTCGAAACGTGCATCTTTAATCTATTGAGTCAGCGGGCAGCCTCGTCGATGCGGTAGGCAGGGTGCATGATCTTGGTCGCGAAGCCCGCGAATTTTCGCCATTTCCATCGGGAAGCCACAATGATTGGCATCAAAAGCATCGCCAGTTACGTACCTGCAGAGGGTGTCGACAATTACGCCCAGGGTGCGAAATTCGGCAAGGATCAGGATTTTATCTTCGGCAAGATCGGTTCGACCTTCCTGCCGCGCAAGGGTGCCGATCAGGAAACCTCAGACCTGTGCGTCGAGGCCGCCCGCGCATTGTTTGCTGGTAACCCGGCGCTGGATCCGGCGTCCATCGATGTGGTGATCGTCGTTACCCAGAATGGCGATGCCGAAGGCCTGCCGCATACCGCGGCGATCGTCCAGAACAAGCTGGGGTTGTCCACCGCCATCGCGGCCTTCGATATCTCGCTGGGCTGCTCCGGCTATGTCTATGGCCTGTATGCCATGAAGGGCTTCATGGATGCCGCGGGGCTGAAGAATGGCTTGTTGATCACCGCAGATCCCTATTCGAAGATTGTCGACCCTGAGGACCGCAACACCACCATGCTGTTCGGCGATGCTGCAACGGCCACCTGGATGGGAGAGGGCGCTGCCTGGCAGCTGGGTAAGTCGCTGTTTGGCAGTGATGGGGCGGGTGCCGAGCACTTGCGCACCACCGAAGGCACGTTCTTCATGAATGGTCGTCAGGTCTATAATTTTGCCCTGGTCAAAGTGCCGGCGCACTTGCAGCAGTTGCTCGAGGCCAGTCAGTTGAAGGCCGAGGATATTGACCTTTACTGCCTGCATCAGGGGAGCGCGGCGATCGTCGATGCAGTCTCGCAGCGCTTCGATGAGGGGCGTCAGCGCGAGAAGTTCGTCAAGGACATGGTCGAGACCGGCAATACCGTGTCCTCGAGCATTCCGCTGCTGCTGGAGAAGCATGTGATCGGCTCGCAGTGCAAGCGTGTCGCCCTCAGTGGTTTCGGCGTCGGCCTGTCATGGGGCTCGGCAATCATCGAGCGCAATGGCTAAGCGTCGCGTGTCTGTATAGAAGAGGCGCTGCCCGTTATCGGTCAGCGCTTTTTTGTTTTTTGGCTGTTGCTAATTTCGCGTCAAACCCCTGATTTCATTGGAGTGGCAGGATGCCAGTAAAAAAATTGGGAAATCGTCCTAAAGCAAACTGCCCTGGCGACGATAAACATTACGAAGGTTCTCTAGGCCACCTACCCGGCGAATTGCCAAGGCCGGAAGCCGTAGTACCCAATCCAACGAGGAATTCGTCATGGCTTTGACTGTAAACACTAACACCACCTCTCTGGGCGTTCAGAAGAACCTGAACCGTGCTTCCGACGCACTGAGCACTTCGATGACCCGTCTGTCCTCTGGCCTGAAAATCAACAGCGCCAAAGACGACGCTGCCGGTCTGCAGATCGCTACCCGCATGACCTCGCAGATCCGTGGTCAGACCATGGCCATCAAAAACGCCAACGACGGTATCTCCATCGCCCAGACCGCTGAAGGCGCGATGCAAGAGCAGACCAACATCCTGCAGCGTATGCGCGAACTGGCACTGCAATCGCGTAACGACTCGAACAGCTCGCAAGACCGCGACGCGCTGGACAAAGAGTTCCAGTCGATGCTGCAAGAGATCGACCGTATCGCTGACTCCACCCAGCTGAACGGCAAGAACCTGCTGGACGGTACTGGCGGTCAGATGGTCTTCCAGGTTGGTTCGAACGTTGGTGCTGCCAACCAGATCACCATCAGCCTGAGCGCTGCGATGAAAACCACCGGTACCGGCGCAGCCCTGACTGCCCTGGCCGGCAAGAGCATCACTGGTGCTGATAGCACCGCTGCTCAGGCCACCTTCAGCGCCGCTGTCAGCGCTATCGATGCCGCTCTGCAGGCAATCAACACCTCGCGTGCCGACCTGGGTGCTTCGCAGAACCGTCTGACCAGCACCATCAACAACCTGCAAAACATCAACGAGAACGCCGAAGCCGCTCGTGGCCGTGTACAGGACACCGACTTCGCTTCGGAAACTGCCCAGCTGACCAAGCAGCAGACTCTGCAGCAAGCTTCGACCTCGGTTCTGGCCCAGGCCAACCAGCTGCCATCGGCAGTCCTGAAGCTGCTGGGCTAATCTGCCTGATAGCTGATGGCGGGGGAGTGCTCTCCAGGCGCTTCCCCGCCTTTTCATTGTGAGGTGCTGGACATGGACATGAGCGTCAAGCTGAACCTGTCTTACCCGGCTGCACGCACGGCCGAGCAGGTTGCTGAAAAACCGGTTGCGCAGTCGCCAGGCACTTCCGGTGATGGCGAGAAACATCAGGATCCGGGCAAGGTGCAGGGCGCCGACAAGGTGCAGGCTGCAAATGATGTCAAAGGCGCTGTCTCGGAAATCGAGAAGTTCCTGAAGGAAACGCGACGCAATCTGGAGTTCGTCACAGACGAAGAGTCCGGTAAGATCGTGGTCAAGGTCATCGCCAGTGAAACCGGTGAGCTGATTCGTCAGTTGCCCTCGGAAGAGGCCCTGCGGATCGCCCATAGCCTGAGCGATGTCAAAAGTATTCTGTTCGACGCCAAGGTCTGATTGGCGGCGAGCGCAAATATGTGATTCAAGTCAGTCTTGCAGGAGCGGGGCTGGCCCATCGAAGAGAGGAGCGACAGCATGGCAAGCCCGATTACTACCAACACGGGTGCGGGCTACGGGCTCGATATCAAGAACATCGTCAGTGTGTTGGTGAAGGCCGATACCTCGGCCAAGGCCAATCAGATTGCTCGACAGTCGAGCAACAACTCCGCGATGATCTCCGGTATCGGCTCCCTGCGCAGCGCCTTGACGGCGTTCCAGGACGCCATGAAGAAACTCAACGACAAGAACGCCCCTTCGTTCAATGCCTACGCCGGCACTTCCGCTGACGAAAAGGTGTTCAAGATCAAGTCGAGCAACTCGGCGGTTGCTGGGACCTACGATATCAAGGTAGACAAGTTGGCCACCGGCTCCAAGGTCGCCAGCAAGCAGTTCGCGGGTGGTGCCAGCACGGCGATCGGCGCCGGTGAGCTGACCATCAGTCAGAACGGCAAGGACTACAAGATCAACGTCGCCAGCGGTGCCACGCTGCAGAGCGTGCGCGACCAGATCAACAAGGAAATGAGCGCCAACGGCATCACCGCCAACATCATCAACGAAGCCGGTGGCTCGCGCCTGGTGTTCGGTTCCACCACGACCGGCAAGGGCAGCGACATCTCTGTCAGCGGTATTCCGGAGCTTGCCATCAACGGTACTCAGCCAATTGCTGGAAGCGGCGCGGGTTACATCAGTGGTCTGGCTCAGGACGCGGAATTCTCCATCGACGGGCTGGCACTGAAAAGCCCGAAGAATACTGTCGACCAGGCTATCAGTGGCCTGACCCTTGAGCTCACCGGTGTATCCACGGGCGTTAATCCCACGAAGGCGACTGTCGCGCTGGACAGCGAAGGCCTGAAGAAATCGGTGCAGTCCTTCGTCGATGCCTATAACACCCTGCAGAAGGCTGTCACTGCGCTGGTCACGCCTGAGAAAGATGCCAACGGCAACGTCAAGAGCCTTGGTCCGCTGACCAATGACCCGACTACCCGCTCGTTGCTTGGCGATGTGCGCAAGGTTCTGACGGACGTCGGTGCAGGAGACAAGCTGACCACGCTCAGCCAGTTGGGTATCAACACCCAGAAAGATGGCACCCTGGAGTTCAATAGCACCAAGTTCACCTCCGCATTGAACGACAAGAAGCTGGGGTCTGAGATCCAGGAGCTGTTCACGGGCACCAATGGTTTGTTCGAACGGATGAACAAGGCCATCGATCCATACAACTCGACCGGTGGCATGCTCGATTCCCGCAAGACGAACCTCGACAAGGCGGCCAAGAATCTGGAAAACCAGCAGGCGGCGCTGGATCGTCGCACCGAGTTGCTGACGGCATCGTTGACCAAGAAGTTCTCCGCGCTCGATACTGCCCTGGCCAAGATGAAGAAGCAGGGCGAACAGATAACCTCGATCTTCGAGGCGATGAACGCCCAGGCCAAGAAGTCCTGATCGATCGAACAGACAATGGCCCGGCGGCGCCTCACAGGCGTGCCGGGCTTTGTTTTTTCCGGCTAAAGTTTTTTGACGTGGCGGCGATACAAGAGGTATATGCACCTTTTCGCTGCAACGAGGTAGATCCATGAACCCGATGTTGGCCCTTCGGCAATACCAGAAAGTCAATGGCGCGGCGCAGACTTCCGAAGCCAGCCCCCACCGCCTTGTGCAGATGCTCATGCAGGGTGGTCTCGACCGCCTGGCCCAGGCCAAGGGCGCCATTGCCCGCAAGGATATCGCCCAGAAGGGCATTCTGATCGGCAAGGCCATCGATATCATCGGTGGTCTGCGCGAGGGCCTCGACCTGGAAAATCACGCCGACAGCCTGACTGACCTGGATAACCTGTACACCTACATGAGTCGTCGCCTGGTCGAGGCCAACGTCAACAGCGACCCTACGATCATCGACGAAGTCGCGCGCCTGCTGATCACGGTCAAGGAAGGCTGGGATGCGATCGGCGAACAGCAGCCGGCGCCCTGAACCAGGAGGTTGTCATGAGTGAGGTGATCGAGCGTATCGACCAGACCCGCGAACTGCTGCTCGCCGCCCTGGCCAGTCGTGACTGGGAGGCGGTTGGCGAGCTGGATCTGGAGTGTCGCCTGTGCGTGGACGATGTGCTGGCCGAGGCGCTGTCTAATGAGGATGAAGTGCGGGCCAGTCTGGAGCAATTGCAGGCTGTCTATCGGCAGCTAATCGAAGTTGCAAGTGGCGAGCGTCAATCGGTAGTCGACGAGATGGCGAAGATCCGTCAGGCAGAAAACGCGACAAAGGTATACCATCTGTTCACCTGACCACAGGTGACACAAAAATCAGCGCGCCATAAATTTGACTGTGTGCCGTTTTTTGACTTTACTAGTGGCTGTTTTCGAAATTCAGACGTCCGAACACTGACCATTCAGTCGGAATGATGTCGTGCACGCCTTCGGGCGCCGATATGACTAGGGAAGTTGCTATTGCATGTGGCGTGAAACCAAGATTCTCCTGATCGATGACGACAGCGAACGCCGCCGCGATCTGGCGGTGGTCCTGAATTTTCTCGGCGAAGAAAACCTGTCCTGCTCCAGCGACGACTGG
Organism: Pseudomonas sp. CAM1A; assembly: GCF_047501685.1. NCBI lineage: Bacteria > Pseudomonadati > Pseudomonadota > Gammaproteobacteria > Pseudomonadales > Pseudomonadaceae > Pseudomonas > Pseudomonas sp. CAM1A. The sequence goes on along the minus strand of NZ_JBFNXP010000017.1, from coordinate 20,406 downwards.
CAGCAGGTGGTCGAGGGTTTGTCTTCTAGCCGTGAAGTGCTGTGTGTCCTGATCGGTACCGTAAATGCTCCGGCCAGCGTGCTGGGGCTCCTTAAGACAGTGGCCGGGTGGGATGAGTTCCTTCCCGTTCTGCTTCTGGGTGAAATTTCTTCTGCGGACTTCCCCGAGGACCTGCGCCGTCGTGTGCTGTCCAACCTCGAAATGCCGCCGAGCTACAGCCAGTTGCTCGATTCCCTGCACCGTGCCCAGGTCTATCGCGAGATGTACGACCAGGCCCGCGAGCGCGGTCGTCAGCGCGAACCCAACCTGTTCCGCAGCCTGGTCGGCACCAGCCGTGCGATCCAGCATGTGCGGCAGATGATGCAGCAGGTGGCCGATACTGACGCCAGCGTGCTGATTCTGGGCGAGTCCGGCACTGGCAAGGAAGTGGTTGCGCGCAATCTGCACTACCACTCCAAGCGTCGCGAGGCGCCGTTTGTGCCGGTCAATTGCGGAGCGATCCCGGCAGAGTTGCTCGAGAGCGAGCTGTTCGGTCACGAGAAGGGCGCCTTTACCGGGGCGATCACCAGTCGTGCCGGGCGCTTCGAGCTCGCCAACGGCGGTACGTTGTTCCTCGACGAGATCGGCGACATGCCGCTGCCGATGCAGGTCAAGCTGCTGCGCGTGCTGCAGGAGCGTACCTTCGAGCGGGTCGGCAGCAACAAGACCCAGAGCATCGATGTGCGCATCATCGCTGCGACGCACAAGAACCTCGAGACCATGATCGAGGACGGGACCTTCCGCGAAGATTTGTATTACCGGCTGAACGTGTTCCCTATCGAGATGGCGCCGTTGCGTGAGCGGGTGGAAGATATACCGCTGCTGATGAACGAGCTGATCTCGCGCATGGAGCACGAGAAGCGCGGGTCGATCCGCTTCAACTCCGCGTCGATCATGTCGCTGTGCCGCCACGGCTGGCCGGGCAACGTCCGTGAGCTGGCCAACCTGGTGGAGCGCATGGCAATCATGCATCCGTATGGGGTGATCGGCGTGGCGGAGCTGCCGAAGAAATTCCGCTACGTCGATGATGAAGACGAGCAGTTGGTGGACAGCCTGCGTTCTGATCTGGAAGAGCGTGTGGCGATCAACGGCCATGCGCCGAATTTCGCCAACCATGCCATGCTGCCGCCGGAAGGGCTGGACCTGAAGGATTATCTCGGTAGCCTGGAGCAGGGACTGATCCAGCAGGCACTGGATGACGCCAATGGCATCGTTGCTCGTGCTGCCGAGCGTCTGCGTATCCGTCGGACCACGCTGGTCGAGAAGATGCGCAAGTACGGCATGAGCCGACAAGGTGGCGAGGACCAAGCCGACGAGTGACGTTTGCTCGCCAGGGGTCGCGATGCGGCCCTTGGCGTTGACGTCGATCAGCGTGCAATGCTGGCTGGTGTTATTGTCCCCATCTTCGGCACGGCTATTGCTACACCGCAGGCAACATACCGTTTTTATGACGGTCAGCCATGCGAGAGAGCACGATGCCCCAGGCCGCCCACCGTTCCCCAGCCCCCGATTCGCGAGGGCATACCCCGCTTGAGCAGGAGAGCCGGCAGGGTCTTGAGCAGGCGTTCGCCCTGTTCGATCAGGTTTCCAGCCAGTTGAGTCATTCGTACAGCATGCTTGAGTCGCGGGTCAGCGAGCTCAAGGGCGAGTTGGCGGTAGTAAGTGCCCAGCGCATGGCCGAGCTGGACGAAAAAGAGCGCCTGGCCAACCGCCTGCAGAATCTGCTCGATCTGCTGCCCGGCGGGGTGATCGTCATCGATGGTGAGGGCTGGGTGCGCGAGGCGAATCCAGCGGCTTGCGAGCTGCTGGGTGAACCTTTGACCGGGTTGCTGTGGCGCCAGGTGATTGCGCGCAGTTTCGCGCCGCGCGAGGACGACGGCCATGAAGTTTCCTTGCGTGACGGGCGTCGTCTGTCCATTGCCACCCGTTCTCTGGATGCCGAACCTGGGCAGTTGGTACTGCTCAATGACCTGACCGAAACGCGTCGCCTTCAGGGACAGTTGGCGCGACACGAGCGTCTATCGTCGTTGGGGCGCATGGTTGCCTCCCTCGCGCATCAGATTCGCACGCCCTTGTCGGCCGCGATGCTCTATGCCAGCCACCTGGCGGACCCGGAGCAGGCGTTGGCTTGTGACACGCGCCTGCGTTTTGCCGGCAACCTCAAGGAGCGCCTGCATGAACTGGAGCATCAGGTTCGCGACATGCTGGTGTTCGCCCGTGGCGAACTGCCACTCAATGATCGAGTCAGTCCCAAAGGGTTGTTCCAGGCCTTGCAAAAAGCCGCTCACTCCCATGTGCAGGGGCATGCGGTGCGCTGGCAATGCGATAGCCATCTGGGGGAGCTGCTATGCAACCGCGATACGCTGGTGGGTGCGTTGCTCAACCTGATCGAAAATGCCGTGCAAGCCGGTGGCGAGTCGGCGCGTTTGAAGATTCATCTGCTGCGCCGCGAAAACGCTGTGCGCCTGTGTGTCAGCGATGCGGGCAGTGGTATCGATAGCCAGTTGTTGGCGCGTTTGGGTGAGCCGTTCTTGACCACCAAGTCCACGGGTACCGGGCTGGGGGTGGCTGTGGTGCAGGCAGTGGTGCGAGCGCACCGCGGAACACTGCGCCTGCGTTCCCGGGTGGGGCGCGGGACATGCGCCATCGTCGAGCTGCCATTGATTGGTGTGCAGGAGGAAGCAGGGCAATGACGATGAAGGTGCTGCTGGTCGAGGATGACCGAGTCCTGCGCCAGGCGCTGGCCGACACCCTGGAAATCGGCGGCCTCGCTCACCGCGCAGTTGGCAGTGCTGAAGAGGCATTGCGGGCGGTTGCAGAGGAATCCTTTGCGCTGGTGGTCAGTGATGTGAACATGCCGGGCATGGATGGCCACCAGTTGCTGGCGCAGTTACGTCGTCACCATCCGCATTTGCCGGTGCTGCTGATGACGGCTCACGCGGCTGTGGAGCGTGCGGTAGAGGCCATGCGCCAGGGGGCGGTCGACTATCTGGTAAAACCGTTCGAGCCCAAGGCCTTGCTCGATCTGGTGGCGCGCCATGCCGTGGGTGGCGGTGCGGTGGGTGACGAAGCGGGCCCTGTTGCCTGTGAGCCTGCCAGTCGGCAATTGCTGGAGCTGGCTGTAAGGGTTGCGCAAAGCGACTCGACGGTGTTGATTTCCGGTGAGTCGGGCACGGGCAAGGAAGTGCTGGCGCGATTCATACATCAGCAGTCGCGCCGGGCAGGGCAGGCGTTCGTGGCAATCAACTGCGCGGCGATTCCTGACAACATGCTCGAGGCCACGCTCTTTGGCCATGAAAAAGGCGCATTCACCGGGGCCATCGCCGCGCAGGCAGGCAAGTTCGAGCAGGCGGACGGCGGTACCTTGCTGCTCGATGAGATCTCTGAAATGCCGCTGGGTCTGCAAGCCAAGTTGCTGCGCGTGCTGCAGGAGCGTGAGGTGGAGCGCGTAGGCGGGCGCAAACCAGTGGTGCTGGATATTCGCGTGCTGGCCACCACCAACCGTGATCTGGCGGGCGAGGTTGCTGCCGGGCGCTTCCGGGAGGACCTGTACTACCGCCTATCGGTATTCCCCATGGCCTGGCGAGCATTGCGCGATCGGCCGGCCGACATCGTGCCGCTCGCTGAGCGTTTGCTGGCACGTCACGTCAGCAAGATGCGCCACGCTCAGGTCAAGCTATCCGCTGAGGCGCGTGCCTGCCTGAAAGCCTACGCCTGGCCCGGCAACGTCCGCGAGCTGGATAATGCGCTGCAGCGGGCGTTGATCCTGCAGCAGGGCGGAGTGATCGAGGCGGCGGATTTTTGTCTGGCGGGCGCCATTCCATTGTCGGCAGCCAAAGTGGCCACTATTGAGCCAGTATTTGCGGATTCTGTGGGTGAGGCCGGTGGGCTTGGGGATGACATGCGTCGCCACGAATACCAGATGATCATCGACACCTTGCGTGCCGAGCGCGGTCGTCGCAAGGAGGCGGCCGATCGTCTGGGGATCAGCCCTAGAACCTTGCGTTACAAGCTTGCGCAGATGCGTGACGCGGGGTTCGATGTCGAGGCCAGTCTGTTCGGCTGATACGTCTTTTGAATGTTTTCTGGATGGCTGGCACTTCTCTTGCTAGCTCCATCACTATTCGCTGCATGAGTGTCAAAAAAAGTGCGGCCGCCGGAGAGAGAAGTCCATGACCCAAGGTGTTGAATTCAATCGTCTGATGTTGGACATGCGTGCCATGCAGGCCGATGCCATGTCCCTGCCCAAGGTTGGCGCCGCGCCTGAGCTCGCGCCTGGGCAGAGCAGCTTTGCCGATATGCTCGGCCAGGCCATTGGCAAGGTGAATGAGGTTCAGCAGGCATCCAGCCAATTGTCCAGCGCCTTCGAAATTGGCAAAAGCGGTGTTGACCTGACTGACGTGATGATCGCCTCGCAAAAGGCTTCCGTGTCGTTCCAGGCACTTACTCAGGTTCGTAACAAACTGGTGCAAGCGTACCAGGACATCATGCAGATGCCGGTATAAGGGCGAGAGTGAGTCATGGCCGAAGCAGTCGTCGATAACGCCCCCGCCAAGAGTGGCCCCCCAGTAGCCAAGCCGCCGCTGTTCGGCATGTCGTTCCTGGAAAACATTTCGCAGATGCCCATGTTGCGTCAGGTCGGCCTGCTGGTCGGGCTGGCGGCAAGCGTGGCCATCGGCTTTGCCGTGGTGCTCTGGTCGCAGCAGCCGGACTACCGTCCGCTCTATGGCAGCCTGGCGGGCATGGACACCAAGCAGGTGATCGATACCCTGACCACCTCCGACATCCCGTATCGCGTCGAGCCCAACTCCGGCGCGCTGCTGGTCAAGGCCGACGATCTCTCCCGTGCGCGCCTGAAACTTGCCGCGGCCGGCGTGGCGCCGAGCGATGGCAACGTCGGCTTCGAATTGCTCGATAAAGAGCAAGGGCTGGGTACCAGCCAGTTCATGGAAGCGACCCGCTACCGTCGCAGCCTCGAAGGCGAGCTGGCGCGTACGGTTTCGAGCCTGAACAACGTCAAGGCTGCCCGTGTGCACCTGGCGATCCCGAAAAGTTCGGTGTTCGTGCGCGACGAGCGCAAGCCCAGCGCTTCGGTACTGGTCGAGCTGTATCCGGGGCGCGCCCTGGAAGCTGGCCAGGTGATGGCGATTGTCAATCTGGTGGCGACCAGTGTGCCGGAGCTGGACAAGTCCCAGGTGACCGTGGTTGACCAGAAGGGCAACCTGCTCTCCGAGCAGTTGCAAGACACGGCCCTGACCATGGCCGGCAAACAGTTCGACTACAGCCGTCGCATGGAAGGCATGCTCACGCAGCGTGTGCACAATATTCTGCAGCCGGTGCTGGGTAACGACCGCTACAAGGCAGAGGTGTCTACTGACGTCGACTTCAGTGCTGTCGAGTCCACCTCCGAACAGTTCAATCCCGACCAACCGGCACTGCGCAGCGAGCAATCGGTCAACGAGCAGCGCGCCAGCAGCCAAGGGCCGCAAGGTGTGCCGGGGGCGTTGAGCAACCAGCCGCCGGCCGGTGCTTCTGCCCCCGAGAACGCTACCGCTGGCGCAACACCTGCCGGCGCGATCCAGCCGGGCCAGCCGCTGTTGGATGCCAATGGCCAGCAGGTCATGGACCCGGCCACCGGCCAGCCGATGCTCGCGCCGTATCCGAGCGACAAGCGTCAGCAGAGCACCAAGAACTTCGAGCTGGACCGCTCCATCAGCCACACCCGCCAGCAGCAAGGTCGCCTGACCCGCCTGTCGGTGGCCGTGGTGGTGGATGACCAGGTCAAGCTCGACGCCGCCACCGGCGAAGCCACCCGTACCCCGTGGGGTGCCGAGGACCTGGCGCGCTTCACTCGCCTGGTGCAGGACGCGGTGGGCTTCGATGCCAGCCGTGGCGACAGCGTCACCGTGATCAACGTGCCGTTCGCCGCCGACCGTGGCGACGAGCTGGTCGATATTCCGTTCTACTCGCAGCCCTGGTTCTGGGACATCGTCAAGCAAGTGCTGGGCGTGCTGTTCATCCTGGTGCTGGTGTTCGGCGTGCTGCGTCCGGTGCTCAACAACATTACAGGTGGCGGCAAGCAGGCGGCCACGGACAGCGACATGGAGCTGGGCGGCATGATCGGTCTGGATGGCGAACTGGCCAACGACCGCGTCAGCCTGGGTGGCCCGACAAGCATTCTGTTGCCGAGCCCGAGTGAGGGTTACGAGGCACAGCTCAACGCAATCAAGGGCCTGGTGGCCGAAGACCCGGGTCGCGTGGCCCAGGTCGTGAAAGAGTGGATCAACGCCGATGAGTGACAATCGAGCCATTACCGCCAAGCTGAGCCGCGTCGACAAGGCGGCCATCCTCCTGCTCTCGCTCGGCGAGACCGATGCCGCGCAGGTGCTGCGCCACATGGGGCCCAAGGAGGTGCAGCGGGTCGGTGTGGCCATGGCGCAGATGGGCAACGTCCATCGCGAGCAGGTCGAGCAGGTGATGAGCGAGTTCGTCGAGATCGTCGGCGACCAGACCAGCCTGGGCGTTGGTTCCGACGGCTACATCCGCAAGATGCTCAACCAGGCCCTCGGCGAGGACAAGGCCAACGGCCTGATCGACCGTATCCTGCTCGGTGGCAACACCAGCGGCCTGGACAGCCTCAAGTGGATGGAGCCGCGCGCCGTGGCCGATGTCATTCGCTACGAGCACCCGCAGATCCAGGCCATCGTGGTCGCCTACCTCGACCCCGACCAGGCTGGCGAGGTGCTGAGCAACTTCGACCATAAGGTGCGCCTGGACATCGTCCTGCGCGTGTCGTCGCTCAACACTGTGCAGCCGGCGGCGCTCAAGGAGCTCAACCAGATCCTCGAGAAGCAGTTCTCCGGCAACTCCAATGCCGCGCGTACCACCCTGGGTGGCATCAAGCGTGCCGCCGATATCATGAACTTCCTCGACAGTTCGGTGGAAGGCGCGCTGATGGACTCGATCCGCGAGATCGACAGCGACCTGTCGGAGCAGATCGAAGACTTGATGTTCGTCTTCAACAACCTGGCCGACGTCGACGATCGCGGTATCCAGGCGCTGCTGCGCGAAGTGTCGTCCGACGTGCTGGTGGTGTCGCTCAAGGGCGCCGACGAGCGGGTCAAGGACAAGATCTTCAAGAACATGTCCAAACGTGCGTCCGAGCTGCTGCGCGACGACCTGGAGGCCAAGGGGCCGGTACGGGTCAGCGACGTGGAAACGGCGCAGAAGGAAATCCTCACCATCGCCCGCCGCATGGCCGAGGCCGGCGAGATCGTGCTTGGCGGCAAGGGCGCCGAGGAAATGATTTAAGCGGCAAGTCTCAAGCGGCAAGCGACAAGAAACGGCGGACCGAGCGAGGGCTGCCTTTTCTTGCTGCTCGAAGCTTGATGCTTGCCGCTAAAGAGGTTTTTGAGCATGTCCACCACTGAACATCCCAGCGATTTGATCCGTGCCCGCGACCTTGAGGGCGTGGATGTATGGGCGTTGCCAAGCTTCGATCCAGAGCCTGAGCCACAGCCTGAGCCTGCGCCGACCGTCGTCGAGGAAGAAGTCGAAGAGGTGCCGCTGGAGGAAGTCCAGCCGCTCACCCTTGAAGAGCTCGAGGCTATCCGCCAGGAGGCCTACAACGAAGGTTTCGCCACGGGGGAGCGCGAAGGCTTCCACAGCACCCAACTGAAGGTTCGCCAGGAGGCCGAGGTGGCCCTGGCGGCCAGGCTGGCCAGCCTCGAGCAGATCATGGGTCACCTGCTCGAGCCCATCGCCGAGCAGGACACGCAGATCGAAAAAGCCCTGGTGCAACTGGTTGCCAGCATGACCCGCCAGGTCATCGGTCGCGAGCTGCGCGCGGATTCCAGCAAGATCACCCATGTGCTTCGCGAGGCGCTGAAGCTGCTGCCGATGGGCGCTGACAACATCCGTATCCATCTCAACCCCCAGGACTTCGAGCTGGCCAAGACCCTGCGCGAGCGCCATGAGGAAGATTGGAAGCTGCTTGAGGACGAAGCCCTGCTGCCTGGCGGTTGCCGGATAGAAACCGCCCACAGCCGCATCGACGCGACCATGGAAACCCGTATCGAGAAGGCCGTGGCGCAGCTGTTCGATCAATCCCATGACCAGGCATTGCACCCCGCGGCGCCGGATATTCAGGTCGAACTCGATGTGCCTGCAGGTGAAACCGATGCGCCTTGAACGCACCAGTTTCGGCAAGCGCCTTGAAGGCTACGCCGATGCGGTGAGGCTGCCTGAGCAGCCAATCGTCGAGGGCCGCCTGCTGCGTATGGTCGGCCTCACGCTTGAGGCCGAAGGCCTGCGGGCAGCAGTAGGTAGCCGCTGCCTGGTGATCAACGACGACAGCTATCACCCTGTGCGGGTCGAGGCTGAAGTCATGGGCTTTGCTGGTGGCAAGGTGTTCCTGATGCCGGTCGGCAGCATTGTCGGGCTGGCGCCCGGTGCCCGCGTGGTGCCGCTGGATGACAGCGGCCGTTTGCCGATGGGCATGAGCATGCTCGGGCGGGTGCTCGATGGCGCCGGCCGTGCGCTGGATGGCAAGGGCGGCATGAAGGCCGAGGATTGGGTGCCGATGGATGGCCCGGTCATCAACCCTCTGAACCGTGACCCGATCAGCCAGCCATTGGATGTGGGCATTCGCAGCATCAATGGCCTGCTTACCGTGGGCCGCGGCCAGCGTCTGGGCCTGTTCGCCGGTACGGGTGTGGGTAAGTCGGTGCTGCTGGGCATGATGACACGCTTTACCGAGGCCGAAATCATCGTGGTGGGGCTGATCGGGGAGCGGGGCCGCGAGGTCAAGGAGTTCATCGAACACATTCTTGGTGAAGAGGGCCTCAAGCGTTCGGTGGTAGTGGCCTCGCCTGCGGATGATGCCCCGCTGATGCGCCTGCGGGCAGCCATGTACTGCACGCGAATCGCCGAATATTTCCGTGACAAGGGCAAGAACGTCCTGCTGTTGATGGACTCGTTGACCCGTTTTGCCCAGGCCCAGCGTGAGATCGCCCTGGCAATCGGCGAGCCACCGGCCACGCGCGGGTATCCGCCGTCGGTGTTCGCCAAGCTGCCCAAGCTGGTGGAGCGCGCCGGTAATGGCGAACCGGGCGGTGGCTCGATCACCGCGTTCTATACCGTGCTCTCCGAGGGCGACGATCAGCAGGACCCGATCGCAGACTCGGCGCGGGGTGTGCTCGACGGGCACTTTGTGTTGTCCCGGCGCCTGGCCGAAGAGGGGCACTATCCGGCCATCGATATCGAGGCCTCGATCAGCCGGGTGATGCCTCAGGTGGTAGACCCCGATCACCTGCGCCAAGCGCAGAAATTCAAGCAGTTGTGGTCGCGTCTCTCGCAAAGTCGCGACTTGATCAGCGTCGGCGCCTATGTGGCCGGCGGCGATCCGGAAACCGACCTGGCCATTGCCTTGCAGCCCAAGCTGGTGGACTTCCTGCGCCAGGGCCTGGATGAAAACGTTGGCATGGCCCAGGGTCGCGAGCAGTTGGGCGCTATCTTTGCGCCGCCGGGGAACTGATAGGCCATGGCCCAGCCCAGCCGTGCCGCACGCCTGGCTCCCGTGGTGACCATGGCCGAGGAGGCCGAGCGCAAGGCCGCCCAGCGGGTGGGGCATTTTCAGCGGCTGTTGACCGATGCGCAGGCCAAGCAGGCCGAGCTTGAGAGTTTCCGCGAGGCCTACCAGCAGCAGTGGATCAGCCGTGGCTCCAAGGGGGTCGACGGCAACTGGCTGGTCAATTACCAGCGTTTCCTCGGTCAGTTGGAAACGGCCATGACCCAGCAGCGCCAGAGCATGGCCTGGCACCAGAACAATCTCAATAACGCACGTAATGCCTGGCAGCAGACGTACGCACGGGTAGAGGGGTTGCGCAAGCTGGTGCAGCGCTACATCGACGAGGCACGCAGGGCTGAAGACAAGCGCGAGCAGCGCCTGCTCGACGAGTTGTCCCAACGCTTGCCGCGGCAGGGGCATCTGTAGGAAAGGCCTTGCCCGTCCGGCGTCAGCGCCTTGCACCACCCCAAGACGCCTGCTAAACCTTCAGGAGTTGCATTCGCCATCATCGAAGGAATCGCTCGTATGGCAGTCGAATCTTTTTTTTCTCCGGACGAGAAAAAGCTGACTATCAAGATCAAGGGTCGTTTCGATTTTGGTCGGCATCAGGAATTTCGCAGCGCCTATGAGAAGCAGCCCAAGTCTGCGAACACGGTAGTGATCGATCTCAAGGAGGCGACCTATCTGGATAGTTCTGCGTTGGGGATGTTACTGCTTTTACGGGATTACGAAGGCGGGGAGGATGCCTGCATCAGCGTGATCAATACCAGCGCCGACGTGCGCAAGATCCTGGCCATTTCCAACTTCGACAAACTGTTCGACATCAGTTGAGTGTGGCCATGTCCGCCCATCAGCCGTTGACCGTGCTGGTAGCCGAGGATGGCGCCGCGGACAGGCTTTTACTGGCGCAGATCGTCCGGCGCCAGGGGCATGAGGTGCTCACCGCCGAAAACGGTGAGCAGGCCGTGGCAATGTTCGCCGAACGGCGGCCGCAACTGGTGCTGCTCGATGCCCTGATGCCGGTCATGGACGGGTTTGAAGCGGCGCGGCGGATCAAGGCGTTGGCCGGCGAGGCCCTTGTGCCGATCATCTTCCTGACCTCGCTCAACGAAGAAGAGGGCTTGGTGCGCTGCCTCGAGGCCGGTGGCGACGATTTCATGGCCAAGCCTTACAGTGCCGTCATCCTGGCGGCGAAGATCCGTGCCATGGACCGCTTGCGCCGGTTGCAGGCGACGGTGCTCGAGCAGCGTGACCAGATCACCCGGCATCATCATCACCTGCTCAACGAGCAGCGGGTGGCCAAGGCGGTGTTCGACAAGGTTGCCCATGCCGGCTGCCTGAATGCGCCGAACATACGTTACCTGCAGTCGCCGTACGCGCTGTTCAATGGCGACCTGTTGCTGGCGGCGTTCACGCCTTCGGGCGACATGCATGTGCTGCTGGGTGACTTCACCGGCCACGGCCTGCCGGCGGCGGTCGGCGCGATGCCGTTGGCTGAAGTGTTCTATGGCATGACCGCCAAGGGTTATGGCCTGGTCGAAACACTGCGGGAGATGAACGCCAAGCTCAAGCGTATCCTGCCCGTGGACATGTTCTGCTGCGCGCTGCTGCTCAAGCTCAGTTTCCAGCGGGCAACGGTGGAGGTATGGAACGGCGGCATGCCGGATGGCTACCGCTTGTCCGTGGCGGGCGAGGTGCTCGAAGTGCTGCCTTCCCGCCATCTGCCACTTGGGATCCTGCCTCCCGAGCAGTTCGACGATACTACCGAGGTATTACCGCTCGTGGCGGGGGAGCGCTTGTTCCTGCTGTCCGATGGCGTGGTCGATACCGGGGATGCGCAGGATTGCCTGTTCGGTGTGCAACGCTTGCGCCAGGTGCTGGCCGCCAATCGAGACCCGTCTGTGCTGTTCGATGAGGTCATGCAGGCGCTGGCGCGCTTCGGTGGCCAGTCCCGTGACGACATCAGCCTGTGTGATATCCGCATGCTGGGGCCCGACCACGGGATGGCGCAAGCCGTGGTGTATTCTGACAGCGGTCGCTCCAGCCCGCTGGACTGGTCGATGCAGTTCGAACTGCGCGGGGAGAGCCTGAGGCGTTTCAACCCGGTCCCTTACCTGGTGCAACTGTTGCAGGAAATACATGGGCTGCGCCCCAGCAGCGGCAGGCTGCACAGCGTGCTCAGTGAGCTGTACTCCAACGCGTTGGAGCATGGTGTGCTGGGCCTGGACTCGGGGCTCAAGCGCGACGCCGAGGGCTTCGCCGAGTACTATCGCCAGCGCGCCGAGCGCCTGGCGCGGCATGTGCAAGGGTTTGTCGGCATTGCCCTGCGGGTGGAACCGCAGGGGGCGGGTGGCCGTCTGACGATAGAGGTTCGCGACAGTGGGGCGGGCTTCGATGTGGCGGGCATGCTTGCCGACGAGCCTTCGGAGCGGGGTTTCAGTGGGCGTGGAGTAAGCCTGGTGCGGCGGCTTGCAGGAAATGCTCAGTGGCTGGAAGGTGGTCGCCTGGCACGTGTGGAATTCCAATGGTGAGCCGGCGGCGTCGGGTGACCTGGGCTCGGGCGTAATCAGGCTTGATCAGGGAGTGAGCAAGTGGTGGACATGCATATTGATCGGAAGGTGCTGAGTGACTTGCGGGAAGTCATGGAAGATGGCTACCTGCAGTTGTTGGAGACTTTTCTGGAAGACTCCGAGCGACGCCTGAACCAGCTGCACAAGGCCAGGGATGCCGATGAGCTGGGCATGGCAGCGCACAGCTTCAAGGGCAGTAGCAGCAATATGGGGGCCGTGGGCCTGGCCGCCTTGTGTCAGCAGCTTGAAGAGCGTGTGCGCCAGCAGCACTTGTATGGTATCGAGGACCTGATCAATCGCATCGATCAGGAATACCTGGTGGTCCAGCGTTACTATCGCAGTGAGCGGCAACGAGTTTCCGCGCAATAGCCGAACCTGGCGCGAGTTTTGCTATTCCAGCCCCAGACGTATTTTTCCAGGTTCTGGAGCGGAGATTGTTCAATGCCTGTCGCACCCAATCCATTGTTGCAAGCCGGCCTCGCCAATCAGGCGCAACGCCAAGCTGCCAGTGCGGCGGAAAAACCGCTGCAGGCCGCGAAGCAAGGCGCCGGCTTTGATCAGGTGATGGCCCGACAAGAGCGTGACAGCACCCCAGTCAAGAGTGCCCTGGCAAGGGATGAAAAATCCGCCAGCCAGGTGCCGCCGGCGAAGAACAAGGCGCAGCCAGACCCAGCCGCGGGCGGCAAGCAGGCCGCGAGCAAAGCGCCGGACGTTGCCGATGACGGCAAGAGCTTGCCATCGACTGTACCGTCGCAGCCCGCCGACGACACTGATGAGGCCGCCGATGGCAGTACATTACCCCCGCTCGATGCCAGCCTGGTCGCCGGCCAGGTGACCGACGCCCAGGCCGGGGCGCAACTGCTCCAGGCCCAGGCGGAAGCGGTAGCCCCCGTGTTGCAGGCGGCGGTTCAAGCGCCGCCAGCGCCACCGCCAGCACCGGTGCAGGTAGCGCCAGAGGCCGAACAAGCCACGGCGTTCGATCCCGAGGCCGATGCACTTGCCGATATGCCCGCCTTGCGTCTGGCGCTTGAGCAGGATGCGCAGTCCAAGGGCAAGACGTCGGCCCATGCCGTTGTCGACAACAACGGTCAGCAAACTGCCAGTCCTGCTGCTGCGGCCGTCAATACCTTGGCGACTTTGGCCGAGAAAGGGGAGTCGGAGCCGGGGCAGGGTGAGCGCGGAGACAAGGCCTTTGCCGGCCTGCTCGATGACGGCCTCAAGGACATCAAGAGTGCCAGCAGTGATACCCGCGTCGACGATTTCGCCAACCGCCTGGCCAGCCTTACCCAGGCGGTGACGCCCAAGACCGCCAACGCCGTGCCCGCCACGCCTGGGCCGCTGCAGCAACCGTTGGCGATGAACCAGGGGGGCTGGACCGAGGGGTTGGTCAATCGGGTCATGTACCTCTCCAGCCAGAACCTCAAGTCTGCGGACATCCAGCTTGAGCCGCGGGAGTTGGGGCGCCTGGATATTCGCGTCAACGTGGCGACAGACCAGTCGACCCAGATCCACTTCGTCAGCGGCCATGCCGGTGTGCGCGACGCCCTGGACAGCCAGGTACATCGCCTGCGCGAGCTGTTCGCCCAGCAGGGCTTGGCCCAGCCCGACGTCAGCGTGGCTGATCAGTCCCGTGGCCAGCAGCAACAGCAAGAGGCGCAGCAGGGCGGGTCAGGGCTGTCGGGGGTGGCGGCGCGGCGTGGCAACGCAGCGGCTGGGGACGATGCCGAACCCGCTGAAATCGCGCGCCCTGTCGAGCAGCAAGTGGTGGTAGGCGACAGTGTGGTCGATTATTACGCTTGATTGTTCGGGCTTGCCTGGCGTTGCCTGCGCGCAGCGACGCCAGTCGTAAGTTTGCAGATGCCGCACCCCGTAAAGGGGTTGCCCATCCCTCCAGCAGTTTGCAAAGGCAAATCTGGCATAACACTTGCTCAGCCACGTCATCCTTCTTTGAAACCCCGATGGACGACGGATTATTGGCATGGCGAAGAGCGACGCAGTGAAAGACCCCGCCACTAAAGGCAAACTCAAGCTGATCCTGCTGCTGGTGCTGGCGCTGCTACTCGCAGTCGGCCTGTCGGTGGGTGCGACCTGGTTCTTCATGCACAAGAGCGAATCGGCTCCGGCGCCTGAAGCAGCCCAGAGCAACATCAAGCCAGCGGCCATCTACGAGCCCCTGGCACCGGCCTTTGTCGTCAACTTCAACCAGAATGGTCGCCAGCGCTACATGCAGGTGAGCATCACCATGCAGGGTCGCAGCCAGGCGGATCTGGAAGCGCTGAAAGTACACATGCCGGTGATCCGCAACAATCTGGTGATGATGTTCTCCGGGCAGGGTTTCGACACCCTCGCCGCGAGCCCGGTCGGCCAGGAAATGCTGCGCCAGAAGGCCACCGCGGTGGTCCAGGAAGTGGCCCAGAAAGAAGTCGGCAGGCCGGTCGTCGACCAGCTGCTGTTCACCAATTTCGTATTGCAGTAGGAGCACATAGATGGCCGTGCAGGACCTGCTGTCCCAGGATGAGATCGACGCCCTGCTGCATGGGGTGGACGATGGGCTGGTACAAACCGAGAGCACCGGCGAGCCCGGCAGCATCAAGAGCTACGACCTGACCAGTCAGGACCGTATCGTCCGGGGGCGCATGCCGACCCTGGAAATGATCAACGAGCGCTTCGCCCGCTACACCCGCATCAGCATGTTCAACCTGCTGCGCCGCTCCGCCGACGTGGCGGTGGGCGGCGTGCAGGTGATGAAGTTCGGCGAGTACGTACATTCGCTGTACGTGCCGACCAGCCTGAACCTGGTCAAGATCAAGCCTTTGCGCGGCACCGCGCTGTTCATCCTCGACGCCAAGCTGGTGTTCAAGCTGGTGGACAACTTCTTCGGTGGCGACGGCCGTCACGCCAAGATCGAGGGGCGTGAATTCACCCCAACCGAGCTTCGCGTGGTGCGCATGGTCCTGGACCAGTGCTTCGTCGACCTCAAGGAAGCCTGGCAGGCGATCATGCCGGTCAACTTCGAGTACATCAACTCCGAGGTCAACCCGGCCATGGCCAACATCGTTGGTCCCAGCGAGGCGGTGGTGGTTTCGACCTTCCACATCGAACTCGATGGCGGTGGCGGCGACCTGCACGTGACCATGCCGTACTCGATGATCGAGCCGGTGCGCGAAATGCTCGATGCCGGCTTCCAGTCCGACCTGGACGACCAGGACGAGCGTTGGGTCAAGGCGCTGCGTGAGGATGTGCTGGACGTCAATGTGCCGCTGTCGGCCACTGTTGCTCGCCGCCAGCTCAAGCTGCGCGACATCCTGCACATGCAGCCGGGCGACGTGATCCCGGTGGAACTGCCGGAGCACCTGGTACTCCGCGCCAATGGCGTGCCGTCGTTCAAGGCTCGGCTGGGTTCGCACAAGGGCACCCTGTCGCTGCAGATCATCGACCCGATCGAGCGCCGCTGACGGCGTGCTGGTCGCTTTAAAGAATTGAATGCCTGTCGAGGAAATCATGGCTAACGAAAACGAGATCAACTCTCCAGACGACCAGGCTCTGGCCGATGAGTGGGCTGCGGCCCTGGAAGAGACCGGCGACGCCGGCCAGTCCGACATCGATGCGCTGCTGGCTGCAGACTCCGGCGCCGGCCGTCTGCCGATGGAAGAGTTCGCAAGCTCCCCCAAGCCCAACGAGAATGTCAGCCTCGAAGGCCCCAACCTGGATGTGATCCTGGATATCCCGGTGAGCATCTCGATGGAAGTGGGCAGCACCGAAATCAACATCCGCAACCTGCTGCAACTCAACCAGGGTTCGGTGATCGAGCTTGATCGCCTCGCTGGCGAGCCGCTGGATGTGCTGGTCAACGGCACGCTGATTGCTCATGGCGAGGTCGTGGTGGTCAACGAGAAGTTCGGCATTCGCCTGACCGACGTGATCAGCCCCAGCGAACGTATCAAGAAGTTGCGCTGAGTGAAGCGCATGGTGCGGGCCATGCTGGCCCTTGGCACGCTGCTGGCCAGTGAGGTGGTGATCGCTGCTGCCGAGCCGCTAGCCGTACCGGCTGCGGCGCCTGCCCCTGGCGGCTTCGGCGCGCAGCTGGCGCAAACTTTATTCGGCCTGCTGGTGGTCGTCGGTCTGATCTTTTTCCTGGGCTGGTTGCTGCGACGCATGCAGGGTTCGGTGCAGCGGGGGGCTCCGGTCATCGAGATCGTCGGCACCCGTGCCATTGGCCCGCGTGACCGGTTGCTGCTGATTCAGGTGGGCAAGGAGCAGATTCTCATCGGCCATACCCCTGGCAGCATCGAGGCGTTGCATGTGCTGGCCGAGCCTGTCGACGTGCCCGCCGATGCGCGCCAGGCCACGCCGGAATTCGCCCAGCGGCTGCTTGAGCTGATGGGCAAGGACCAGAAGGACAAGAAGTGATGACCGGCGCACTGCGCTTACTGTTGACGCTGGCGCTGCTGCTGGCTACACCGCTGACCCTGGCTGCCGACCCGTTGTCCATCCCGGCCATTACCCTGTCCAATGGGGCGGACGGGCAGCAGGAGTATTCGGTCAGCCTGCAGATTCTGCTGATCATGACAGCGCTGAGCTTCATCCCGGCGTTCGTCATCCTGATGACCAGCTTTACCCGCATCATCATTGTCTTCTCCATCCTGCGTCAGGCTCTGGGCCTGCAACAGACACCCTCGAACCAGATCCTCACCGGCATGGCGCTGTTCTTGACCATGTTCATCATGGCGCCTGTGTTCGAGCGAGTGAACAAGGATGCCATCCAGCCTTACCTGGCCGAGCAGATGACGGCTCAGCAGGCCATCGACAAGGCCCAGGGCCCGTTGAAGGACTTCATGCTGGCACAAACCCGGCAGAGCGACCTGGACCTGTTCATGCGCCTGTCCAAGCGCACCGATATCGCAGGCCCGGATCAGGTGCCGCTGACGATCCTGGTGCCGGCGTTCGTGACCTCCGAGCTCAAGACGGCGTTCCAGATCGGCTTCATGATCTTCATTCCGTTCCTGATCATCGACATGGTGGTCGCCAGTGTGCTGATGGCCATGGGTATGATGATGCTGTCGCCGCTGATCATTTCGTTGCCTTTCAAGATCATGCTGTTCGTGCTGGTCGATGGATGGGCGCTGATCATGGGCACCCTGGCGGGTAGTTTTGGCGGTGTCTGACGCCATCAAGGAGAGCCTTGCATGACACCTGAAGTCGCGGTCGACCTGTTCCGTGAAGCCTTGTGGATGACCTCCATGATGGTGGCAATCCTGGTGGTGCCGAGCCTGCTGGTCGGCCTGGTGGTAGCGATGTTCCAGGCGGCCACGCAGATCAACGAACAGACCCTGAGCTTCCTGCCGCGCCTGTTGGTGATGTTGGTCACGCTGATCATCGCCGGCCCTTGGCTTGTGCAGAAGTTCATGGAGTACTTCATTGGCCTGTACACCAGCATTCCGCAGTTGATCGGTTGAGGCGGCCATGCTGGAGCTGACCGATACTCAGATCGGCACCTGGGTGGCCACCTTCATCCTGCCGTTGTTTCGGGTGACGGCGCTGATGATGACCATGCCGATCTTTGGCACCAAGATGCTGCCGGCCCGAGTGCGGCTGTATGCGGCGTTGGCCATTACCGTGGTGATAGTGCCGGCCCTTCCGCCGTTGCCGCCGATTGACCCCTTGAGCCTGCGCGGCGTGCTGTTGTGCGGCGAACAGGTGATCGTTGGGGCGTTGTTCGGGTTCTCCCTGCAGTTGCTGTTTCAGGCGTTTGTGATTGCGGGGCAGATCATTGCGATCCAGATGGGTATGGCGTTCGCCTCCATGATGGACCCGACCAACGGGGTCAACGTCGCGGTGGTCAGCCAGTTCATGACGATGCTGGTGAGTGTGTTGTTCCTGTTGATGAATGGCCACTTGGTAGCGTTCGAAATCCTTACCGAGAGCTTCACCACGCTTCCGGTTGGCAGCGCCCTCGTGGTCAACCACTTCTGGGAAATGGCGGGGCGCCTGAGTTGGGTGCTGGGGGCTGGGTTGCTGTTGATCTTGCCGGCCATTGCATCGCTGCTGGTGGTCAACGTTGCCTTCGGTGTGATGACCCGTGCAGCGCCGCAATTGAACATCTTCTCCATTGGTTTCCCGCTGACTCTGGTGTTGGGCCTGATCATTTTCTGGATTGGCCTGGCCGATATTCTTTCTCACTACCAGGCACTGGCCAGCGAAGCGCTGCAGTGGTTGCGTGAGCTGGCACGGGCACGCTGAGCATGGCAGAGAGCGAGAGCGGTCAGGACAAGACAGAAGACCCCACCGACAAGCGCAAGAAGGATTCGCGCGAGAAGGGGGAGATTGCCCGTTCCAAGGAATTGAACACCGTCGCGGTCACCTTGGCCGGTGCGGGGGCCCTGTTGGCCTTCGGTGGCTATCTGGCCGAGACGTTGATGACCTTGATGCGCATGAACTTCAGCCTCACGCGGGAGGTGGTGGTCGACGAGCGCAACATGGCGGCATTCCTGCTGGCGTCGGGCAAGATGGCCATCTGGGCTGTGCAGCCGGTCATGTTGCTGTTGTTCGTGATCTCGTTCGTGGCGCCGATTGCCCTGAGCGGCTTTATCTTCTCGGGGAGCCTGTTGCAGCCGAAATTCAGCCGTATGAACCCGCTGTCGGGGATCAAGCGCATGTTCTCGCTGAACGCGCTGACAGAGCTTCTCAAGGCCATGGCCAAGTTCTTCATGATCCTGATCGTTGCCCTGGTGGTGCTGTCGGCGGACCGCCAGGCGTTGCTGGCCATTGCCAATGAGCCGCTCGAGCAGGCGATTATCCACTCGGTGCAGGTGGTGGGGTGGAGTGCGCTGTGGATGGCGGCGGGGCTGCTGTTGATTGCGGCGGCGGATGTGCCGTTCCAGCTTTGGCAGACGCACAAGAAAATGAAGATGACCAAGCAGGAAGTGAAGGACGAGTACAAGGACAGTGAGGGCAAGCCTGAGGTCAAGCAGCGTATCCGACAGTTGCAGCGTGAGGCGTCGCAGCGGCGAATGATGGCGGCAGTGCCTGAGGCGGATGTGATCATTACCAACCCGACTCACTATGCGGTGGCGTTGCAGTACGACCCTGAAAAGGGGGGGATGGCGCCGTTGCTTGTGGCCAAGGGTACCGATTTTGTTGCGCTGAAGATCCGTGAGATCGGGGCCGAGCACAATGTGCAGATACTGGAGTCGGCGGCCCTGGCGCGGGCTATCTACTACTCCACCGAGCTTGAGCAGGAGATCCCGGCGGGGTTGTACCTGGCGGTGGCGCAGGTATTGGCGTTTGTGTTCCAGGTTCGGCAGTACCGGGCAGGGAAGGGCAAGCAGCCTGAGCCTTTGAACAAGGATTTGCCGATTCCCGAGGATTTGCAGCGGGATAGCTGAGTTTGTAGTTTGTAGTTTGTGGTTTTCGGTTGTATCGGGGTTGTGTGCGCATTCATTTGCGATGTCGACGCACAGTCACCTTTCCGCCCTTACGGCGGCTTACTTTGGTCGTGGCCAAAGTAAGCAAAGCCGTGGCGCTCCATTCATCCGGCCCTGCGCTTCGCTCCGGGTCCCCTCACTCCGGCCTTGCTCCCGGGAGGGCCGCGCTGAACGCCCCATCCTGGGGCGCAGCGCTTGACGGGCATCCATGCCCGTCACCTCCCTCCGCAAGACCTGCGTTCGGCCTCCTGAAGTCGCGAAGTTACGGGCGGCGCCTGGGCTAACGCAGCTAGTCGCTAGTTGCCATCGAGGGAACTCTAGACCAACATCGCGGGGCAAGCCCGCACGATAGTTTGATTATGTGATTCAACGTGGGAGCGGGCTTGCCCCGCGATGACGTAATGAAGAACAACATAATATCCACTAATAAAGCCAACGTATCTGCTCTTGATCTTGCTTCTAAGCGCGCGGTAGTTCAGGCGACACAAATTGCGACTTCAGGAGGCCGAGCGGAGTTCTTGCGTAGTGGGGCGACGGCCATGGATGGCCGTCGAGCGCTGGGGCCCAGGATGGGCCCTGCAGCGCGGTACCCACGGGAGCAAGAACGGAGCGAGGGAACCCCGGAGCGCAGCGTAGGGGCCGTATGAATGGAGCGATGTACGGATCACCCACATGGGTTACACAAAAGTTCACTCACATAGGTGACAACACCTTAAGTGTTACATAACCATCAGTGGCATCCCGCACATCGACCCTGCCAAGGATGATGGGACCGAAAATAACATCCCAGACGCCATCCCCAACC
>NZ_JBFNXP010000016.1:0-79827 GCF_047501685.1 Pseudomonas sp. CAM1A | reverse complement strand
TTCGGTGTAGCTGACCAGTTCGACGACGAGCCTGAACGGGGTGCTGAGGGCTTCGTCGAGGGTGAAGGAGACGACTTCGAAGAGGGTCTTGCTGGCCAGGGGCTGGAAGCGGTAATGCAGGTCGGATTGCGTGGGCATGGGAAGTCCTTGTCCGCCTTCTTGAGGTTCGAGACGGCCGGGCAGGCGGGCCTGCCCGGCGTGGTGCGACCGGATCAGACGACGGGGGCACGCCAGTCGTCGGAGCCGGCGGTTCCGGCGACAGTGTGGTCCCAGGTGATCTTGCGGTAGGCCAGGGACACTTCGATCAACTGCGTGAAGTCGGCGTTTTCCTTGTCCTGCGCATGCGGCATGACGGTGTTGATGTCGACGATGGTGGCGTCGGTAAGCTCGGTGGTGAAGAAGTGCTCCTGCTTGCCTTCCACCGAAGTGCGGTACCAGTTGACCGTGACCTTGGGCAGCATTTCGCCGGAGGCCAGGGCGTTGTACATCAGCGGGGTCGCCTTGTTCAGCGCGCTGGTGAAGATGAAGGGCTTGTGCACGCGCTGCCCGGTGGGCTGGCCACTCTGCGGGTCGGTCGGCACGGTTACCTTGTGCTTGATCTCCTGCACCAGGATTTCATCTTCATGGCCTTCGACAAACACGTTGCCGACGGAGTCGGAGGTGAAGGCATCAGCGGTGATCAGCCCTTGGGTCTTGCCTTCGATCTTGATGTAAGCGGGTGTTGGCATGGCAGATATCTCCTGCACTTGGGTGGGTAAGCACGCACACCACAGGCGGCGTGGCCATCGTTGTCGATGGGCTTGGCGGCGGGGCGCAGGCCCCGCTGGTTCGATGGTTTCGTCACTGTTGCAGAATGGCGTTGAGCGACTCGATCACCTCAGCGGTGATCAGGTGCAGGCGATAGCTGTAATAGCCATACAGCCCGACCAGGGCGATCGCGCTAGCGAGTAGCGGGCTCCACCAGGGCCACTCCCGGCGCATGCGGAAGTCGCGTGGGGCGACGTTGGCCATTGTGTCGATGAACAGCCCCGGGAGTGGGCCGCGCAACTCGCGGATGATGTCGCGCAGCTTGAGAATGAGCGCTTGCAGCGCCTCGTCCCCCTTGGGGTCGATGCCGTACTTGCCGCGCAGGCCCAGGCACAGGCACATGTAGATGAACTCCAGGGGGTCCTGATAGCGCTTGGGCTCCTGCATCAAGCGCTCCAGCACGGTGAAGATCTTTTCGCCGCCCCAGGTCTCATGGTGGAAGACACTGAGCAGGGGCTTCTGGCTCCACAGCGAGCTCTTGCCCCAGGGCGTGGACATCACGGCCTCGTCGAGGTACAGGCACAACGCATAGGAATGGGCCTGCAACTGGGCGGGCTCGTAGTCGTACTGGCGCATCTCTTCGAGGATGGCGTTGACCTGGTTGTAGACGGCGTTGTACAGGAATGGGATATCCCGATGGCTTTCCTGCTTGCGCAGGCGTATCACCAGGCCGAACAGGGGCATTACCGCGTCGATCATCTGGTTGCTGAAGGCGCCGCGGACCTGGAAGTCCGGGTCGGGCACGTAGTCTGGGAGTTCTTCCGCATTAGCAGCGTCCGATGCTGGCGTCTTTGCCTGAAGCCTGTTGCTGAATTCGGTCTGTATGTTCTTCTCTGGCGGAAGGTTGTTCGCTGTCTGGTTCATCTCATTCACTCCGTATCGCCCAGAACTGCAACTCAAGCCCCGGGAATTCCCCCGCCACATGCAGGCCAAAGCCGTTGCTGCCCTTCATCGCCGCCCAGTCCGGGCTGCGCCGGTCGAGTTCGAAGTAGCTGAAACCGGCGTGGAACGGCAGCTCCCGCGGCGCCACGGGCATCGGCCGCAGCGGAATGCCAGGCAGTTGCAGCGGCACCAGGTCGCCCAGTGCTTCGAGGGAGGTGACCTTGGCTTTCTGCAGGAACAGCTGGCGAAACGATTCGGGGGGCAGGTCGGCACGCACGGCGAGGATGAACTCGGCCTTGTCGATCAGGCGGCGGTCGTCCAGGGTCACGGTCAGCACACCGAACGGCTGTGGCTCCAGTGGCAAGGAAATGGCCCGCGGTTGCCGCACGATGCTCAGGGTGCGGCGCAGGGCTTCTTCCAGCGGCTTGAAGGATTGGCGCAAGGCATTGTGCCGGTAGGCCGGCGGCTCCTGCGGCAGGCGGTCGTTGTCGGTGAAGGTCAGCAGTTCGCCGCATGCCTGGCTCAGGTTCAGGTAGAGCTGCTCAGGGTGGGTATGGGGTTGCAGGGCCAGGTGCTGGAAGCATGGCCACCAGCGGTTCATCGCTTGCAGCAGGTTGAAGTCACGGATATCGGCCACCCCCGACTGCCCCGGCGAGCCGATGCGTGTTGCCAGGTTGCGCGCGCGCTCGCGCATCGTGTTGCTGATCTCATCGAGAAAGCGCTTCAGCGCGGGGGCCGCCTGCAACGAGACACAGGTGGGGTAGAAGTCGTCGTCCAGCAGCAGGCTGCCGTCGGGTCGCCGCTCGATGATCCGCGCAAGGGCCAGCCGGGCGTAGGCACTGTTGTCCTCGGTGTCGCGCTTGAGCTGCAGGTTGGGCACCGCCAGGTCCACCTGTATCAGGTCGCCGTCGACGCTATGGGTGTCCTTGATCTCCAGGGGCTGGGCGCTGTAGCGATAGTCGGCGCAGTTGTCGGGCCAGTTGACTTCGCGCCCTCCCTCGGTGCGCAGCGGCAGGCACAGGAACACCTCGCTGCGCTGTGTGCCATCGTCGGTAATCTCCAGGGCAGGCGGGGGCGGCAGGTCGCCGGGGATGTCGAACACCGTGCCGTCCGGCAGGATGCCCCGTGCCCGGGTGATCGCCACCTTGCCAAGGCTCAGGTATTCCTGGTTCAGCTGCAGTTCGCTGAAACCGTAGAACGCCGCGTGCAGGCTGCTGATGCGTTGCTGGACGGCAGCCTCGCTGGCCCTGGCCAATTGCTGGAAATGCTGAGGCTTGACGAACAGGCCCTCGGGCCAGAGGACTGGGTTGCGTGAGCTCATGGGCGCTCCGAATCAGAGGGAAGTGTGTTGGCGTGCAGGCGGGGCATCAGCTTTCCTCCTGCAACCGGATCTGTGCTTCATCCACGGTCACCGCGAGCACGACCTGGCGGCCGCGTGGGGCGATGGCTATCACCTGCCGCCAGGTGGCGTTGTCGATGTCGCTGAAGTGAGCAATCACGGCGATGAAGCGCGTGTCGGCGGCAATGGGTTCGAAGCGCACGAACTTGAACTGACCCGGTGTCAGCAGGTAGTCGTCGTCGCGGATGTAGGTGCTGCGCAGGGCCTTGGCCGGGTCGCGGTCCAGCTGCGGGTACAGGCTGTTGCGCAGCAGCGAGTCGTCACGCAGTTGCAGGATCTTGATCGCGATCGGGGTGGCGATGGCGCGGGCCGCTTCCGGGGCAGGGGGTGGCAGCTCGAGCTGGACACCCTCGGCCTCGTAGCTGCCTGGGCCATACTGCGCCATGGGTGAATAGGCCGCTAACAGCTCATCCTCCAGTGTCACGGGCGACATGGCCGGGAATTGTTCCTGCAGATGCTCGAGCAGACTGGCGACCTTCTCGGTCAGGGCATGGGGGTCGCCCGCGCGCAGGCTCACCGCGTACGGCGTGGGTTCCGGCAGAGTGCCCGGCGCGGTGGTATCCAGGCTGTGAGGGTTGCCGTTGACGGTAGGACTGGCGTGCAGGCTGAATGCGACTTCGGTTGGCTGGTCCGAAAGGGCTCCCACCGGGATGGAGGGGTCCATCACCACCTGGCCGATCTTGCCAAGGGCCGTGCAGCCGGCTGCCGAGCAGAGCGCAAGCAGCAATACCGCTGCTCTCAGGGCCGCAGCTCTCAGGAACAGGACCGTCATGGCGTGGCCCCCGTCATCAGGCGCTGCAGCCCATTCTCCTCGACAGATACCGGCCGATGTGGCGCATTCAATGCGGCCAATAGGTCCTGGTCTTCGAGTGGGCCAAACACTGTGCAGATGTCGACTGGGGCAGGCGGTGTGCTGTGGGGTTGCCAGGCGCTGGTGGATGGACTTTCGAGCAGCGCATCGAGCGCTTGCCGCCCTGGTGTGAACAGCTCGTCCAGTGCCCTGCGCGTGCACACCTTATCGTCCGGGCTTACCTGACAGCGCACTAGCAGTTGATAGGTGCCGACCTGTAGGCAATCGCCATCGCGCAAGCGCACGGGTATCTGCTGGCCAATGGGCAGAGGGCTGTCGTTGAGCAGGGTCTGGCCGCAATGGTCGATGACGCAGAAGCCGCCTTCCAGCCAACGGATCTCGCAGTGCAGGGGATGAACGCGGCGTTGGCGATCCACCAGCAGCCAATCGGCCTTCAGGCTGCCGATGATGCCACCGTGACGATTGAACCGGTGGCTGGCGACAACACCGTGGTGCAACCGTTCGAGATTGCGGATGCTGAGGACGAGCCCGCTCATGAGCGCCCCCGAATACGCACCACAGGGCTGACTTCCCCTCTGCGGTGTTCGATGAAGCTGGTCCAGCCCAGGTGCGCGCCCTGGTCGCGGTGCAGGCGAAATGACGGCAGCTCATGGGGCTTCAGGCGCAGTTCGAGGTCGTAGGCCAGGCCATCGCGCAACAGGAAGTCGATCAGCGCGCGCAGCCGGTCGAAGTCGACGCCACCGGGTAGCAGGCTGCGTAGCCGCGCCTGATCCAGCTCGCCGATCACCAAGGTGAACTTGCTGCTGCGGGTACGCGTGCGATTACCCACCATGAAGCTGTCGCCCAGTTGCCCATTGCATCGCCCCAGGCTCACCACCTGGCGGTGGGCGGTGACCACCGAGCGTGTCTCGAACTCACGCACCCGCACTGATTGCAGGTCGAAGCAGTGGGCGATGATTCCCGCGACCGCGCCTGGCGCCCGGCTGCGACTGGCGATGACCCCGACGAAGCTCAGCAGACGGCTCCAGGGCAGTGCGGTGTCGGCGCGCAACCGCTCATCACCGAGGCCGATCAGGGCGAAAACATGGCGCGAGAACTGGTCGCTGGCTCTCGTCTGAAAACGCACGTAGTAGCGGTACTTGCGCCAGATGCGGTGCAGCAGGCTGAGCAGGTAGTGGTTGAAGAAGTCGAAGAGTGCCGGGCGCGGGCCAATGCCTTGGGCGTACTCATAGGCGAGCTCGTCCAGGTAGTAGCTGGGCAGCGGCGAGTCGCTGCCATGTAGCCCGAGGAAAGTGGTGCGCACATGATAGCGGGGGGGATTTTCGGCGACCTGCCCTGCAGCCAGCACATCGGCCACCGGAAAGCTCAGCCGCGGATCGCTGGCGAGCTGCACGCGCTGGCGCGTGGCGGTTTCTGGCCAGCGCGGCTCGAGGTTGTCTCCATGCAGGCCATGCAACCGCTCCAGCAACTGGAAAAAGTTGTGCCGATGGGCTTCGGCGAGCAGCGTTGCGGCTAGATCAGGGGTTGTTTGCCGGTCAGCAGTGGCCATGTGTAGTGCTCGTTGTTGGTGGTGTTGGTCACTTCCAGTTGGTGGAAGGAATTGATGCTCGCGTAGAGGGCGAAGAACTGGGAAAGCACACTGGCGAACAGGTACAGGTCGCCCTCGCAAAGGAAGGCGTGCTGGTCGAGCCGCAAGCGGGTACGCAGGCCGCGAATGGGCAGGCCCTTGATCAGCCAGTCCAGCGGTTCGGTATGCGCCTCGCCGATGCCGTCCAGGCGTTTGCGCGTGCTCCTGGCTTGCTGGATGTCGTGCAATGCGGCGAAGTCGTACGCGCCGATCACCGCCTTGAGCGGTGCTGCTGATAGCAGCGACAGGTAATTGAGCGACAGGTTGGAAATCAGCGTCCATTGCAGCGGCCCATCCAGCACGGGGCGGTACGGCCGGGTCGGCAGGCAGATATTGCGGTAGCTGGCCAATGGTGGCGTCGCCTCGGTGATGACGTCGATATCGCCCATGCCCAGTGCCAACGGCAGGTCCCGATTGGTGCAGGTCAGCTCGATCGAGGCGGTTTCCATGTGGCCGATGAACTGGCTCTCGTCGCCCCGCACGAATGCGATCCGGTGATCCAGGCCGTCACCCCGCAGCGACTCTTCGACCTTGCAGCGGTAATACAGCGCGGTGCGCCCGTGAACATGTTCGATTTCGTGGGCGAAGGATTCAAAAGGCTGGAATACCCGCAGTTGTTCACCCGGGTTGCCATCGGCTGAGGTCCGTGTGCTGATCACCTTGTCGACACTGAAGATCTCGTAGATCTCGGGCTGATTGCCATGGGGAGACAGGCGGTGTTGCCCAGACCGGCCGGACAGGTCGATCGGCTCTGCGCCGTGCTCGAACAGGTTGACGGCGGGGGTGCAGAACAGGCTGAAGTCATCAGGGCCTACCCGCATCGACGCCGGCAAGGGGCGAGTGAAGTGGAACTCGAAGCGGATCGTGGGGCTGCCGTGCGCTGGCCATACCTTGCCCAGGCCGGCCAGGCTGAAGAAGTGGAAGCGCTGGGGAAAGACCAGGTATTCCTGGAGGATTCGGTAGCCATCGAACACATTGCGTGGGTAGGGGAGCAACGCTTCGTCGGGGCTGAAGCCGGAGAAGGTCAGATGGCTGGCCGGCAGGCGGTGAACCTTGCCATCGATCGATACACTGATGTGCCTGAGGTACTGCGCTAGCCACAGGTACAGGTTCTGCGCGTTGCTGCGTTCGCCGCTGAGGTGGAACTCCAGGCGGTCGCACCCCAGGGTGTTCAGCGGGCGCTGTACTTGTGTCTCGAGGTGGACATGGACGACCGAGCTGTCGAGGTTCAGGGTTGCGCCCACCTCACCGAGCGCGAACGGATAGAGGGTCACCTCGGTGCAGGTGCGGAACTCGCAGGGGACACCCTCGACGGGGCGGGAAAACAGACGCGACCCCCTGGGTACGCGCTGGGCCTGGCTGAGTGACGCGTCCAAGGGGGTGAACTGGATGATCGTGGCGCTGGGCAGCGGGCGCAGGTAGTTCGGCCACAACAGTTGCAGCATGGCGTGGGTCAGTTCCGGCAGCTCGTCTTCGAGCTTCAGCCGCAGCTTGGCGGTGAGGAAGGCGAAGCCTTCGAGCAGGCGCTCGACCCCGGGGTCGCCACTTTCCTTGCCCAGGTAACGGGCCAGCTGTGGGTTGTCCCGCGCGAAGTCCGCACCCAGTTCACGCAGATAGCGCAGCTCTTCGCCGAATCGGTCCTTCAACGACATGGTCTACCTCACCTGGGTGTAACGGCTGTGGCCGTTTACCAGCAGCTCGATCTGCAACTGGTCGGCATGGGTTTCCACCTGCACCTGGCAATCCAGGCGAAAGCGCAGTTCCAGCGGATTGTCCGCATCGGGCATACCTTGCAGGTTGAGCAGATGGATCCGGGGCTCGTACCGGGCGATGGTGTGCTGGATGTCCGCACTCACCTGGTACAGCAAATCACTGCTGCCCAGGTCGTGGCCGTTGAAGTCGCGCAGCCCCAGGTCAGGGCTGCTCTGCGAACAACCCTGGCGGGCGTTGAGCAGCGTCTCGAGGTGACGCTTGATCCGCTCGATGCTGCGCCGTTTGGATTCACGGCGGCCAGCCGGGGCACCGCTGGCCATTCGGTCGAAGAGACTGCTCATTGGGTGTCGAGCCGGCCGACCAGGGAGATCTCGAAATTTGCCCCCATGTACTTGAAGTGCGGGCGCACCGCGAGCGAGACCTGATACCAGCCCGGATCGCCCGCGACATCCAGTACTTCGATTTTTGCCGCTCGCAGGGGGCGACGGCTGCGTATGTCGGCGGAAGGGTTTTCCTGGTCGGCGATGTATTGCTTGAGCCAACGGCCCAACTCGGCCTCGAGGTCGTTGCGCTCTTTCCAGCTGCCGATCTGCTCGCGTTGCAGCACCTTGATGTAGTGCGCCAGGCGGTTGACGATGAACAGGTAAGGCAACTGCGTGCCGAGCTTGTAGTTGGTCTGTGCCTGCAAGCCTTCAGGCGTCTTGGGGAAGTGTTTCGGCTTCTGCACCGAGTTGGCGGAAAAGAAGGCGGCGTTGTCGCTGTCCTTGCGCATGGTCAGGGCGATGAAACCTTCCTCGGCCAGCTCGAATTCCTTGCGATCGGACACCAGCACTTCGGTGGGGATCTTCGCCTGCAACTGGCCCAGGGCTTCATACAGGTGCACGGGCAGGTCGTCCACGGCGCCACCGGATTGTGGGCCGATGATGTTCGGGCACCAGCGGTAGCGGGCAAAGCTGTCGTTGATGCAGCTGGCCATCAGGAAGGCCGCATTGCCCCACAGGTAGTGCTGGTGGCGGCCATCGATGTTTTCGTCGTAGCAGAAGCTGCTGACGGGGTGCTCTTGGCGGTCATAGACCGAGCGCAGCATGAAGCGCGGGAGTACCAGGCCGATATGGCGTGCGTCCTCGCTGTCGCGCAACGAGCGCCATTTGGCGAAGCGAGGCCCTTCGAAGATGTCCTTGACCTCCTTGAGGTCGGGCAGGTCCTCGAAGCTGCTCAGGTTGAAGAACTCGGGGGCGGGGGCGGTGATGAACGGTGCGTGCGACATGGCACCCACGGAGGCGACATAACTCAACAGTTTGATATCGGGCGAGGAGGGGCCGAAGGTGTAGTTGCCGATCATGGCTGCCACGGGTTCACCGCCGAACTGGCCATAACCTGCGGTGTAGACATGTTTGTAAAGCCCGCTGCAGGTGATGTCCGCGGCATTGTCGAAGTCTTCGAGCAAATCGCTCTTGCTGACATGCAGGACTTCGAGCTTTATGTTTTCGCGAAAGTCGGTACGGTCCACCAGAAGTTTCAACCCGCGCCATGCAGATTCCAGGGCCTGGAACTCAGGCTGATGAAGGATGACATCCATCTGCTTGCCAAGTTGCCGATCGACTTCGGCAATCATTTGGTCGACGCGATGCTTGTTTATCAGTGGTTCGGGTTCATCGTTTTTGAGCATTTCGGACAGGAAGGCGGCCACGCCTTGCCTGGCAATCTGGTAACCCTCCTGGCTGGGTACCAGCATTGTTTCGACCATGATCTGGTCGAGCAGAGCAGCGTTGCCGATTGTTTCGGTCGTGGTATCAGCCGTGCTGGTCGTACTAGTCGGTGTGGACATCTGTGACGCTCCGTTGTCTGTGTCTGACTATTTCAGAAATGCGGTTTCATTCTGCTTGCGGGGCTTCAAGCACCAGTTCGAGTTCTTGCGCGAGCTGCTTGCGCGCCTGTTGGTCCGCGAGCAGGTGCTGCAGGCGTTTGCGAAAGGCGGGGACGTTGCCCAGCGGACCTTTCAGGGCAACCAGCGCCTCGCGGAGCTCCAGCAGCTTGTTCAGTTCCGGAACTTGGCGGGCGATCTGGTCCGGGCCGAAGTCGTTGATCGTCTTGAACTGCAGCGCCAGCGCCAACTCCGCGTCGGCAACAGGGCTGAGCGCGGAGGGAACCGATAGGCTCAGGTTTACGTCGGCATCCTTGAGCACGTTGTTGAAGCTGTGCTTGTCGATGCGCATGGGCTGGCGATCTTCCAGATTTCGGTCGTCGTCCAGGCCGAAGTCACCCAGCACCATCATCTTGTGGGGCAGTTCGACCTCTGCCTGCTGGTCGCCCGTGGCTGGAACATATTTGATATTGATGCGCTCTTTTGGCGCGACGGAGCTCGAGTTTTTAGTCATGGTGAAAGTCTATTCTCAATATTGAGGTTTTTGGTTTGTTTTGTTTGTGGGAAGTTTTTTATGTTCTTGTAAGAGCGGTCCTACACAATGAAATATTTTTATACGTCGCAAAGGTGTGATGCCGCCGTCTGCACTTAGAAGATGCGGAGGTGCTGTATTTAAAGTCGAGATTAAAAGTGTAAAAAAATATTTTATTGTTTGTTGTGCATGGGTTGTTCTAGGCTTTGCGTAAATCGTGGCGAGGCGCTTTGAACAATTATTGTGTCATTGCGCTTTACTACGCGATTGAAGTTGGAAGCTGCATCAAGGCATGAGGTCTATTTCTGGTGTTCAATCAATATAGTTGCGTGCTTGGTCTGGCAGTGTTCGCACTGTTGGAGCCGGTACTGGCGGCACCCATGCGTGATTGCACGCGGATTGTTTCCAATGTCGAACGCCTGGCGTGTTTCGATGAGGCTGCCGGCACGCCGGCGCGATTGCCTGCTATGCGCAGGGGATGGTCGGCACCGGAGCTGGACGCGCCGAGCATGGCGCGGGTCATGGCCAATGAAGCACGGCGGCCATCCGACAACCTGGCATTTCACCTGGGGGCCGAGGACGACAGGCGGACCGGGCATCGCCAGGTGGTGATCTCCGCCCCGGCAATAGCGACATCCGAACCACGCCCCTATCTCGCCATCAGCTGTGTGCAGAACATCTCCAGGTTGCAGCTGCTCACTGGCGATCCCGTCCAGGGCAATCGAGTGACCTTGCAACTGCGTACGGAACACCGGGCGACCAGCCCCCTTGCCTGGCAAGTGATGGAAAACGGTCAGGTGCTGGATGCCGGCCGCGGCTTGCCCGCCATTGAACAGATCAAGGTGCTCCAGGGGGCCCATCGGATCCTGGTCGTCAGTGACCACCCGGCGCTCGACGGCTTGCGTTTCGATGCACAGGGGCTCGACCCGCTGATCGATCAGGCGCGTAAAGCATGTCGCTGGTAACGCAGGCTTCGGCCGAGGAGGTCGCCCGCTTGCTGGCCCCAGTCGATTCGCTCGCTCCGGCGGGGCTGTTCGACATCGAGGACGAGACCTACCAGGCGATCGATCAGGAGATGGTCAAGCTGGGCGGCTTGCATGAAGCCGCCATCGATTGGCCCTACATCGAAGAGGCTTCCCGCCATTACCTGAGCGGCCAGTGCAAGCACCTGCGCATTGTCGGGCACCTCGGTGTCGCCTGGCTGCGTGTGGGCTGCTGGGAGCGCTGGTGCTGCACACTCGCCCTGCTGGCGGGCATGGTCGAGCGCTATTGGGAAAGCGCCTATCCAAAGCCGGGTGCGAAAGGCTACCTGGTCAAACGCAAACTGGTCGGCCTGCTGCTGGGGCGGCTGGCAGACGCGCTGCCCGGGTTGGATCGCTTCAGCTATACCCCGGCCTGCAAGCAGACCGCTCAGCAGGCTTTGGCGTGCCTGCGCCAGCAAGCGTTGGTTGCGCAACTCGACCAAGCCACATTGACGGCGCTGGAGCAGGCGCTGCTCAAGCATGCCGATCAGGCAATTGGCGCCACGCAGCCCAGCATTGATCAAGCCCGCCCAGCCGCAGCGCCGGTTGCACCACTGGCCGATGTGTTTCGCCCTGCCAGTACCAGCATTTCCCTGGGTAATGAACGTGAGACGCGGCGGGCCGTGCTGGGTATGGCCGAGTTCATCAATCAGCAGGATGTCTACGACCCGACGGGCTACAAGTTGCGGCGCTTTGGCCTGTGGTCACATATCCAGGCGGCACCCTCCACTGGCCAGGGGCATCGCACCGAGCTGATGGCGGTGCCGGCCGATATCGTCGCTGGGTACGAGGATGCGTTGTGTGCCTCGGCGATCGACGCGGCCTTGCTGCTGAGGGTCGAGCGAAGTGTCGCGGCCGCCCCCTACTGGATCCGCGGCAGCTACCTGGCGGCAAGCATCGCCACGCGGCTGGCCATGAACGAAGTGGCCGAGGCGGTCCGTAGTGCCAGTGCACGGTTCGTGCGGCGCCTGCCCGCGCTCGAACAACTGTGCTTCAGCGATGGCACGGCCTTTATCGATGACCAGTGCCTGGCCTGGCTCAGGGGCAGCCAGGCAACACTGTCGGGGGATTCGGCTTCCCAGGTGTTGCTCGGCCTGCGCGAGGAGTTGGCCAGCCAACTGGAGGTCGAGGGCGTGGAGGCCGTGTTGTTGAGGCTGCAGGGGTTGCAAGCGGACTACCGGTCGCCGCGGGAACGTTGCCACAGCACGGTGATTGCCGCTGACCTGCTGGCCTCCCGGGGCGTGTCGTGGCTGGCCCAGGACTTGTGCGCAAGCGTTGCCCGAACCATGCGCTGCATGACCGCCGAGGCCTGGGAGCCAGAGATCTACCAGCAGCTGCAGCAATACGCCATGGCGTCAGGATTGATCGATCAGAACAAGGAGTCTTGAACCTCGATGAGTAAACTCTGGGCGCTTTTCAAACGCTGGGGCCTGCCACAGCTTTCCCGGATCAACCTGGCCATGCCGCTGTTGCTTGGGGCCGGCTTGGTGTTGCTGCTGCTGATGATCTGGTGGCTGGGCCCGCAATGGACCTGGCGCGGGCAGCAACCCCTGGCAAGCCAGGCTCAGCGCAGCATTGCCACTTTGTTGCTGGTGCTGCTGCCGCTGCTGGCCTGGCTGTTTGTGCTGCGCTCGCGCTATCGTCGGCTGCAGGCTGAGCGCCAGCAGAATGCCGAGGCTGCCGCCGACCCGATATTGCCGTATGTATTGGCGCAAACGCGTGCGCTTGATGCTACGTTGGCCAGTTACCTGGAAAATGCCGGCGGGCACGGGGCGTTGTACCGGCTACCCTGGTATCTGCTGCTGGGCGACGAGGGCGCGGGCAAGAGCAGCCTCATGGGCCAGTCCATCCAGCGCTTCTCGCTAACCAGGATCAACAAGGCCCAGGCGCAGGGGCGCCAGGAAGAAGCGCTGGCCTATCCCGTGGACTGGTGGATCAGTGACGATGCGGTGATCATCGATCCGCCGGGCGCACTCATGACCCGTCAGGCCGGGCCGGGCGACCTGCCGGAGACGGTGAACAAGGCAAGGCCTGTGTCGCCGGCCGGCACCCAGGCTAGGTTGTGGACGCACCTGCTTGACTGGCTGGCGCAAAAGCGTAGTCGCAATGCGCTCAATGGCATCGTCCTGGTGGTTGATTTAGCCGCCTTGCAGCAGGCAGAGCCCGCGCAGCGTCAGGCATTGGCCCAGGTGCTGCGCGCTCGCCTGCATGAGGTGAGCAGCCGGTTGGGCGCGCGGCTGCCTGTTTATGTGGTGCTGAGCAAGTTCGACTTGCTCGATGGATTTGAACAGCTGTTCGCTCGCCTTACCGAGGGGGAGCGTGAACGTGTATTCGGTTTCACGTTCAAGCTGGCTGCCGTAAGCGCGTTCGATGCCTGGCTGGAAGAGCTTGCCGAGCAGTACGACTGGCTGGTTGGGCGTACGCAGGCACAGGTGCTCGACGACATGGGCGGGCAGGGCAAGGCTGACCTACGTGAACGGCTTGTGTCTTTGCTGGGCCAGTTGCGTGGGCTGCGTCCGGTTCTGCTGGCTTTCCTGAGGGAAGTGCTGGCAAGTGACCGCTTCACCACCCCGGCGTTGGTACGTGGCCTGTACCTGTCCTCGATGCTGCAACGGGGGCAGGTGTACAACGCCTTCCTGCACACTGTGGCCCATCCCTTCAAGGCCGATTCTCCGCCCAGGGAAGGCAAGCCCCAAGGTAAGCAGCAGGTATTTTTCACCCAGCGCCTGTTTCAGCATGTGGTCTATCCGGAGGCAGGCTTGGCCGGTGACAACGTGAGGGTCGCCCGTGACAAGCGACGCTTGCTGTGGGTCGGTTCTGCCGTCGGGGGGCTGGCGCTGGTTGTGCTGGGCAGCGCCTGGCACCGCTACTTCGACGCCAACAGTGTCAAAGCGTTGAGCGTGCTGGGCAAGAGCCGGGCGTTCAGCAGCCATGAGGTGGATCAGCGGCTGGATCCTACGGGGCGCAATCTGCTTGCGCCGCTGGATCAGATTCGTGATGCGGTGACCGTGTTCGGCGACTACCGTACGGCCTGGCCGGTGGTGGCGGACCTGGGGCTCTATCAGGGCCGGGCGGTAGGGCCCCTTGTCGATGACGCTTACCTGGGCCTGTTGGCCAGGCGCTTCCTGCCAGCCATTGCCAGCGGTGTGGTCGACGCCATGAATGCCGCGCCCGCAGGTAGCGAGCAACAGATGGCCGCACTCAGGGTGTATCGGATGATCGAGGACCGGCACAACCGCCGGCCTGAATGGGTCGAACAGTGGATGGCGCGGCATTGGCAAGCGGCATTTCCTGGTCAGGGGCAACTGCAAGGCGCGCTCATGCGTCATCTGCGCTATGCGCTGGCTTATGCAGATACCGAGCTGCCGCAGTTCCGCCAGCGTGTCGGCGCGGTGCAACAAAGCCTGCGCGAGGTACCTCTGGCGCAGCGGGTATATGCCAGCCTCAGGCAGCAGGCGCAAGAACAACTGCACACTGGTCTGGACCTGCGCCATGAGGTTGGGCCCGCGTTCGATGCCATTTTCCAGGCCACGTCCCGCGATGCCCAGGGATACGCTGATCTGTTCATGGCTCCGCTGTTGACGGCCAAGGGCTTCAATGAGTACTACCTGCCGCGCAGTGACCAGATCACCGAGTTGGCAATGGTCGACCAGTGGGCGCTGGGTGAACGCCGTCAACTGGACTACTCGGCGGCTGATCGCGAGGTACTCCAGGAGCGTATCGGCAACCTGTACAACGCAGACTATATCGATAGCTGGCGGCGAGCCCTGAACGATCTCGAGATTACCGATTTTCGCGACTTGGACCACGGAGTATCGGTACTGGCGCAACTGACGGGCCCGGCCGAGCCATTGCGTCGATTGCTGGAGAGTGTGCGCGAAAACACGGCGATGCCGGCCGCTCAAGACAGAACCGCAGTCTTGGAAGTGCTAGGGGTGGAAGCCGATCAGCAATTGGCAGGTATACGGCGGGCATTCTCCAGCTTGAGCGACCTGCTGCAGACCAGAGGGGAAAATCCCAGCTATTACGATGAGACCCTGAGCGTCATTGCTGCCGTGCACGATCATGCCAGGGGGGTACAGGGCAGCCCGGACCGAGGCAACGCAGCCCTGCAGGCGGTGCTGCAACGCTTCTCCATGACCGGACCGGATCCGATTGCCGCCTTGCAGCGGGTCGCCACGGGTTTGCCCGAGCCGATCAGCCAGCAGCTCAGGAAAGTTGCCGACCAGACTGCGCAGGTATTGGTCGTCGAGGCGCTGCGTGAGCTTGAGCGGCGTTGGGATGCCGATGTCTACAGCTTCTTCCAGCAGCGGCTGGCAGCGCGTTATCCCTTCACCGTTCGAGGGCCTGACGCCTCCCTCGATGATTTCGAGAGTTTCTTCGGCCCCAAGGGGCGTCTCCAGGTATTTCAGGAGCGGTATCTGAACGTGTTTCTCAAGGACAACCTCGACGCTTTGTACGCCGATAGCCATGGCGGCTCTCTCGTTCGAAGCGAGGTTATCGAGCAACTGGCGGCGGCAGACCGCATCCGCGAAACTTTCTTCGACCAGCGCGGCAACCTCGGCGTGCAGTTCAGCATCGAGCCCCTGGGTCTCAGCGCCAATCAGCGCACCAGCCTGCTGGACCTCGATGGCCAACTGGTCTCCTATACCCACGGCCCCAACCAGATCACCGGTGTGATCTGGCCCAACACACTCGGCCAGCAGGTACGCAGCAACCTCACCCTGCTCAGGCTCAATGGCAACAGCAGCAGCCTGGAATACCGGGGGCCATGGTCGATGTTCCGCCTGCTCAGCCGTGGCGCCCTGAATGGCCGCAGCGCTACCGCAGTGGATCTGAGCTTCAAGACCGGTGACGGCGTGATGCGTTATCGGTTGAGTTCGGAGAAAGCCTTCAACCCGATCACCCAGCAGCCGTTCAAAGGCTTCAAGCTGCCGCGCACCTTGCTGCAGCAACCCGTCGTTGACGCACCGCAGGCCATATGAACATAGATTGATAGTGCACAAGAAACGGAGAGCTTCCCTACGCTAGCGCCACCGATAGTACCCACGCACCCTGCAAATCACCTTCAGGACGAGGTACTCATCATGCAACTGGCAGGCAAAGTGGCAATCATCACCGGTGCCAGCTCCGGCATCGGCCGTGCGGCGGCGAAACTGTTCGCCCGGCACGGCGCCAATCTGGTGCTCACAGCCCGGCGCGAGGCCGAGCTCGAGCAGTTGGCGGCGGACATCACGGGAGCCGGACACGGCCGGGTCGTTACGGTGGCTGGTGACATCACTGACGCGGCGCTGGCCAGGGAACTGGTGCACACGGCGGTGTCGCGTTTTGGTGGCCTGGACATCGCCTTCAACAATGCCGGCACCCTGGGTGAACTGGCCGCCGTCCCCGAATTGTCATTGGACGCCTGGCAACATACCTTGCACACCAACCTGACCAGCGCTTTCCTCTGTGCCCAGGCGCAGATCCCGGCGCTGCTGGCCCGTGGCGGTGGCTCGCTGATCTTCACCTCGACCTTCGTCGGCTACGCGGTGGGCATGCCGGGCATGGCTGCTTACGCGGCCAGCAAGGCGGGCCTGGTCGGCCTGGTCCAGGTCATCGCGGCGGAGCAGGGCGCCCGGGGTATACGCGCCAATGCGTTGCTGCCGGGCGGTACCGACACGCCGATGGGCCGCAGTGTGATGAGCAGCCCCGAGGCCCAGGCCCATGTCGAAGGGTTGCACGCCCTCAAACGCCTGGCCAGGCCGGAGGAAATCGCCGAGGCGGCACTTTTCCTGGCCTCGGATGCGTCGAGCTTCATGACCGGGTCGGCGATGGTGGTGGATGGCGGGGTATCGGTGGTGCGCGGCTGAGGCGCGCGGTAGCGCGCCATGCCTGGGGATATCAGGTCACCGCAGCGATCAGGTCGATTTCCACGGGGGCATTCTTCGGCAGCCTGAGCACGCCGACCGATGTTCGTGTATGAGCGCCGGCTTCGCCAAACACACTGTACAAGACCTGCGAAGCACCGTTGGCCACCTCGCTTTGCCGGGTGAACGCTTCGGCCGACTGCACGAACACGGTCATGCGCAGGATGGCGCGGATGTTATCCAGCGAGCCAACCTGTTCACGCACCAATGCCAGGCAGCGCAGGGCGCTGACCATGGCCGCGGTGCGTGCATCCTTCAGGCTGACTTCGCTCCCCACCCGGCCGGGGTGGATCACCTCTTCGTCAATACGCGGGATCTGCCCGCTGACGTACACAACGCCCTCATGACGCATGGTGGCGGCGTAGTCGCCACCGAGTTTCAACCCTGCTTCGAAGGAGTAACCCAGCTGATCAAGTATCGCGGCAAACTGTGCTTCACGGGACATAGGGCGCTTCTCGGTCTCTTCATGGCCTCGGGGTGGTATGCGCTAGGCGCAAGCCGGATGCCGATGCATAGTAGAAAGGCGCTGGCCGCAGGGGCAGGGCAACTTCGGATGGAAACCTCTGAACTTTACTGCCGGGACGACCAGTACAATGCAGCGACAGCGCGCCGTGATCGCCGCGATCGAACGCCAGCCGGGACAACCGCTGGTGCAGCAGATTGCCCAAGGTTTTACCGAAGCCATCGGGAGTGGGGCTTTGGCCCCTGGGGTGCGGTTGCCGCCCATCCGCGAGTTGACCGAGCTGTTGGGGGTGAGCAAGTCCACGGTGGTGGAAGCCCTGGACCGACTGCGCGCCACCGGGCTGGTGGTATCGCGCCAGGGCGCTGGCCACTATGTGGCACGCGATGCCCAGGTCATGGGTACGGAGGCTGTACGCAATCTGCTGCCCCAGGACCCGGTGAGTGTGCTCCGTCACGCTCTGCTGATGGACAACGGCATGTTGCGCCCCGGCTGCGGCTTCCTGCCGCCCTCATGGATGCCCGTGGATACCCTGCTCAAGGCCATGCGCGGGTGCCTGCGGGCCAGCGAGTTGCGCATGGGAGAGTATGGCTCGGCGGCAGGCTACCTGCCGCTGCGTCAATGGCTGCGCCTCAAGCTCGGCMCCTTGGGTATCGATGTCCCGGTCGAACAGATCGTCMCCACCGCCAATACCATGCAAGGCGTGGACATGCTGTTGCGCCTGATCCTGCGCAGGGGGGACAGCGTCCTGGTCGACGACCCGTGCTATTTCAACTTTCGCGCCAACCTGCATTACCACGGCGCCCGCCCGGTTTGCGTGGCGCGATCGGTGGAAGGCATCGATTTCGTGGCTTTCGAGCAGTTGCTGATTGCCCATCGTCCGCGGGTCTATCTGACCAACAGTGCCTTGCACAATCCAACTGGACATTCCTTTTCGGCAGCGCAGGTTCACCGCCTGCTGGAGCTGTGCCAACGTTATGGCGTGCACGTCATCGAGGATGATCTGTACTGCGATATCCAGCATAAACGCACGCCCCGGCTGGCAGCGGTGGGTGGGCTGGACCATGTCAGCTATGTCTGCGGCTACTCGAAGACCCTCACCGCCAATTGCCGCGTCAGCTACCTGGCCGTGGGCGCCGAACTGGCGGGGCAGCTGACGCTGCTCAAGATGAAGTGTGGCGGCGTGACGTCCGAGCTGACCGAGCAGGTGATTCATCGCCTGCTGATCGAAGGGAGTTATGAGCGGCATACACGCAGGGTCGTCGACCGGCTGCATGAGGCCAGTGGGCGGGTGGCTGGATGGTTGCGCGAGGCGGGATGCGAGGTGGCGTCGTGCCAAGGGGAGGGGTTGTTCCTGTGGACCCGGCTACCCGCCGGGGTCGATGGCGAGGCCATTGCCATGAGCGGCTTGCAACATGGTCTGGTGCTGTCACCTGGCACCTTGCTGAGCGCCCAGGCCGATGCCCGGGCGTTCATGCGTTTCAATGTCGGTCACAGTGACAATGTGAAGGTCCGTGACACCTTTCTGCGCCTGCTCGACAGCCACTGAGCTGTCGAGCAGGCGCGGGTCCCTGGGCTACTTCAATCCGCCTGCTTGGGTGCAAATCGCAGGATCAGGCAGGCAATGACTGCCGACAGCAGCGAGCCCAACAAGATGCCGATCTTGGCTGCATCGATCTTCTCGGCCTGGCCCGGGAAGGCGAGTTCACCGATGAACAGGCTCATGGTGAAGCCGATACCGCAGAGCATCGCCACGCCGTAGATCTGCAGCCAGCTGGCCCCTTGGGGTTTGCTGGCCAGGCCGGTCTTGACCGCCAGCAGCACGCCACCGAACACGCCGAGCTGCTTGCCCAGCAGCAGGCCCAGGGCAATGGCCAGCGGCAGCGGGGCAAAGATATCGTCAAGGCCCAGGTCGCCGAACGAGACGCCCGCGTTGGCAAAGCCGAAGGCCGGCACGATGAGGAAGCCGACCCATGGCGCCAGGCCATGCTCCAGCCTGAGCAACGGACTGGCCTCACGGGCCTCGCTGCTGCCTGTGCTGTAGGGGATCAGCAGGGCGCCGACCACGCCGGCGATGGTGGCGTGCACGCCCGACAGCAGGGTCACGTACCACAGCGCGGCCACGCCGATCAGGTAGGGCCACAGGCTGACCACGCGCAGGCGGTTGCAGGCCAGCAGGATGGCGATGATGCCGGCGGCACTGGCCAGCGCCAGCAGATTCAGCGACGAGGTGTAGAACACCGCGATGATCGCCACCGCGCCCATGTCGTCGATGATCGCCACCGATACCAGCATCACCTTCAGCGACAGCGGCGCATGTCGCCCGAGCAAGGCCAGGGCGCCGACGGCAAAGGCGATGTCGGTGGCGGCAGGGATCGCCCAGCCGTTGGACAGCCCGGGTTCACCGCCAGCCACCGCCAGGTAGATGAGCGCCGGCACGGCCATGCCCATCAGTGCCGGCAGTGCCGGCAGGCGGCGCTGCTCCCAGCTGGCCAGGCGACCGTCGACCAGCTCGCGCTTGATTTCCAGGCCGACCAGCAGGAAGAAGATTGCCATCAGACCATCGTTGATCCACATGTGCACGGTCATCGGGCCGAGCTTGTCGGTCAGTACCGGGCCGACGGGCAGGTGCAGCAGGTGCTGGTAGGCACTGGCCCAGGGGCTGTTGGCGATGACGATGGCCAGCGCGGCGGTGAACATCAGCAATACGCCGCCGGCCGCTTCGGTGGCCAGCAGGTGACGCAGCATCGAGCGCGGCTTGAGGGTTGGAAGGGGTGCAGTCATGTAGCGGTCCTCGTTCATGGCATCACCCTCGCAATGGCAGTGGCGCGGCGGGCAACGGGCACGGCGAGACGCTGGCTCCGGACTGCACGGGCCACTGCGGCGAAGGGCGAGAAGAAGGATGGGGAATGCGGCGCAGCAACCCACGCCGTGAAGACACGGGGCAGGAAGGGCCATGGGGAATGGGGGCATGCGTGCAACATGGACGGATCTCACGGAAAACAAATGAATGTTCTCCGTATTCGGGAAGGCTCCCGGGCGCACGCAGCACACGCCAGGCGGCCATTCTAGCGATGCGGGCGCAGATATGCGTCAACATTTTGCGTCCAAATGTTGCCAGGGAAAGGTGCGGCTCCGTGATATTGGCCATCACTAGATGGCACTACTTCTTGAGCCAGCGCTGTCCCGATCATGGCTGTGCACCTGGCCATCGAAACCCGGTCAGCGCACCCGCTCACGGCTTTGCAGCGCGAGGTCGAGGGCTTTTCGCATGTCCAGCCGCGCTGACCGTCCGACATCCTTGTCACCGAGCTGATAATTGCGCTCCGATGGCAGAATCGGCGCGGTGAGGTCCTCGGCATCCACCCGTTCGAAGTCGTGCTGGTCACCGATGCTCATGGCACTGCGGCGCAACAGCATGCGCACCTGTTCGGGCTGCAGGCGCGGGTTGATCGACAGCATCGCCGCCACCAGCCCCGCGACCAGGGGCGTGGCATAGGAGGTGCCGCAATGCACCGCGCCGGGCTGGCCTGCTTCGCGGGTCGAAGCATGCGCGCAGGCGGCTGCGGTGATGTCTACACGCATGTCCATGTTCGAGCTGCTGCGCTTGACGGCAAAGGCGGGGTCGTCCACGGCACGCTCGTCACCCTCGGCGCGCTGGTGGCCGCCGACCACCAGCAACTGCTCAGTGATGAACGAGGAGGGCAGGCGGTATTCGTCGGTGCCGGCAAAGGTCGAGCCATTGCCTGCGGAGTTCACCACCAGGACATCGGGGTGCGACTTGCGCAGCCAGAGGAAGAACCCTTCCAGCAATTCCTCATAGCCGCCCATGGCAAGGGATGAGCGCAACAAGGAGTCGACTTCGTCACCTTCGGCATTTCGGGTGCCGACACGGTGGATGCCCCAGCTCCAGTTGAGCACGCGCACGCCGTCCTCGACGAGGTTGACCGAGGCCGCGATATTGGCGGTGATACCGGCATCGGAATTACGCTCGACGATGATCTCGAAGCCGCCGCTGGCCGGTTCCAGGCCGCGCAGGAAACCGGTGTTGCCGCCATTGCTCCAGCCGGCGGCAAGTATGCCGGCCACCGTGGTGCCATGCGTGTCGGGTTGCTCGGCATCGCGGGCATACAGGCATGTGCGGGGAAGGGCGCAGGCACCGAGATAATTGACAAAGTCCGGGCTGTCGAAGTCGACATCGCGCTCGATCAGGCCGATGCGCACTGGCCGGGGCTCAACGGCAGCTTGCTGCGCGGGCAGGCGTCGCCGATAGAAATCGACGGCGTCGAGGAAACGGTTCGCCGTCCATTCGTCCGAGTCCTGGACTGGTGTGTGGGGGGGCTCCTGTTCGGCCTGTTCCGGCGCCGATTCTTCGATCACCACAGCATCCACGCTGGCCTCGCTGCCCAGGCGCAGCACGAGGGCATCGCGCTGTTCCAGGTTGTGCGCCGGCAGGCGTAGCTGATAGACGTTCAGCGGCGCGATGCTGCCGACGACGCTGGCCCCGTATTTGCCGGCCAGGCGTTCGGCCTCCTGGCGACCATCATGACGTTCCTCGATCAGCAGGCTCACCAGGTTCACATACGTGGTCAGACCGTCCATGTTCCTGGCCACTTCTTCTGGCCCTGCGGCCAGTACGTGACTGTTACGCAGAGTCAGCCATACGGCATTGCTGGTGCGCGTGCCATATTCAAGCCAGAGCGGGCCGCTTTGCCGCTCGCTGCTGTCCAGCCGCAGGCGTAGCCGATCACCTTCGCGCGCCACCGCGCTGGAGGGGATCGTCTTGTTGCCGAATTTCAGTGTCGGCGGCTGGGCGCTCAGCCCGCGGACGGTCAGGCACCACTCCTGGCGCTGGCTGTCGAGCAGCTCACCGCAACGCTTCAGGCTTACGATACGCAAGCCTTCCGACGCCTGTGCCATCGCGCCTGCGAGCAGCATGAACAGGGTGATGAAGGCGGCGAGCAGTACGGCCATGGGGCGATTTCCTTGCTGAGGGCCTCCAGTTCCGACTGCTGCGCAGGGCGCTTCGTTCAGCCGTCAGCGGTATGGCCCTGCCTTGAGGTCCACGCCACGGCGCACAGTGCCATGCCCGCCACGTTCAGCGAGACCGGGTTGAAGGCGTCCACCAGCATCGACGGCTGCATCACCGCCACATCCACCAGCAGCCCAAGCAGCACGCACGCGGCGACCAGCAACGGCCAGGCGAGGCTCGGCAGCAGCAGCAGTGCGGCGAGCACCAGTTCAGCTACGCCGGCAACTTGTGACAGCCAGGCTGCATGCCCGAGTCCGTGCGCCTGTAACAGCAGCTGCTCACCGGGGCTGAGGAACAGCAGCTTGGGCACTAGCCCATGGTAGGCGAAGATGAACGCCAGGCTGGCGCGCGCCAGCCAGTGCACCTGGCGCAAGCGGTTCATGGCTGGCCCTCGAGAAAGCGCCGGTGGTGGTCGGGGCTCGGCAGTAGGCATTGGTCGTGCTTGCCGAACAACCGATAGCGGTTGAGTGCCACACGGTCGTACAGCCAGTCCCGTAGCCCCTTCGGGCAGATGCGCAGTACCCGTAGCAGTGGCCAGGCGCCGGGCAGTTGCCGGGCGACTTCGAAGAACGCCTCGGAGCGCACCCAGCAGTGCCGGCCACGAATCACCGCCATGGTGTCGAACGCTTCTATTGGCAGGCCCGCCCAGGCGAGCAGTGCCTGGCCTTGCGCTGACTGCACCGTGGCGAGGCGTATGCGTTGATGGCGATCATGGCGGATCACGAATTTCGCCCAGCCGTTGCACAGCTTGCATACGCCGTCGAACAGCAAGACGGTTTCCCCTGGCGCGAGCAGTGGCGCAGGGGTAGGGCGTTTCAGGGTAGCGGGCATGGCTTGATTCCGTTCAGGCAGTGGCGCGGTATTGTATAGCGTTCAGGCAGGCGAAGGCGCATGCACGCGCGGTGGCTGGATCACCTGCACAGGCCCTGGCCTGCACCTCGCAGGCCGAAGCCGGTATGATACGCGCCCGTCAGCGGAGTGCCCCATGGCCAAAGACATCGACAATCCGTGCGTTTCACTTTGTCAGCTCAACAGCGAGCTGTGCGTCAGCTGTGGCCGGACCCGGGACGAGATCCGCAAATGGCGCGGCATGAAGCGCCCGGAAAAGATGGCGACCGTGCAGCGCGCGGCGGCGCGAATGAAGGCTATCGTCAAGAAGAACGCCAAGCGCCAGGTCATGGTGCCGTGAACGGGTAGTCCGAGGGTTCGAAGCGTTCGTGCGTGTCCATTTGGACGCCACGCAGATGCGCGGTTTGCTGAAACGTATCATACAGCGGGTCGGCGGCATAACCGATCAGCAGCGCGCGGCGCGGTGCACCGCTGGCGTTCAGGCTGCCGGCATGTACCAGGTCGACATCGAACACCAGGGCGTCGCCCGCTCGTCCGGCAAGTTGAACACTGCGTGATTCGTCGTTGAAGTCGAAAGGTGGCGCGTCCGGGGCGGGGCGATGGCTGCCGGGGACGATACGGGTGGCACCGTTGTCCGGGCCGTAGTCGTCCAGGTAGACCATCACCCCCACCGTGTCGCCCGGGCGCTGCGCCGACAGGTCACGGTGCAGGCGCTGATGGCCACCCCCGGCAACGGGGGCGCGCCCCTCGACCTGGTAGAGGAAGAACCGTTCGCCGATCAACGCGCCAACCGCTGCCAGCACGTGCGGCAAGCGGCAAACAGCCTGAACCGCTGCTGCGCCGTCCAGTTGCGCATGGACCCAGTCCCCGGCACGCGGTACCGGCCAGTGTTCCGAGGGTTTCACCCCGGCCTCGAACACCCGACGCAGCTCGTCCAGCCAT
Source organism: Pseudomonas sp. CAM1A (assembly GCF_047501685.1). Lineage (NCBI taxonomy): Bacteria > Pseudomonadati > Pseudomonadota > Gammaproteobacteria > Pseudomonadales > Pseudomonadaceae > Pseudomonas > Pseudomonas sp. CAM1A. The sequence goes on along the minus strand of NZ_JBFNXP010000016.1, from coordinate 55,978 downwards.
TGGTTCGGCAGCGCCTGGCGGAGCAGGGCATAGCCCGCCTGGTGGAGCTGTTGGTGATGGGGCATGACACTCTCGCTATCCCTGTCCGTCGTGTGTTGGCCAAGGGTAGTGAGCCTGGTCGGTTTTTGCGAGCGGAAATGTGTCTGCGCGAAGGCCAGACAAGGCGAAACGGGGGGAGGAACGGCCGGGGTCGCGCCCGACTGTACTGGAGTACATGAGCATTCCGAGCCCCGTTTCAACGCAGTATGGGCGAGTGCAGATACATTTCGTACAGAGCCTAGACTTGCGTACATCACCTGTATCCGTGGGAGAGGCCCATGCGCAGACTCTGGCAAAAATACCTGGCACTGCTCGACGCCGACCTCAGTGCCAAGGTGTTCGACAACTTGAAGAACCTGCTGGTGTGTGCGCTGCTGTTCGCCGCAGGCACCGAGGCGATCCACGGTGACCAGCAGATCCTGCTGGGCTTGTGGGTGTCGAGTTTTACCGGCTGGGGGCTGATCCTGGTATCGGCGCTGCTGTTGCTGCTGAACGTCAGCGATACCTTGCACCGGCTGGCCAAGCTGCCTTACCACACGGCGCTGCAGGTGATCCTGTGTTTGCTTTACCTGGTACTGGCTTCGCGGGTGGTCGAGATCGTGTGGAGCTTTCGGGCGGAGTAGGGGCTGGCGAAACCATGAAAGAGGCCCGCGCGACCCGTTGCGGCTCGTCCGGCGGTATGCCAAGACATTCGCCGGCGAATCCCGGATAATACCCGCCATTTTCCGCCCCGCTTCCTGGTACCCCCTCGCATGGAAATCAAGGTCAATTTTCTCGACAACCTCCGTCTCGAAGCCAAGTTCGACGACTTCACGGTGATCGCCGACCAGCCGATCCGCTACAAGGGCGATGGCTCGGCCCCGGGGCCGTTCGACTACTTCCTGGCCTCGTCGGCCTTGTGCGCGGCGTACTTCGTCAAGCTGTACTGCCAGACCCGCGACATTCCGACCGAGAATATTCGCCTTTCGCAGAACAACATCGTCGACCCCGAGAACCGCTACAACCAGATCTTCAAGATCCAGGTCGAGCTGCCCGAGGACATCTCCGAGAAGGACCGCCAGGGCATCCTGCGTTCCATCGACCGCTGCACCGTGAAGAAAGTGGTGCAGACCGGCCCCGAGTTCATCATCGAGGAGGTCGACAACCTCGACGCCGATGCCCAGGCATTGCTGATGCCGGTGTCGGACACCACCACCTACATCCCCGGCAAGGACCTGCCGCTGGAGCAGACCATCGCCAACATGTCTGCCCTGCTGGCGGAGTTGGGGATGAAGATCGAGATCGCCTCGTGGCGCAACATCGTGCCCAACGTCTGGTCGCTGCACGTGCGCGACGCGCAGTCGCCGATGTGCTTCACCAACGGCAAGGGCGCGACCAAGGAAGCGGCGCTGGCCTCGGCGCTGGGTGAGTTCATCGAACGCTTGAACTGCAACTTCTTCTACAACGACCAGTTCTGGGGCGAGGACATCGCCAACGCCGCGTTCGTGCACTATCCCAACGAGCAGTGGTTCAAGCCTGGGCCCAAGGACGCGCTGCCGGCCGAGATCCTCGATGAGTACTGCCTCGAAGTCTTCAACCCCGACGGCGAGCTGCGCGGTTCGCACCTGTACGACACCAACTCGGGCAACAAGGAGCGCGGCATCTGCTCGCTGCCGTTCGTGCGCCAGTCGGATGGTGAGACGGTGTACTTCCCGTCCAACCTGATCGAGAACCTGTACCTGAGCAACGGCATGAGCGCCGGCAACACCCTGGCTGAAGCGCAGGTGCAGTGCCTGTCGGAGATCTTCGAGCGGGCGGTCAAGCGCGAGATCCTCGAAGGCGAGCTGTGCCTGCCGGATGTACCGCAAGAGGTGCTGGCCAAATACCCGGGCATCGTCGCCGGTATCCAGGGGCTGGAGGAGCAGGGCTTCCCGGTGCTGGTCAAGGACGCTTCGCTGGGTGGTGAGTTCCCGGTGATGTGCGTGACCCTGATGAACCCGCGCACCGGCGGCGTGTTCGCTTCGTTCGGCGCCCACCCGAGCTTCGAGGTGGCGCTGGAGCGCAGCCTCACCGAACTGCTTCAGGGCCGCAGCTTCGAGGGTCTGAACGACCTGCCGCAGCCGACTTTCGACAGCCTCGCGTTGACCGAGCCGAACAACTTCGTCGAGCACTTCATCGACTCCAGCGGCGTGGTGTCGTGGCGCTTCTTCAGCGCCAAGGCCGACTTCGAGTTCGTCGAGTGGGACTTCTCGGGCCACGGCGAGGACTCCAACCAGCAGGAGGCACAGACCCTGTTCGGCATCCTCGAGGACCTGGGCAAGGAGGTGTACATGGCCGTGTACGACGATCTCGGCGCCACCGCCTGCCGCATCCTGGTGCCGGGTTATTCGGAGATCTACCCGGTCGAGGACCTGATCTGGGACAACACCAACCGGGCGCTGGGCTTCCGTGCCGACATCCTCAACCTGCACAAGCTGGACAACCGCTCGCTGAAGCTGCTGCTCAAGCGTCTGGACAATGCCGAGGTGGACGACTACACCACCATCACCACGCTGATCGGCGTCGAGTTCGACGACAACACGGTGTGGGGCCAGTTGACCATCCTCGAGCTGAAGCTGTTGATTCACCTGGTGCTGCAGCGCTTCGAGGACGCCAAGGAACTGGTCGAGATGTTCCTGCAGTTCAATGACAACACCGTCGAGCGCGGGCTGTTCTATCAGGCGTTGAACGTGGTGCTGGAGGTGGTGCTGGACGATGAGCTGGAAATGGCCGACTACGAAACCAACTTCCGCCGCATGTTCGGCAACGAGCGGATGGACGCGGTGCTGGGCTCGGTGGACGGCAGCGTGCGTTTCCATGGTTTGACCCCCACCAGCCTGAAGCTCGAGGGGCTCGACCGCCACCTGCGCCTGGTCGAGAGCTACAAGAAGCTGCACGCCGCACGGGCGAGGGCGGCCGGGTTGAACAGCTGATCACGTCTTGAATGCCAAGGGCCGCGTAAAGCGGCCCTTTTCATTTGCAACGGAGTGCTCTGTAGGCGCGCATGGTCTTTGTCGTTTCCCGTCGCATGATGCGTCGCAATCAGACAAGCACCTGTCTGCGCCGATCTGCTTGCTTGGCCCTTGGATCTGAATAATTGATCCATCAGTCAACCCCGCGCCAAGGGCTGGCTGGCGCAACAGATTCGAGTAAGCAGCCTCGCCTCACAATTCCAACGCTGCGGCGCCCCACAACTACAGCCCCAGAAACCCATGGCGCACACGCGGCCGGCCACGGCAGCGACGTGCGCGCTTGTGAGACTTGACTGCCATGATCGCTACTTCCGTTTCCGCCGCCGATACATCGGGCGGCCATCGCAATGCATTGCTTGTCGCCCATCTCGCGGCGATCCTGTTCGGCCTGACCGGCATCCTCGGCGCGCTGATCCAGGCCGATGCCAGCCTGATCACCGTTGGCCGCGCCACCTTCGCCTTCATCGCCCTGGGCTTCGTCGCCGGGCTCAAGGGCACCCGCCTGCTCGATGCGCTGAAGCGGCGCAACCTGCCGGTGCTGGCGCTGACCGGCGCACTGCTGGCGGCGCACTGGCTGACCTTCTTCGTGGCCGTCAAGGTCGGAGGTGTGGCGGTGGCCACCCTGGGCTTCGCCAGTTTCCCGGCCTTTATCGCACTGATCGATGTGCTGGTGTTCCGTGAACGCATCGGTGCCGTCGAGATGCTGTTGCTGCTGATGGTCACGGCCGGACTGGTGCTGGTGGTGCCGTCGTTCGACCTGCTCGACAGTGGCACCCAGGGTTTGCTGTGGGGCCTGGCCTCGGGGCTGTCGTTTGCCTTGCTGGCGGTGGCCAACCGCCGTCGCCCGGCCGGCATGAACGCGATGCAGGTGGCTTTCTGGCAGAACCTGGTGGTGGCACTGCTGGTGGCGCCGTTTGCGTTCAACCACCTGGAAGGAGCCCGCCTGGATGGCGCCGACTGGGTCAACCTCGCCTTGCTGGGCGTGTTCTGCACCGGGCTTGCGCAGTTCCTGTTCGTCAAGAGCCTCGAGGGCCTGGAGGCACGCACGGCGGGCATGATCCTGGCCCTGGAGCCGGTGTATGCCATCGCCGGTGCGTGGTGGTTGTTCGCTGAGCAGCCATCACCACGCATGGCTGCGGGGGCGGCATTGATCGTGCTGGCGACCGTGTGCTGCGCCTGGCGCAAGGCGCCGACGCACTGAGCGTTGGCCTCCAGCTGTGACGATGCCAGGCCCGAGCTGGCCGGGCGGATAACGGGCGAAGCTCAGGCCGGGCTAGTTGTTTCTGGGGCGCGTAACATCGCGCTGATCGTGCAGCGCAGCCAGCACGTCGGCGGCAGTGGTGACATGACCGAAATGGTGTTTCCACAGGTCGATGCCCAACTGCCCGGAGCGGTCCAGCGAGGAACCCAGGGTCAGGTCGGTGACCAGTGTCGGGGTAAGCCCTGCATCGAACAGGGCGAAGCCTGCGGCCAGCACGCAGGTCTCGGTCTGCAGCCCGCAGACCAGCACGCGCTCGACGCCGAGGCTTTTGATGTAGTCGAGCGTCTCGGCGGTCTGGCCGTAGCCATGCTTGACGAATACCTTGTCCGCCTCGACCAGGGCCACGTCCTCGCTGGCCGGGTGCCAACCGAGCTGGCGCTGGAACGGCGTGACCTGCTCGTCGTGCAGTTCGACCGAAGCGATCGTGGGGATGTGCGCGGACAACACGCGGATGCCGTCCACCAGTTTCTCGGAAGGGCTGAAGGTGGATTGCACATCGACGATGAGCAGGACTTGCTGCATGACGGTTTTCCGGGCGAGTTTCGAAAGCTGGCGAGTATACCGCCGCACGCCAAGTTATTGCGGCAAGGGGCTCTCCATGAACGTGTCGCGTTTACCGGACAATCCGCTTCAGGGCCTCGCCTGCAATTTCGCGGGTCAGTTCCTCTGCACCCATGTGCCTTCCCAGGCGCAACGCCTGCCCGGACCACAGGTTGCTGAAATCACTGTTGCCTTGCGGGTCGGTGATCGCGCGCAGCGGCATCAGCGCGCCGCCGGCCAACGGGAAACGCGGGGCGAGGGCGCTCATCGGGCCTAGCTCGCGCATGAGGCGGTTGTTGATGCCGCGGGCCGGGCGGCCGGTGAACAGGTTGGTCAGCGCGGTATCGCTGGCGGAGGCGCTTTCCAGGGCGCGGCGATGGGCCGGGGACACCTTGGCCTCGGGACAGAACAGGTAGGCGGTGCCGATCTGCACGGCCGAGGCGCCCAAGGCCAGGGCGGCGAGCAGGCCGCGGTGATCGGCCACGCCGCCTGCCGCGATCACCGGCAGGCTCACCGCATCGACGATTTGTGGTATCAGGGCGAAGGTACCGATCTGGCTGGTAATGTCGTTGCTGAGGAACATGCCGCGATGGCCGCCGGCTTCATAGCCCATGGCGATGATCGCGTCGCAGCCGTGCTGTTCCAGCCAGATCGCTTCCTCCACCGTGGTGGCGCTGGACAGCACTTTGGCGCCTGCCGCCTTGACCCGCTGCAGCAGCGCCGGCGCTGGCAGGCCGAAGTGGAAGCTGACCACTTCCGGGCGCAGTTCCTCCACCAGCTTGCAGCTTTGTTCGTCAAAGGGCGCGCGATTGGACACCGGCGTCGGCGCCTCGAAGTCCGCGCCGACTTCCTCGTAGAAGGGCTTGAGCGCCTGTTTCCAGCGAGCGTCCTGCACAGGGTCTGGCGCTGGCGGTTGGTGGCAGAAGAAGTTCAGGTTGAGCGGGCCCTGGCAGGCGGCGCGGAAGGCTTGGATTTCGCCACGCAACTGCTCGCTGGAGAGCATGGCGCAGGGCAGGGCGCCCAGGCCGCCGGCATTACCGACGGCAATGGCCATGGCTGAGCCGGTGGCGCCGGCCATGGGGGCCTGGAGGATGGGCAGCTCGATGCCAAGCAGGTCGAGGATGCGACGGTCTTGCCAGGTGCACATGGGCGACTCCTTGAGTGCGGTGCCAGCGATGCTACAGGGCCTTGCTGACCTGGATGTCGCTGATCTTGTCGGCGTCGTCGCCATGGATCTTGCGCAGGGCTTCTTGCGCCTGTTCCAGGGAGGCGTCGGGCATCAGGGCGAAATCCCAGCGGCGTTCGCCGTCGAGCTTGTACTTGATCACGTACTTGATGGTCTGGGTCATGCTGGCCTCATCCGAGTTTCGACGACGAGCGGCGAATGATCTTGATCTTGTGGGTCAGGGTTGGCTTGCGCGTCACGGAGATCGGGCGGGTGGTCACGGTGTCGATGGTGATGTTCCAGAAACCGGTGCTGGGCACGGTGATCTTCGCCGGGAATTTCTCGAAGTGGCCGCCGTGGTAGGTATGTCGGCCGCCATTCTTGAAGCTGCGGAAGTTGGCGTCGTTCATCAGGCGGATATTGCAGCGCTGGGAACACTCGATGACGACGATATCGTCCTCGTTCAGGTGTTCGCGCTGGTGTACGAATTTCATGGGGCGCTCCGCAAGGATTGTTTCTGCAAACGCGAAAGATATCACGATGTGAGGTTACACTTGCGCCCGGGCTGACCAAGCCAAGGATATTTCCGCCAGACGTGGGAGCAAAAACGCCTGGACGTGGTCAGAGGATGACTTTGAAGTTGGAGAGTGTGTGCATGAAATGGGTAGTAGCGGCAGCGGTGCTGGCATTGGGGGGCTGTGTCAGCGTGGCGGAACTCGAGCAGTCCCATGCCACCTTGGACGTGATCTCTGGCAAGACGCCACGTGAATACGCCGACTGCGTGAAGCGCAAGCTGGCTGAGACACGCGATCCTTTGCAAGAGGAGGTGCGTGGTGAAAACCTGCGCCTGACCGTGCCGCAGAAGCTGACGTCTGGCGCGGGCCCAGCGGCGCTGCTCGACATCGACAAGCGCGGCAGCGGCAGCGCGATCAAAGTCTACGAGCGGTTGAACAACTTCCCGCTGCGTCTGGGCGACGTGCGCACTGCCGCGACCCAATGCATCTCCGGTTCTTGATCCAGCTCAGTTAATCGGCAATTAGCTGGCGTATTGCCATTTTCCTTCCCGGCGGCACGTTGTCGCAGGCCGGGGAATAGGCCTAGTATTTCTGGGCTTATATCGTTTGAGCCTAAGCTTATAACAAGGAAATGGAGCCTCCGTGATGAAACCCCTGAGCCATGTCGTGATCGGCAGCCTGCTGATCTTGGCCTGGCCCTCGGCGCACGCTGCCGATGGCCAGAAAATCTTCAACCAGGGCGGGCAGAATCCCGCCGCCATGGCTTGCCTCGGCTGCCATGGCGCGGACGGCAAAGGTATCGCCGCCGCCGGCTTTCCCCGCCTGGCCGGCTTGCCTGCCGGTTATCTGAGCAAGCAATTGCAGGACTTTCGCAGTGGCAGCCGCAAGCAGGCGGTGATGGAGCCCCTGGCCAAGGCCCTGGACGATGCGGAAATCGAAGCGGTCAGCGCCTACCTGGCCAAGCTGCCGGCCGATACCGCACCTGACACGCGGCGTCAGCAGATCGCCACCGATCCGGTGGCCCGCCTGGCCATCTATGGCGACTGGAGCCGCAAGATTCCTGGTTGCGTGCAGTGCCATGGCCCGGGCGGCAGCGGTGTCGGCGAGCACTTCCCGCCGTTGGCCGGGCAGCCGGCCGGCTACCTGGTGGCACAACTCAACGCCTGGCGCGATGGCAGCCGCAGCAACGACCCCAACCAGCTGATGGTGGATGTCGCCAAAGCGATGACCGAGGCCGAGGTCAAGGCGGTTGCCGACTACTTCGCACAGCCGGCAAGCCAGGAGGTCAAGCCATGAAGACCCTTATGCCAAGCCTGTTGCTGCTGGCCATGGGCGCTGCCCAGGCCACCCCTATCGCAATGGAAGACCAGTCCCAGCTCAAGGTGCCGGGCGTGCAGGCGGCCCCGCAATTCGTGCCGCCTGCGGAAAGCACCATCCCGGACAACGCCTTTGGCAAGATGGTCCGTGAAGGGCATGCGCTGTTCGTCGATACCCGCAGGCTGATGCCCGAAGCCGTCGGCAATGGCCTGAACTGCAGCAACTGCCACCTCGACCAGGGCCGCCTGTTCCATTCCGCACCGCTTTGGGGTGCTTATCCGATGTACCCGGCGTATCGCAAGAAAAACGACAAGGTCAACACCTTCGCCGAACGCATCCAGGGCTGTTTCAGCTTCAGCATGAACGGCAAGCCGCCGGCGGCCGACAGCCCGCAGATGACCGCGCTGAGTGTGTATGCCTACTGGTTGTCGACCCAGGCGCCGACGGGGGTGGAGATCGCCGGTCGCGGCTATCCGGAAGTGCCGAAGCCCAAGGATGGCTACGACTTCAAGCGCGGCAAGCAGGTGTATGACAAACAATGCGCGATCTGCCACGGCGGCAACGGCGAAGGGCAGAAGGTGGCCGGGGAGTACGTGATGCCGCCGCTGTGGGGCAAGGACTCCTATAACTGGGGGGCCGGCATGCACCGGATCAATACCGCAGCGTCGTTCATCAAGTACAACATGCCATTGGGCAAGCCCGGCAGCCTGAGCGACCAGCAGGCCTGGGACGTGGCAGCCTGGATCAATCGCCATGAGCGGCCGCAGGATCCGCGCCTGGTCGAGGGCTCGATCGAGAAGACCCGGCTGAAGTTCCATGCCAATGACGGGGTCAATCTGTATGGGCAGAAAGTCGATGGCGTGTTGATCGGGCAGGGGATCGGCGGTTGAGCTGAAACCCTCGCGGGGCAAGCCCGCTCCCACGCCCAGCAAGGGACGATCGTGGGGGCGGGCCCGTCTCGCCATGACGCCGTCAGGCGCTTAAAATTCACGGCCTTCAGGAACTATCTACACTGGAATATCTCTATGATGGCATCGGCCAGCGCGGGGGGCATTGTAAGGTGACCGCCGCCTGATTAGACTGCGCCGAATTTCGTACGCAAAGCCCTTGTTAAGGACGTATATGATCAAGAAATGCTTGTTCCCGGCAGCCGGTTACGGCACCCGCTTCCTGCCCGCTACCAAAGCCATGCCCAAGGAAATGCTGCCGGTGGTCAACAAGCCACTGATCCAGTATGGCGTTGAAGAAGCGCTGGACGCCGGCCTCAACGAGATCTCCATCGTCACCGGCCGTGGCAAGCGCGCCCTGGAAGACCACTTCGACATCAGCTACGAGCTGGAAAACCAGATCAAGGGCACCGACAAGGAGAAGTACCTGGTCGGTATCCGCCGTCTGCTCGACGAGTGCTCGTTCTCCTATACCCGTCAGACCGAAATGAAAGGCCTGGGCCACGCGATCCTGACTGGCCGCCCGCTGATCGGCGACGAGCCGTTCGCCGTGGTGCTGGCCGACGACCTGTGCGTCAACCTCGAAGGTGACGGCGTACTCAAGCAGATGGTCAAGCTGTACAAGCAGTACCGCTGCACCATCGTGGCGATCATGGAAGTCGACCCACAGGAAACCAGCAAGTACGGCGTGATCGCCGGTGACCTGATTGGTGACGACCTGTACCGTGTGCGCAACATGGTCGAGAAGCCAAAGCCGGAAGATGCACCGTCGAACCTGGCGATCATCGGTCGCTACATCATGACCCCGGACATTTTCAAGCTGATCGAAGAAACCGAACCGGGCAAGGGCGGTGAAATCCAGATCACCGACGCTCTGATGAAGCAGGCCCAGGACGGCTGCGTCATCGCTTACAAGTTCAAGGGCAAGCGTTTCGACTGCGGTGGCGCCGAAGGCTACATCGAAGCGACCAACTTCTGCTTCGAGAACTTCTACAAGACCGGCAAGGCTTATTGAGTCCTCGGTGTTGTCTGGAAAGCCACCTTCGGGTGGCTTTTTTGTTTGCGGCGGCCAACGGCGCTATGCTGGGCGCCTGCCTAGGAGAGTGAATGCATGGCCTACGATTTTGATCTGTTCGTGATTGGCGCCGGTTCCGGCGGTGTGCGCGCGGCGCGATTCGCCGCAGGCTTCGGTGCCAAGGTGGCGGTGGCCGAGAGCCGTTACCTGGGGGGCACCTGCGTCAACGTCGGCTGCGTGCCGAAGAAACTGCTGGTGTACGGCGCCCATGTCGCCGACGAGCTGGAGCAGGCCGCCGGCTTCGGTTGGACCCTCGAGGAGGGTCATTTCGACTGGGGTACGCTGATCGCCAACAAGAACCGCGAGATCGAGCGTCTCAATGGCATCTATCGCAACTTGCTGGTCAACAGTGGAGTTACCCTGCTGCAGGGGCATGCCCGGATCACCGGCGCCAATGAAGTGGAGGTCGAGGGCCAGCGCTACACCGCGGCCACCATTCTGATCGCCACCGGTGGCTGGCCACAGGTGCCCGACATCCCCGGCAAGGAGCTGGCGATCACCTCCAACGAAGCCTTCTACCTCAAGGCATTGCCACGTCGCGTGCTGGTAGTGGGTGGCGGTTATATCGCCGTGGAGTTCGCCGGCATCTTCCAGGGCCTGGGCGCCGCTACCACGCTGCTGTATCGCGGCGACCTGTTCCTGCGCGGCTTCGACGGTTCGGTGCGCACGCACCTGAAGGAAGAACTGGAAAAGCGCGGCATGGACCTTCAGTTCAACGCCGATATCCAGCGTATCGACAAACTCGACGACGGCAGCCTCAAGGCCACCCTCAAGGATGGTCGCGAGCTGGTGGCCGATTGCATCTTCTATGCCACCGGGCGGCGACCGATGCTGGATAACCTGGGCCTGGAAAACACCGGTGTGGAGCTGGATCCGCGTGGTTTCATCCGAGTCGATGAGCAATTCCAGACCACCGAGCCTTCGATCCTGGCCATCGGTGATGTGATCGGCCGGGTGCAACTGACGCCGGTGGCCCTGGCCGAAGGCATGGCCGTGGCCCGACGTCTGTTCAAGCCTGAGCAGTACCGTCCTGTGGATTACCAGAACATCCCGACCGCGGTGTTCAGCCAGCCGCCGATCGGCACCGTCGGCCTGACCGAGGAACAGGCGCTAGCCGCCGGGCACAAGGTGCAGATCTTCGAGAGCCGCTTCCGGGCGATGAAGCTGACCCTCACCGACATCCAGGAGAAGACCCTGATGAAACTGGTGGTCGACGCCGACACCGACAAGGTCCTGGGTTGCCACATGGTCGGCCCGGATGCCGGCGAGATCATCCAGGGGCTGGGTATCGCCCTGAAGGCCGGGGCGACCAAGCAGCAGTTCGACGAGACCATCGGCGTGCACCCGACCGCTGCCGAAGAGTTCGTGACCATGCGCACTGTCACCCGCTGATAGGCGTTATCCCCGATCGCGGGGCAAGCCCGCTGCCACGCCGGAATACCTCCTGGCGTGGGAGTGGGCTTGCCCCGCGATGCTTTTGAGCCCGCGCAATCCTTTGCTCAGCCCAATCCCTTCTATTAATAATCCCGCCTTATAGCCAAAACCAATCACCAGCATGAGCTTTGCCAATGAGCCTTCATCGGGGCCAGCGGTTAGGATTCTCTCCGTCAACTGATTTCAACCCATTGAAATTCAATCCATGAAGGAGCGTCTCTCATGCCTATCATCAACAGCCAGGTCAAACCGTTCAACGCCACCGCTTTCCACAATGGCGAATTCGTCCAGGTCAGCGAAGCCGACCTGAAAGGCAAGTGGTCCGTCGTGTTCTTCTACCCGGCCGACTTCACTTTCGTCTGCCCGACCGAACTGGGCGACCTGGCCGACAACTACGCCGAGTTCCAGAAACTGGGCGTGGAAATCTACGGCGTGTCCACCGACACCCACTTCACCCACAAAGCCTGGCACGACACCTCGGACACCATCGGCAAGATCAAGTACCCGCTGATCGGTGACCCGACCCACGTCATCTCGCGCAACTTCGACGTGCTGATCGAGGAAGCCGGCCTGGCCGATCGCGGTACCTTCGTGATCAACCCTGAAGGCCAGATCAAGATCGTCGAACTGAACGACGGTGGTGTAGGCCGCGATGCTGCCGAGCTGCTGCGTAAAGTCAAAGCTGCCCAGTACGTTGCCGCTCACCCAGGCGAAGTCTGCCCGGCCAAGTGGAAAGAAGGCGAAGCTACTCTCGCCCCGTCGCTCGACCTGGTCGGCAAGATCTAAGGCGAAGCCTTTGATCATGCGCCAATCGCGGGCGGTAGCCAGCCGCCAAAGCTGACAGCAGTTACCGCCCCGTAAAAACGCCCGGGCGACCTCGCCTGGGCGTTTTTGTATCCGAGTTTTGAATAAAGGAATCGCCCGTATGTTGGACGCCACGCTTAAATCGCAACTGAAAACCTACCTGGAGCGGGTCACCCAGCCGATCGAGATCGTTGCCTCCCTCGACGACGGCGCGAAGTCCCGCGAACTGCACGACCTGCTGGTGGAAATCGCCGGCCTGTCGAACCTCATTACCTTCAGCGCGGATGGCAATGACGCCCGTCGTCCTTCGTTCTCGCTGAACCGCCCGGGGGCCGAGATCAGCCTGCGCTTCGCCGGCATCCCCATGGGCCACGAATTCACCTCCCTGGTGCTGGCGCTGCTGCAGGTCGGCGGCCACCCCTCCAAGGCCAGTGCCGAAGTGATCGAGCAGATCCAGGCGCTGGAAGGCGAGTTCACCTTCGAAACCTACTTCTCGCTGTCGTGCCAGAACTGCCCGGACGTGGTCCAGGCGCTGAACCTGATGGCGGTGCTCAACCCCAATGTGCGCCACGTCGCCATCGACGGCGCGCTGTTCCAGGATGAAGTCGAAACCCGCAAGGTCATGGCCGTGCCGAGCATCTACCTGAACGGCGAAGTGTTCGGCCAGGGTCGCATGGGGCTGGAAGAGATTCTCGGCAAGATCGACACCAATGCCGGCGCCCGCCAGGCGGAGAAGATCAATGCCAAGGACGCCTTCGACGTTCTGGTGGTCGGCGGTGGGCCGGCCGGTGCCGCCGCAGCGATCTACGCCGCGCGCAAAGGCATCCGTACCGGTGTTGCTGCCGAGCGTTTCGGTGGCCAGGTGCTCGACACCCTGGCCATCGAGAACTTCATCTCGGTGCAGGAAACCGAAGGGCCGAAGCTGGCCACGGCCCTGGAAGAGCACGTCAAGCAGTACGACGTCGACATCATGAACCTGCAGCGCGGCGAAGCGCTGATCCCGGCCAGCGACGGCGGCCTGCACGAAGTACGCCTGGCTGGCGGCGCCTCGCTCAAGGCCAAGACCGTGATCCTCGCCACTGGCGCCCGCTGGCGTGAAATGAACGTGCCGGGCGAGCAGCAATACCGCGCTCGCGGCGTGGCCTACTGCCCGCACTGCGATGGCCCGCTGTTCAAGGGCAAGCGCGTGGCGGTGATCGGTGGCGGCAACTCTGGTGTGGAAGCGGCCATCGACCTGGCCGGCGTCGTTGCCCAGGTGACCCTGATCGAGTTCGACAGCCAGCTGCGTGCCGACGCCGTGCTGCAACGCAAGCTGCACAGCCTGCCGAACGTCAAGGTGATCACCAGCGCGCTGACCACCGAAGTGGTCGGCGACGGCGAGAAGGTCACCGGCCTGCGCTACAAGGACCGCACCACCGAGGCGCTGCATGACCTGGCGCTGGAAGGCATCTTTGTGCAAATTGGCTTGCTGCCCAACACCGACTGGCTCAAGGGTACGGTCGAGCTGTCGCCGCGCGGCGAGATCATCGTCGACGCCAAGGGCCAGACCAGCATCCCGGGCGTGTTCGCCGCCGGTGACGTGACCACGGTGCCGTACAAGCAGATCGTCATCGCAGTGGGCGAGGGCGCCAAGGCGTCGCTGGCAGCCTTCGATCACCTGATCCGCACTTCGGCGCCGGCCTGACCGCCTGCGGTGCAACGCAAAAACGCCGCCATCCCTCGGGATGACGGCGTTTTTGTGTGTGTCGCCTACCTCAGGCCGGCTTGCCCAGCGCCTCGTCGGTGGCCTTGCCACGCCCGCCCAGCCATACCAGCAGCAACCCGGCCGCAGCCAGCAGGCCACCGGCCATCGGCACCGCCGCGTAACCCAGGTCCAGGCTGATCACCGCGCCACCCAAGGCCGCGCCGACGGCATTGCCCAGGTTGAACGCACCGACGTTGATCGACGACGCCAGCCCCGGCGCTTCGGCCGCGGCGATCATTACCCGCATCTGCAGCGGCGGAACCACGGCGAAGGTGAACACCCCCCAGACCAACAGCGCAAGCGCAGCGCCGACATGGCTGCCCAGTACCAACGGCATCAGCAACATGATTGCCGCCAATGCGCCGAGGAAAATCCTTGCGGCACCGTCCAGCGACCAGTCGGCCAGCTTGCCGCCCAGGCTGTTGCCCAGGGTGAAGCCGACACCGATCAGCACCAGGCCGAGGGTGACGAAGCTGGCGGAGGCGCCGGTCAGCTCGGCGAGCACCGGCGCGACATAGGTGTACAGGGTGAACATGGCGCCTGCGCCGAGCACGGTGGTGGCCATGGCCAGCAGCACGTTGGGACGGGCGATTACCGCCAGCTCCTTGCGCACATGGGGCACGTTGCCGCGCTCGCCCTTGGGCAGCGCATACCACAGTGCGGCGATGGCCAGCAGGCCGAGCACTGCGGTGCCGGCAAAGGCCATGCGCCAGCCGACCTGCTGGCCGAGCCAGGTGGCGGCCGGCACGCCGCCGATGTTGGCGATGGTCAGGCCCATGAACATGGTGGCCACGGCGCTGGCCTGCTTGTCCCGGGGCACCACGCTGGCGGCCACCACCGCGCCCAGTCCGAAGAAGGCGCCATGGTTGAGGCTAGTGATCAAACGCGAGATAAGCAGGGTGTAGTAGTCCGGCGACAATGCCGACAGCAGGTTGCCCAAGGTGAAGATGCCCATCAGCATCATCAGCGCGGCGCGCTTGCCGAAGCGGCTGAACAGCAAGGTCATGATCGGCGCGCCGACCATGACGCCGATGGCATAGGCGGTGATCAGCATGCCGGCGCTGGGAATGCTGGCGCCGACGCCGTCGGCGATCACCGGCAGCAGGCCCATGGGCGTGAACTCGGTGGTGCCGATGCCGAAGGCGCCGATGGCCAGGGCGAACAGCACCCGTTTGGAGGAAAGCGTGCTCATTGGGAGCTCCGAAAAGGCGGTTGAGAGCGGGGTAGTGGGCTTCCATGCCCGGCGGATATCAGTCCCAGGCCGGCGCCAGGCCGTCCGGGCTGACTTCGCGGCCGTCGCGCTCCAGGGTGGCGATGCGCGCCATGTCGTCGGCGTCCAGGCGCAGGCTCTGGGCGAGCAGGTTGCTGGCCAGGTTCTCGCGCTTGGTCGATGAAGGGATCACCGCGTAGCCCAATTGCAATGCCCAGGCCAAGGCCACCTGGGCCACGGTGGCCTTGTGCTTGGCGGCGATTTGCGCCAGCAGCGGATCTTTCAGAACCTTGCCATAGGCCAGGGTCATGTAGGAGGTTGTGGTGATGCCTTGTTCCGCGAGGAAGGCGGTGAGCTTGCGGTTTTGCAGATACGGGCTGAGCTCGATCTGGTTGGTGGCGATCTCGGCCTGGCCGACCACGGCGATGGCCTGGCGGGTCAGTTCGATGTTGAAGTTGGAGATGCCGATCTGGCGGGTCAGGCCCTGGCGCTTGGCCTCGGCCAGGGCCTGCATGTATTCGGGCAGCTCGACGCCATTGCCGGGTGCGGGCCAGTGGATCAGCAGCAGGTCGACATGCTCGGTGCGCAGTTTGGCCAGGCTCTCGCGCAGGCTGGGGATCAGTTTGTCGGCGGCGTAGTTGTCGACCCAGATCTTGGTGGTGATGAACAATTCGTCGCGCGGCACGCCGCTCTCGGCGATGGCCTGGCCGACCTCGGCCTCGTTCTTGTAGATCTGCGCGGTGTCGATGGCGCGGTAGCCCAGCTCCAGCGCCGACTTGACCGAATCGATGACGGCCTGGCCGGTAAGGCGGAAGGTGCCCAGGCCGAAGGATGGAATGCTCATGAATATGCTCCTGTCGAGTGAGGGGATCGAAGCCCGGACAGTGGGTACGGGTTCGAACGGGTAGGCGTAGTGTGCGGTGTTCGGCGGGATTGATTAAGACGCCGATGAGCCAAGGTCCTTTGACCTGGAGTCATGAATTAGGGAATGGGTTGTGATTGCTGGTTGGGTAATAAAGGTTTCAGGAAGATGATGCATCCCGCATCATGGCAAACCTGCAGGTGGCTGTGATTGAGCAAACGCGGCTAGGCAGGCCTGAGCGCGGATCGACGAAGCTGTGGCCTGCCGTATTCCCAGGAGCACACTGACCTTGCCCGTCAACGTTCATTACAAGAACCGCTTCGATGCCGTGCTTGCCTATATCCAGGACAACCTGGAAGGCGATCTCTCAGTGGAGGCCCTGAGCGCGGTGGCGCACTTTTCGGTGTTCCACTTCCATCGCCAGTTCAGCGCCTATGTGGGTGTACCGGTTGCCCGCTATGTGCAACTGATGCGCCTGCGCCGTGCGGCCCACCGGCTGCTCGGCCAGCCCACGCAGCCGGTGCTGGAAGTGGCAGTGGAGGCGGGCTTCGAAAGTCCGGAAGCGTTCAGTCGGGCGTTTCGCCGGGCCTTCGGGCATGCGCCCAGCGCGTTTCGCCGCCGGCCCGACTGGCTGGTGTGGAATACGGTGTTTGCCATCCCTCATTTTTCCAGGAGCATCACCATGCAGGTACGAATCGTCGATTTTCCCGCTGTACGCCTTGCGGCGCTCGAGCACCGTGGCCCGGCCAATCAGGTCAGCGAAACCGTGCGCCGGTTCATCGACTGGCGCATGAGCAGCGGGCAATCGCCCGTGGCCAGCAGCCGCAGCTTCGGCATCCCCTACAACAACCCGGACACCACCGCGCCGCAAGATTTTCGCTTCGCCATCTGCGGGGAAATCCACGAGGCCGTGGTGCCGAACGTCCAGGGCGTGCGGGAGTCGAGCCTGCCCGCAGGGCGCTGCGCGGTGGTGCGGCATGTCGGCTCGCCGGATCATATCGGCGAGACGATCTACCCGATCTACCGTGATTGGCTACCGGGCAGTGGCGAGGAGTTGCGTGATCATCCGCTGTTCTTCCATTACCTGAGCATCTATCCGCAGACGCCTCTGGAACAATGGCAGACGGATATCTACGTGCCGATACGCTAAGCGCCAAGGCCGAGCGCAGATGAGCCCGCTTCTGCAGTCCTTGCAGGGGTGGGCTCGTCTGCGCGGCGGCGCCTCGGTCAGTCGTGGATCTTCGCCGGGTCGGTTTGCAACTGCCACAGCCCGGCATGGGCCGCCAGTTGCGCGTCGAGGTCGTACTGGCTGCCGTTGCGCCGGGCCTTCTCATCGGTCTTGAACAGATCGTCGAGCAGGTTCAGCAGGTTGCGCGAGCGGCTCACCGACTCGGGCGTGCTGACATCGGACTCGAGCTTGCCACCCTCGTAGGTGAGCACGCGCTTGGTGCTGGTGGCCTCCTGGGTGGCCTTGGCTTCCTTGAGCACATTGTCGACGAACGACAGTTCGGTGGTGCTGCTCGCCGTTTCGCTGAGCGTGTGGTAACGGTAGTTCTTCTCGTCGAACGGATCCGCTTCGGTGAGCTTGGCCGCGGACGCCAGGCTCGAATGCCAGGCGGCATCCAGCTTGGCCTCCTGGCGTTGCTGACGGGCAATGGTGGTGCCCTGGCCACTGGTCGAGGTCGATTGCGATACCTCGTAGGCGAAGCGGTCCTCCTCATCCAGGCGTCGCGCGTTCAGGCGGCTGGACGGTTGCACGATCGAGGCCTTGAAGTCGGCCAGACCGCTGAGCAGCGCACGGCTGTAGGTGTTCACCGCGTCGTTGTGGCCCGCCGGGCGCGGGCTGTTGTCGTCGATGCTGTTCAGTTGGCTGAAGGCATCCTTGAGCAGCGAGGTCAGTTGCGCATCGCCCTTGCCGCGTTTCTGCGCCTCGTCGAACTGGGTCATGTAGTTGTTCAGGGCGGCCTGGCGCTGGGCCTTGCCGCCGAGCAGCGCGCCGCCCTGGCTATCGAGGTCCAGCTGCACCTGGCCACTGGGTCCATCGAGTTTCAGGCTGCGCGTGGAGCCGTCCAGGCGCAGGTCGAAGGTTTGTTGCCCACCGCTGGGCAGGTCCAGTTTGGCGTTCATCTGCAGACCGCTGAACAGGCTCGGATCGAGCTTGACCAGCGCGCCGAGTTGCAGGCTCGGCGGTTGCCGGGTCAGGCCATTGATCGCCGACTGGAAACCGTCGGCCAGGGCGGCCAGGCCCTTGAGCTCGTTGGCGTTCAACTCGCCGCCCTGGACCTCTGCGTCAACCGCCAGGCCCCGTTCACCGTTGTACAAGCCCAGTTTCACCGTGGCGCCGGAGGCGGTGGTAAGGCTGAGGGTCACGGTATTGCTGGCGAACTCGCGCAGGCGTGCCTGCTGCAGACTGAGCGGGGTGGTGTCGGTCTCGATAACCTGCAAGGCTGACTGAGAGACGCGCTGGCCGCCGCTGGCCGCCAGCTGCTCCACCAGGGCACTGCCCAGGCCCTGGAAGCGGGCGGCGGTGGAGGTCGACTTGACCGCGCTGAACATGTACATGCTCAGTTTGTCCAGCCCGTCCTGTTCCCAGGTGTAGCTGGGCTGCGCGCTATCCAGCGTGCCTTTTGCGGTATAGGTCTCGCTATCGGGAATGCGCGTGTCCTGGCCCAGGATGACCTGGGCGCCTGGGGCGCTGGCGACGCTCGCGGGCTGGCGAACGATCAGGTTCTGCGCGGGAGCAGGTGGCATTTGGATCGGCGTCAGGCGTAGTGCCGAAGTGATCGGGCTCATCGTCGCTTTCCTTGCGGAGTGAAAAGGATATGCCCTGATATCGGCATGCCATCAGAAAACCTGAGCAAGCGTTCGGATTTTTCCTCGGTCATATCCGCACTGGTCGTCTTGCGGGTGCAGAAACGAATCGGCCCGCCAGAAGGCGGGCCGAGCGAACTGCAAACGACGATCAGCGGCGGCGGAACAGCGGCAGCGGCTCGTCGGTGGCGCCCTGGTAGGTCACCGAGAAGTCTTTCAGGCTCTGCAGCGCGTCTTCCGGGTCCTTGTCGGCACGAATGGCGAACGCGTCGAAACCGCAGCGGGCCATGTAGAACAGCTGGTCGCGCAGTACGTCGCCAATGGCGCGCAGCTCGCCCTTGAACTTGTAGCGGTCCCGCAGCAGGCGCGCATTGGAGTAGCTGCGCCCGTCGGTGAAGGCCGGAAAGTTCAGGGCGATCACCTGGAAGTGCTCGACGTGCTCGCCGATTTCCTCGGCTTCTTCGTCGCTGTCCAGCCAGATGCCCAGGCCGCCGTCGCGGGCCTTGAGCAGGCTCGGATGGTCGCGCCACAGCTGCAGCGGCACGATGTAGTCGTCGCAGTTGGTCAGTTCGTCGATCGAGACGTCCTTGGGCAGCAGGTGCCAGGTTTCGTCGACGATCTGGTTGTTCTTAATGATTCGCTGCATAGACGCGTTCCTTGAAGGGGTCGATGCCGATACGCTGGTAGGTGTCGATGAAGCGCTCGTCTTCGGTGCGCCGCTCGACGTACACATTGATCAGCTTCTCGATCACGTCGGCCATGTCGTCCTGGGCGAAGGAGGGGCCGAGGATCTTGCCCAGGCTGGCGTCGCGCGCGGCATTGCCGCCCAGCGAGACCTGGTAGAACTCCTCGCCCTTCTTGTCCACGCCAAGGATGCCGATGTGGCCGACGTGGTGGTGGCCGCAGGCGTTCATGCAGCCGGAGATATTCAGGTCGAGCTCGCCGATGTCGAACAGGTAGTCCAGGTCGTCGAAACGGCGCTGGATGGACTCGGCGATCGGGATCGACTTGGCGTTGGCCAGCGAGCAGAAGTCACCGCCCGGGCAGCAGATGATGTCGGTCAGCAGGCCGATGTTCGGTGTGGCGAAGCCTTGCTCGCGCAGCTCCAGCCACAGCGCGTGCAGCTGACGCTGCTCGACGTCGGCGAGGATGATGTTCTGCTCGTGGGAGGTGCGCAGGTAGCCGAAGCTGTAGCGCTCGGCCAGGTCGGCAACCGCGTCGAGCTGCTTGTCGGTCAGGTCGCCCGGGGCGACGCCGGTGGGCTTGAGCGACAGGGTCACGGCAACATAGCCCGGCTTCTTGTGCGCGCGGGTGTTGCGCGAGCGCCAGCGAGCGAAGCCCGGGTGCTCGGCGTCCAGCGTGCTGAAGTCGGTGTTGTCCAGGGCCAGGTACTCGGGGTCGACGAAGTGGCAGGCAACACGCTGTACTTCAGCCTCGGTCAGGGTGGTGTTGCCGCCACGCAGGTGGACCATCTCGGCCTCGACCTTCTCGGCGAACACTTCCGGGGTGAGGGCCTTGACCAGGATCTTGATCCGCGCCTTGTACTTGTTGTCACGACGGCCGTAACGGTTGTACACGCGTAGGATGGCGTCCAGGTAGCTGAGCAGGTCCTGCCAGGGCAGGAACTCGTTGATGAAGGCGCCGATCACCGGGGTACGGCCCAGGCCGCCGCCGACCAATACGCGGAAGCCAAGCTCGCCTGCGGCGTTGCGCACCGGCTCCAGACCGATGTCGTGCACCTCGATGGCGGCGCGGTCGTCGCTCGAACCGTTGACGGCGATCTTGAACTTGCGTGGCAGGTAGGCGAATTCCGGGTGGAAGGTAGTCCACTGGCGGACGATCTCGCACCACGGGCGCGGGTCGACCAGCTCGTCGGCGGCGACACCGGCGAACTGGTCGGTGGTGACGTTGCGCAGGCAGTTGCCACTGGTCTGGATCGCGTGCATCTGCACGGTGGCCAGCTCGGCGAGGATATCGGGGATGTCTTCGAGCGCCGGCCAGTTGTACTGCACGTTCTGGCGCGTGCTGATGTGCGCATAGCCCTTGTCGTAGTCGCGGGCGATCTTCGCCAGCATGCGGGTCTGACGTGCGTTCAGCTGGCCATAGGGCACGGCGACTCGCAGCATCGGCGCGAAACGTTGGATATACAGGCCGTTCTGCAGGCGCAGAGGGCGGAATTCTTCTTCGCTCAGCTCACCGGCCAGGTAGCGGCGGGTCTGATCACGGAACTGCTTGACGCGGTCCTCGATGATCCGCTGATCGTACTCGTCGTATACGTACATATAAGTCCTGTCTCAGGCTGCATGCAGCTAATCGCGCGCACGGCCGCGCACTCCGGGGCGGAGCGGAGGAACGATAGCAGAGTGGGTTTATGCGCTAAAGTGATGTTTTTGCATATGAAAAGAACCATTTGGACTAAGTGAGACTGACTGGCATTTGTCCGCTGTGGTACATCGCAGGGCTATAATCCGGGGTTTGCTTCGCAGGGATGTAACAGCATGCTCAAGGCCTTGTGCCAGAGCCTGTGCCTGAGCCTGCCACTGGCGGCGAGCGCGCAGGCCGCTTCGGTGGTATTTCTCAACCCGGGCTACTCCGATGAAACGTTCTGGGTCGACTATTCACGCTTCATGCAGGCCGCCGCCAGCGACCTGGGCATGACCTTGCGCGTGCAGTACAGCGAGCGTCGCGCCGACCTTGCGCTGAACCAGGCTCGGGAGGCGCTGCAAGGACCGCAGCGCCCGGACTACCTGGTGCTGGTCAACGAGCTGTATATCGCCCCCGAGATCATCCGCCTGTCGCGGGGGACCGGGGTCAAGCTGTTCCTGGTCAACAACGGCCTCACCGACAGCCAGGCACACAGCGTTCAGGCGCAGCCGGACAAATATCCTGAAGTGCTCGGCACGTTGGTCAGCAACGACGAGGAGGCCGGCTACCAGATGCTCAAGGCGCTGGCGGCGCAACTGCCCGCCGCAGCCGGGCCGGTCGACCTGCTGGCCTTCGCCGGGGTCAAGACCACGCCGGCCTCGCAATTGCGCGTGCAGGGCATGCACCGGGCACTGGCCGAGTTCCCCCAGGTGCGCCTGCGCCAGGTGGTGTACGGCGGCTGGAGCCGCCAGCGCGCCTTCGAGCAGGCGCAGATGCTGCTCGAGCGCTACCCCGACACCCGCCTGGTGTGGGCGGCCAACGACCAGATGGCGTTCGGTGCCATGCAGGCGTTCGAGGCGCTGGGCAAGATGCCGGGGCGCGATGCCCTGTTCAGCGCGGTCAACAGCTCGCCCGAGGCCCTGCGCGCGCGAATCGACGGGCGTTTGAGCGTGCTCATGGGTGGGCATTTCACCTTGGGCGGTTGGGCCATGGTCATGTTGCACGACGACGCCCAAGGGCTGGCGGTGGACCGTGACGGCCAGCGTGAGCACAGCGCGCCCGCCCTGCAACTGATCGACCCGGCCAAGGCCAGGCGCTGGCTCAAGCTGCTGGAGCAGGATGGCCACGGTATCGACTTCCACCGTTTCAGTGCCGAAGGGCGGCCGGCGGATTTCCGCTACCCGTTTCTCACGTCACCCGTCGAGTATTGAAAGACCCTGCTTGAGCGAAGGGCATTGCTGGACTTAACTGCTGCTTGTGAAGTGCATTCCCATAACCACTACAAGAGGCAATGCAATGGGAAACTCTACCAAGGTCCGCAAAGCTGACAGCAGTGTCGATGCCTGGGCGATCCTGTGTCTGATCGTGCTGGTGGTGGTCACCGCGGTGTACTGGGTCAGCCATCAATAGCGGATAACTGCTCAAGACCGTGAGAAACACCTGAACCGCCCGCGGAAGGGATATCCGCGGGCGGATTGCGTTTTGGCAAGCAGTATTGGCGGATCTGCCCCGCGACTAGCGCGCCGTCAGGTGCATCGCCAGCTGCACCAGGCCGATCAGCACGAAGATGAAGATCAGTGTGAACACTGTCCCCATCACGATGAAATGGCTGGCCTTGCCATAGGTGAAGTCGCGGGCGCGGTTCTTGCCGCTTTGCACGCCAAACGCCGCGGCAAGGATGCTCTGCAGCATCTGCCAGAAGGTCGGTGGCTTGCCATGTTGGCTGTCGTCCATGAGTGGCTCCTGGGTTTCAGAGGCAATCACCGACAGTGTAGGCGACTCAGGCCGATGCGATTGCCGGGCTTGCCTGCTCCTGGTCGTCCTGGGCCACCACCCGCTCGCACAACTCGATGATCTGCTCGCGCATCCAGCGGTTGGCCGGGTCCTGGTCGGTGCTCTCGTGCCAGTACAGGTGGGTCTCCAGCGCCGGTACCTCTACCGGCAGCGGTTGGTGGCGCAACTGGTGGCGGCGGGCGAAACGCTCGGGCACGGTCATGACCATGTCGGTCTGCTGCAGTACCTGGGAGGCCATCAGGTAGTGCTGCGAACGCAGGGCGACACGGCGCTGCACGCCCATCTTGCCCAGGGCCAGGTCGACGTAGCCCAGGCCGTTGCGGCGGCTGGAGATATGGATGTGGGTCATGGCCAGGTAGGTGTCCAGGGTCAGCTTGCTGTCGGCCTGGGGGTGGCCGGGGCGCATGGCGCAGACGTAGCGGTCTTGCATGAGCTTGACGTGGCGCACTTGCGGGTCGGTGTTCAGCGGCGCGTCGACGGCGAAATCCAGGCGCCCGGCGGCCAGCTCCTTGGTGGTTTCACGGCGCTTGCACAGAAAGCTCTCGATCACCAGGGCTGGCGCGAGCCGCCGCAGGCGCTGGAACAGCGGCGGCAGGATCACCGCCTCGGTGAGGTCGGTCATGCTGATGCGGAAGGTCTTGCTCGCCTGCAGCGGGGTGAAGATGCGGCTTTCCTGTACCGAGGTGCGCAGCAGCGACAGCGCGTTGCGTACCGGGCCGATGATGTTCTGCGCCATGGGCGTGGGCACCATGCCCTGGGCGGTGCGCACGAACAGCGGGTCGTTGAACGTCTCGCGCAGACGTGACAGGGCGTTGGACACCGCCGGTTGGGTGATGCCGACGATCTGCCCGGCGCGGGTCAGGTTGGCTTCGGTGTAGATCGCGTCGAAGACTATGAACAGGTTGAGGTCGACCTTGCTGAGGTTCATGGGCGCCGCTCTTTGTTGGAGTTATGGATCGATCATATATTGCTTATGAATGTTTATACACGAAGAAAATAGACTAGGTGGATGAAGGGTGGCTGTTCTAGGCTCAGGTCCATGTTCTTCATTGACGGAAGGTCGCCCCGATGGATTTCGCCTATTCGCCCAAGGTCCAGGCACTGCGCGAGCGCGTCAGCGCATTCATGGATGCATACGTCTACCCGGCCGAGCCGGTGTTCGAGCGCCAGGTCGCCGAGGGCGACCGCTGGCAGCCTACCGCGATCATGGAGGAGCTCAAGGCCAAGGCCCGTGACGAAGGGCTGTGGAACCTGTTCCTGCCCGAGTCCGAATATGGCGCAGGGCTGAGCAACCTTGAGTACGCGCCGTTGGCAGAAATCATGGGCCGCTCGCTGCTGGGGCCCGAGCCGTTCAACTGCTCGGCGCCGGACACCGGCAACATGGAAGTGCTGGTGCGCTACGGCAGCGAGGCGCAGAAGCGCCAGTGGCTCGAGCCGCTGCTGCGTGGCGAGATCCGTTCGGCGTTCGCCATGACCGAGCCGGACGTGGCCTCTTCGGATGCCACCAACATGGCCGCCACAGCCGTGCGCGACGGTGACGAGTGGGTGATCAACGGCCGCAAGTGGTGGACCTCCGGCGCCTGCGACCCGCGCTGCAAGGTGATGATCTTCATGGGCCTGTCCAACCCCGACGGCCAGCGTCATCAACAGCACTCGATGATCCTGGTGCCCACCGACGCAGCCGGCGTGAAGATCGTTCGCCCGCTGCCGGTGTTCGGCTACGACGACGCGCCACACGGCCATGCCGAAGTGTTGTTCGAGAACGTGCGAGTGCCTTACGAGAGCGTGCTCCTCGGCGAGGGCCGTGGCTTCGAGATCGCCCAGGGCCGCCTCGGGCCTGGGCGCATCCACCATTGCATGCGCTCGATCGGCATGGCCGAACGCGCACTGGAGCTGATGTGCAAGCGCTCGGTCGAGCGCACGGCCTTTGGCCGGCCGCTGGCGCGGTTGGGTGGCAATGTCGACAAGATCGCCGACTCGCGGATGGAGATCGACATGGCCCGCCTGCTGACCCTGAAGGCCGCCTACATGATGGACACCGTCGGCAACAAGGTGGCGCGCAGCGAGATCGCCCAGATCAAGGTGGTGGCGCCGAACGTTGCGCTGAAGGTGATCGACCGGGCCATCCAGATCCATGGCGGGGCAGGAGTGAGCGGTGATTTCCCGCTGGCCTACATGTACGCGATGCAGCGCACCCTGCGCCTGGCCGACGGACCGGATGAGGTGCACCGGGCGGCGATCGGCAAGTATGAGATTGGCAAGTATGTGCCGAAGGAAATGTTGCGTAGCGGGCACTGACGAGCATCGTGACCAGCCCGCTCAGGTTCGGCTGCACGCCTGAACAGGCTGGTTACAGGGTTGGTTTTAAGACTTTTCTCTAGGCGGAGTAGGAAAGGTCTCTTTCGCTTTTTCTCGGGTAACAGGGCGAACTTCATTTGTTAGGTTCTTGAGCTTTCAGGGCAAAAGGAACCTGCTCATGTATCGCGTCAGTCTTGATGGGAAAGGCCAGGCAGTAGATGGTGATGTCACCACCACGGGTGCAATCTGCATTGCCAGCGGTGAGGGTTACATCTGTGATGGGCGCAAGGTCCTGCGGGTCGGGGACTCAACTACCGAATGTCCGCTCTGCTGCCAACCTGGCGTCGTTGTAGAGGGCTACCACGGGTGGATTTCCGACGGTCAGCCACTGGCGATGGATGGTTCACTGGTTGCCTGTGGCTGCCCGGACGGCAGTAACAGGGTGGTTGCTCCTTTGGGTGGAATGGCGCCGTCCAGTCAGCCCATGCATGGCAGGCAGACGAACGCGGCGACGGCCCCCGACGCCCGCTCTCTCCATGCCCCAGCCAACGCACAGATGCCTGGCGCCATCGCGTCTGCGCAAGCCGGGTTGGAACCCGGTTTTCATATCGTTCCCCGCAGCATGTCCGGTCCCCAGGTACTGGCGCAGTTGTTGGCGCAGGACAGCACACTGCCTATTGCACGTATCGAGCGCCTGAACCCCACCTTCGACCAAGGTTTCAAGGCCGGTGAAATCTTCGTCCTCGGTGACCCCGACAACCACCACGCCTGCACCCGCGAGGAAGCCGACCTGATGGCTGCGGCGCAGCGGGCGCGGCAGGCACTGGCTGTGCTCGACGAGCAGGAGGCCAACTTCATGATGCAGCACATCGGTGAAATTGCGGGCGTGCTCAATGGCGCTAGCCAGTCCATGGGGGTGGGTAAAGACATGCTGGCCCGTGGGCTGGGGCAGGTGGAGGATACGCTCAAGGGGATTGTGCGGCTGCATCAGCGCGAGTTCGGTCTGCATGGGCACCTGAAAAGCCCGCAGTTCTTCGCGTCGCGCAGTGCGTTGTATCAACAGCTGAACGCGCAACTGCGCAGTGCATTCGTGGGCAAGTACCTGAACCTAGGGGGGCATGAAAGCTTGCGCAAAGGGCTGGGGATTTCCACCAGGAGCCTGGTTCATCATTGGTCCAAGGCCGGAGCGCCGGGGGCGATACCGGGATATGCGACGCACCTGGATGAGGTGGCGAAGATGGCCCGTTATCTTAAATATGGTGGCTACGTTGGCGTGGGATTTGGGGCAAGCTCGTCGTATCTTAAAGTTCAAGAAGCGTGCAAAGCGGGTGAAACAGATGAGTGCAAGAAGATTCGATTTACAGAGGCAGGTGGCTTTGCGGGCGGCTTGGTGGGCGGTGTTTTTGGTGGAGCTGCGAGTGGTGTTGCGATAAAGGCTGTCTGCAATTTTGGAGTCTGGGGAAAAGCGATCTGTGGTATCGCAACTGTTGGAGTGGGCTCATTCGCCGGCAGTGGCGGGGGCGTGGCCGGAGGAGAATGGCTGGGCGAGGTTCTTTACGAGGGTATTCATGATTGACTTGAGCGGGTGGCCCGCCAGCATGAAGCTCATACTGATTTCCCTACCTTTTCTGTTAATCATCACAGGGGGGCTGATCAATACCTACATCGCAGGTTCAAGTCACTTCGACGTCATGTGCCGGGCCTTTCGGCGCAGTAGTGGCCTTCGCGATGAAATTATGATTTGGGGGACCCTCAGTCAGAAGTCACGCATGGTGATTGTGAGTGCCATGACTTTAGGCCTGATATGGCCGTCTTTAGGTTATCGTCAAGGATGGTTGAGTATTGAGGACACTAAGGACTTTCCTGGCTACTTGAGCCGGCTGATGAAAATCAGCAGCTGCTGCTTGCTCTCGGGCTTTGCAATCCTGTTCTTGCTGATCTGCTTCACGAAGCTCACCCGATCATAATTGTGTGATGAAGGTCGATAAGTACCTGAAGTTGGGTGGACATGAAACCTGCGAAAAGGTCTGGGGATTTCCACCAGGGGCCTGGTGCATCAATGGTCCAAGGCCGGTGGGCCAGGGTCGATACCGGGGTATGCGACGCATTTGGATGAAGTGGCGAAGATGTCGAAGTATTTGAAGTATGGGGGGCATGTGGCGGTAGGGTTAGGTGCGACATCGTCCTACCCGAAAGTACAAGAAGTATGTCGTGCAGGGGAAACCGAGAAATGCAGAAAGGTTCGCTTCACTGAAGCTGGCAGCTTTGCTGGCGGGCTTACCGGTGGCGTTCATGGTGCACGGGTAGGCACCATGGTGGCCACCTTCTCTTGTGGTGCCGTAGGTGCTGTTAAAGCTGGCGTAGGGGTGCTGCGTGCAGTCTAGTGTTCGTGGGGGCAGGTTCATTCATCGGGGCCACAGGTGGTGGTATGGGAGGTGAGTGGCTAGGAGAAGCTTTGTATGAGTGGCGATCGAAATGAGCAGTTTCTGGTCGACGGGATGGGCCATGGTGTTTATGACGATACCGTTTTTGCTTTGCCAGATCGGATTGATCATGAGTTTAATGCTTACTCGTGATAGCTGTTGCGACCGTGTTGTCAAAGCGCTCCCCAGAAGTGCTTGGGTGGAACAGTGGAGACGTTCCTTCGATGAGCTAAGTTTCAGATCCAGGTGGTACTTTATAAATACAGTCAGTGGAGCGTTTCTCTACCCTTCTTATGTCATTCGCAAAGGCCTTTTTGACGAGGGCGAGGTAGTGGCTTTCCCTGCCGGTCTTCGATGCATGATGGTTGTATCTGCCTGGTTTTCCATTGTTGGATTTTTATGGTTGATATTTGCAGTGGCGTTGCTGGTGTTTACACGGGCTGGTTGAGCATCATTTACCCGTTAAGGTTACAGCTACAGGTCTGTTTATGATTGATTTGAGCTGGTGGCCTGTGGAGTTGAGGATAGTGTTGCTACTCACTCCTTTCGTCATTGTGCAGTCAGCTAAGTCCGCCTGCCATGTAGGATGATTCTTGGTGGTTGGTGGGTATGCCTGAGAATGGCAGAAGACCCGCCGCAGCGGGTCCCCTTGTCAACTTTCAGCCAGGCGGACTCAGACCCCCGCCGCCAGCTTCGCACCCACCTGCCGACGACGATACGCGCTGTCACGACTGGCCAGCCACCAGTACAGCGGCGAGGTGATCGCCAACCCCACCAGCCACGACAGGTCGGCGCCATTGATGTGTACGGACACCGGCCCGACATACAGCGGCGTGTTCATGAACGGGATCTGCACCGCGATGCCCACCGCGTAGGCAATCAGCGCCTGGGGGTTGTAGCGGCCGTAGATGCCGCCGTCGACCTTGAAGATCGAGTCGATGTCGTAGTCGCCCTTGTGGATGACATAGAAGTCGATCAGGTTGATCGCCGTCCACGGCACCAGCACCACCAACAACACCAGCACCATGTCGACGAAGTGGCCGATGAAGTCCGCCGAAGCGAACACCGCCACCACGCAGCAGGCGGCGAGGACGATCAGTGACAACACGGCGCGGCTTTTGGCGGTGGGGATCCAGCGGTAGGCGAAGGTCTGTACCAGGGTGATGATCGACAGCACCGCGCCGTACAGGTTGAGGGCGTTGTGGCTGATCACGCTGAGCAGGAACAGCACCAGCATCAGTGGGCCGAGGGTGCCGGTGGCGAGCTTGACCGCGTCCATGGTGTCCATCCCGGCAGGGATCGCCAGCACCGCGACCGCGCCGAAGATGAACGACAGGCTCGAGCCCAGGGCCGAGCCCAGGTAGGTGGTCCAGAAGGTCGAGGAAACCTTGACGTCGGCCGGGAGGTAGCGCGAGTAGTCCGACACGTAGGGCGCGAAGGCGATCTGCCACAGCGCCGCCAGCGACACGGTGGCCAGCCAGCCGGCCAGGTTGAAGCCGCCGCGGGTGAGGAAGTCGTCGCTCTGCACATGGCTGAAGATGTAGCCGAAGCCGACCACGATGCCGATGCCCAGCACCCAGGTGCCGATGCGGTTGAGCACATGGATGAAGCGGTAGCCGATGATGCCGATGATGCCGGAGCCCAATGCACCGATGACGATGCCCACGGACACCGGCACCGACTCGACCACGCCATGCAGCGACTTGCCGGCCAGGACGATGTTGGAGGCGAAGAAGCCGATGTACATCACCCCGGCGATCACCACCACCAGCAGGGCGCCGAGCGAACCGAACTGGGCGCGGCTCTGGATCATCTGCGGGATGCCCATCTGCGGGCCCTGCGCCGAATGCAGGGCCATGAGCACACCGCCGAGCAGATGGCCGACCAGGATGGCGACGATGCCCCACACCAGGTTGAGGTGGAACAGCTGCACGCCCAGCGCGCCGGTGACGATGGGCAGCGGCGCGATATTGCCGCCGAACCACAGTGTGAACAGATCCCTTACCTTTCCATGGCGGTCTTGCGGCGGCACGTAGCCGATCGTGTGTTTCTCGATGAGGGGTGCCGAATTGGCTGCACTGGTCATGACTGACTCCAAGGCAAGGTGGGGCATCGGGGGAGGCCCGGGTGCGTGCCGGCAAGGGGCGACGCGTTCTTGTTAGCGCGATGATGCGGCGCGGGCGGGGATCGAGAAATTAGTAAATTTGTGCTCATGAGCCTTAAAAAACCTAAGGCTGGCAAAAGCTATGGCGGGGGCGGCGCAAGCCCGCCGCCATGACGCGCTGGCGCCGAGTGAACACGCCCGTGGAGCAACGGCTATGCTGTCTAGTGCGCGGGTTGAGTGGGGGAGCGCCTCATGGCGACGCTGGAACGGGCCATCGCGATGGCCATCAAGGCACATGAAGGGCAGTTCGACAAAGGCGGGGCGGCTTACATCCTTCACCCGCTGCGGGTGATGGGGCGGGTGATCACCCCCGAGCAGCGCATTGTCGCGGTGTTGCATGATGTGCTGGAAGACACGCCGTTGACCCTGGCCGACCTCGCCCGTGAAGGTTTCCCGCTGAAGATCCTCGCCGCGCTGCTGGCGCTGAGCCGGCGCGAGGGCGAGAGCTACGAAGCGTTCGTCATTCGCCTGGGTGTGGACCCCTTGGCGCGCCAGGTGAAGCTGGCGGACCTGGCCGACAACAGCGACCTTTCGCGTATCCCCTGCCCAGGCCCGGCCGATGTGGCCCGGCTCTGCCGGTACCAGCAGGCCAGCGCCTACCTGCAGACGCTGGCCTGAGGGCCCTCAGCCGCAGGCCTTGAGGTTGACCGGGCCGACGAAGGCGTTACCGCGCCCCATCACGCATGCCACCTGCTGGTTGCGCTGCAGCTCCCAGGCCTGCGGCGGGTAGGTCTTGTTCCAGGCCTCGAACAACTGGCGGTCCTGTTTGGACAGGCGCAGGTCGTACTGCTTGCTCATGTAGAAGTAGGTGCGTGCGATCATCCCGCGGATCGACGGGCGCGGCATGACCTTCTTGGCCTTGAAGTCGACCTGGGTCAGGCAACTGCCGTACTGGCCATGCTGCTCGGGCAACCAGCCGAAGCTGAAGTTGCTGCGGTCGCCGTTGACCTCGCCGATGCTCGGCACCAGGTTGTGCAGGTCGGCCTCGGCGCGCTGGTAGACCTTGTCGTTGCGCGAGCAGTTCTTGCGCCCGCCGTCCTGCCAGCACTGGCGCTGATGGCCGATCTGCCAGGCCGGGACAATGTGCTCCCACTCGATCCGCGAGGCGCGGTTGAGGTTCTTGCGCGGCGCATAGCCGCACGAAGCCAGGTCGACCTTGTTGCCCTGGTACTTGCAGCCGCAATAGAACTCGGTGGACTGCGGCGCGTACAGCTTCCAGGCGACCTTCTTGGCCTCCTGGAAGGTGCGCGGGGCGTCGGCGTGGGCGAGGGGGGTGAGCAGCAGCAGGCAGGCAGCGAAAAGCGAAACTCTCATGTGCAATCAGTCTTCCTTCGGCACGGTCCAGAACACCTGCACACCGCCATCGTCGCGGTGGGCGAGGGTGACGTTGTCGTTCTCGGCGATTTCCTCGAGCAGCGTGGTCCAGTCGTCGGGCGATTCGTGCTCCAGGCGGAAGATCAGGGCGGCGCGGCTGCGCTGGGCGGTGGGGCTGTTGATGATCTTCTGGATGCGCTGACCCAGTTGCTCATAACTGCTTGGCGACGCGGAGGCGGGTTTGGCCACGGGGCTGTTCCTTGTTTTGCTGTATGCGCATACAGTATTTCACTGTAAGCCGTTTCGCAACAGCAGGTAGGATGAAAGCCGTATAAGACCGTGCTAGAGGGATTGGTTCCATCGACAGCAACGCGGGGCAAGTCGCATCGGCGGTTCGCCGATGCCACTTGCCCCGCGATGGGCCGGTATGTTCAACACACCAGCCCCAGGTGCAGGCCTGTCAGTATTCCCAGAAGATCCGCTGCAGCTCCTTGCTGTCCTGGGTCTTGGTCATTGCAACCATCGCCAGGATCCGCGCTTTCTGCGGGTTCAGGTCATGGGCGACGACCCAGTCGTTCTTGTCGTCAGGCTGTTCGGCGTTGCGCAGGACGAAACCGCCCTGGTTGACGTGGGACGAGCGGATGATCTGCACGCCTTCCTTGCGCAGCTCCTGCAGCGCCGGTACCACACGCGACGATACCGAACCATTGCCGGTGCCGGCGTGGATGATCGCCTTGGCGCCGCCTTGGGCCAGCGCCTTGTAGGCGGTGTCGGTCACGTTGCCGTAGCCGTAGGCGATGTCCACGGCCGGCAGCTTGCTGATGGTCTTGATGTCGAACTCGGAGTTGACGGTGTGGCGCTTGGCCGGCAGGCGGAAGAAGTACGACTTGCCTTCCACTACCATGCCCAGCGGGCCCCACTGGCTCTTGAAGGCTTCGGTCTTGATGTTGACCGCCTTGCTCACGTCGCGACCGGACTGGATCTCGTCGTTCATGGTCACCAGCACGCCCTTGCCGCGTGCGTCCTTGCTGCTGGCCACGGCCACGGCGTTGTACAGGTTGAGCATGCCGTCGGCGGACATCGCGGTGCCCGGGCGCATCGAGCCGACCACGATGATCGGCTTGTCGGTCTTCTCCACCAGGTTGAGGAAGTAGGCGGTCTCTTCCAGGGTGTCGGTGCCGTGGGTGATGACGATGCCATCGACGTCCTTGCTGTCGGCCAGTTCGGCGACGCGCTTGCCCAGTTTGAGCAGGTCGTCGTTGCCGATGCTTTCCGAAGCGACCTGCATCACCTGCTCGCCGCGCACGTTGGCCAGGTCCTTCAGCTCTGGCACGCCGGCGATCAGCTTGTCGATGCCTACCTTGGCAGCCTGGTAGGTGGCGCTGTTGGCGGCGCTGGCGCCAGCGCCGGCGATGGTGCCGCCGGTGGCGAGGATGACCACGTTGGCGAGCTTCTGTTGTTGCGCGGCTTCCTTGGCGGAAACGGTGGTCGGCAGTACCAGCAGCAGCGCCAGGGCGCTCGGTGCGAAGGTCTTGATAGCGGTTTTCATCATTTCTGCTTCTCTCTTCCTGGAGGAGATGTGCGTTATGTCGCACTGGAGTAAAGGCAGATTTCGTACCAGTAACTACCGTTCGTCGTATTTCATCTTGAAACCCCTGTTGCGACTGGGGGTACTCGACGCGACCACAGGGTCAGCGGAGGGTGCAAGTGTTCGGTTGACCGAATTTTTGCAGGAAATATGTTCGGTTTTTCGGATGAATTGCGGATAATCCGACGCGCGTAGCTGTGGCGGCCTACGCAATGGATTTGACAAAACTGGCGCCTGTTTCCATAGTTGGTCACCGCAAACGTTTGCGATCCGATAAAAACCACAAGATTCGGAGTCATTTCCATGAAACTGCCGTTCCCCGGCCGTCCGCTGGCCCTCGCCGTTTTCTCCTCGCTGCTCTTTTCCCTGTCCACCGCCCACGCCGAGGAAGCGCCCAAGGTCGCCCTGGTGATGAAGTCCCTTGCCAATGAGTTCTTCCGCACCATGGAAGACGGCGCCAAGGATTATCAGAAAACCCATGCCAGCGAATTCGAGCTGATCGCCAACGGCATCAAGAACGAGACCGACACCGGCGAGCAGATCCGTATCGTCGAGCAGATGGTCAACTCAGGCGCCAAGGCCCTGGTCATCGCCCCGGCCGACTCCAAGGCGCTGGTATCGGCGGTGAAGAAGGCCATGGACAAAGGCGTGATCGTGATCAACATCGATAATCGCCTCGATCCCGAAACCCTCAAGAGCAAGGGCATCAGCGTGCTGTTCGTGGGCCCGGACAACCGCAAGGGTGCCCGTGACGTCGGTGACTACCTGGCCAAGCAGCTCAAGGCCGGTGACCAGGTTGGCATCATCGAAGGCGTGCCGACCACCACCAACGCCCAGCAGCGTACCGCCGGCTTCAAGGACGCCATGCAAGCCGCGCAGATGAAGATCGTCTCGGTGCAATCCGGCAACTGGGAGATCGACAAGGGCAACGCCGTGGCCGCCTCGATGCTCAACGAATACCCCGACCTGAAGGCGCTGCTGGCCGGCAACGACAGCATGGCCCTGGGGGCTGTCTCGGCCGTGCGCGCCGCCGGCAAGACCGGCCAGGTGCAGGTGGTCGGCTACGACAACATCAAGGCCATCGAGCCGATGCTCAAGGATGGTCGCGTGCTCGCCACCCTCGACCAGGCGGCCAGCCAGCAGGCGGTGTATGGCATCCAGGCGGCGCTGAAGATGCTCAAGGGCGAGCAGCCGGGCGTGGATGCCGACAACGTCATCCAGACCCCGGTCAAGCTGATTACCAAGTGAAGTGATATCGCGGGGGCGTGGGAGCGGGCTAGCCCCGCGATGGCGTCGGAAGATGCAGCAAAAGTGTCTGCCCTGACGCCATCGCGGGGCAAGCCCGCTCCCACGAAAGCCCGCCTTATAAACGCGTCATGCTTCATCCTAGGAGAGAATGGCCATGTCAGTACCGGCCAATGAAATCGTGCTAGCCGTCAGCGGCCTGGGCAAGACCTACGCCCAGCCCGTGCTCGGCGATGTCACCCTCGAGCTGCGCGGCGGCGAGGTGCTGGCCCTGACCGGCGAGAACGGCGCGGGCAAGTCGACCCTGTCCAAGCTGATCAGCGGCCTGGAGATTCCCACCACCGGGCAGATGCTCTACCGCGGCCAGCCCTACGCCCCCGGCAGCCGCGCCGAGGCCGAGCGTCTCGGCGTGCGCATGGTGATGCAGGAACTCAACCTGCTGCCGACGCTGACCGTGGCCGAGAACCTGTTCCTCGAC
This sequence comes from Pseudomonas sp. CAM1A, assembly GCF_047501685.1. NCBI lineage: Bacteria > Pseudomonadati > Pseudomonadota > Gammaproteobacteria > Pseudomonadales > Pseudomonadaceae > Pseudomonas > Pseudomonas sp. CAM1A. The sequence goes on along the minus strand of NZ_JBFNXP010000016.1, from coordinate 21,596 downwards.
AACCTGCCCAGCCGCCTCGGTTGGGTCAACCAGAAACGTCTGCGCCAGCTGGCCAGCGCAGCCATGGCCCAGGTCGGCCTGGATGCCATCGACCCCGACACTCCCGTCGGCGAGCTGGGTATCGGCCATCAGCAGATGGTCGAGATCGCCCGTAACCTGATCGGCGACTGCCATGTGCTGATCTTCGACGAACCCACGGCCATGCTCACCGCCCGCGAGGTGGAGCTGCTGTTCACCCAGATCGAACGCCTGCGCCAGCGCGGCGTGGCCATCGTCTATATATCCCACCGTCTTGAAGAACTGCAGCAGGTGGCCCAGCGCATCGCCGTACTGCGCGACGGCAAGCTGGTGTGCGCCGAGCCGATCCAGCGCTACAACAGCGAGCAACTGGTCAACCTGATGGTCGGCCGCGAGCTGGGCGAGCATATCGACCTGGGCCAGCGCAGCATCGGCGCGCCGCTGCTCAAGGTCGACAAGCTCAGCCGTGGCGACAAGGTGCGCGAAGTGTCGTTCGAGGTCAGGGCAGGGGAGATCTTCGGCATCTCCGGCCTGATTGGCGCCGGGCGCACAGAATTGCTGCGCCTGATATACGGCGCCGACCGCGCCGACAGTGGCCAGGTCGCCCTCGGCCAGCCGCCGGTACCGGTGACCATCGACTCGCCCAAGGCTGCGGTCAAGGCCGGCATCGCCCTGATCACCGAGGACCGCAAGGGCGAAGGTCTGCTGCTGAGCCAGTCGATCAGCGCCAATATCGCCCTGGGCAACCTCGGCGCCGTGTCCCGTGCCGGCGTGCTCGACGCGGACGCCGAGCGCGAACTGGCCGAGCGTCAGATCGGCGCCATGCGCATCCGCAGCGCCAGCCCCGCCCAGGCCGTGGGCGAGCTGTCCGGCGGCAACCAGCAGAAGGTGGTGATTGGCCGCTGGCTGGAGCGCGACTGCCAGGTACTGCTGTTCGACGAGCCGACCCGCGGCATCGATGTCGGTGCCAAGTTCGACATCTATGGCCTGCTCGCCGAGCTCGCTCGCCAGGGCAAGGCCTTGGTGGTGGTGTCCAGCGACCTGCGCGAGCTGATGCTGATCTGCGACCGCATCGCCGTGCTCAGCGCCGGCCGCCTGATCGACACCTTCGACCGCGATCATTGGACCCAGGACCAACTGCTCGCCGCTGCCTTCGCCGGCTACCAGAAACGTGATGCCCTGCTGCACGACGCAGCTCCCAGGATGGACGCATGAAAACCACAACAAACACCTCGGGCGCCGCGCCCGTGCGCCGCAGCGGAACCTATTTCGGCCTGGGTACCTACCTGGGCCTGGCCGGCGCCTTGCTGGCGATGATCGTGCTGTTCTCGCTGCTGAGCAGCCACTTCCTGTCCTACGCTACCTTCAGCACCCTGGCCAACCAGATCCCCGACCTGATGGTGCTGGCGGTGGGCATGACCTTCGTGCTGATCATCGGCGGCATCGACCTGTCGGTGGGCTCGGTACTGGCCCTGGCCGCTTCGACGGTCAGCGTGGCGATCCTTGGCTGGGGCTGGGGCGTGCTGCCCGCCGCGCTGCTGGGCATGGCCGTGGCGGCCCTGGCCGGCACCGTCACCGGCAGCATCACTGTGGCCTGGCGCATCCCCTCGTTCATCGTCTCGCTGGGCGTGCTGGAAATGGCCCGGGGCCTGGCGTACCAGTTCACCGATTCGCGTACCGCCTACATCGGCGATGCCTTCGCCTGGTTCTCCAACCCGATTGCTTTCGGCATTTCCCCGGCCTTCATCATTGCCTTGCTGGTGATTGTGCTGGCCCAGCTGGTGCTGACCCGTACCGTGTTCGGCCGCTACCTGATCGGCATCGGCACCAACGAAGAGGCTGTGCGCCTGGCCGGTATCGACCCGCGCCCCTACAAGATCCTGGTGTTCGCCCTGATGGGCGTGCTCGCGGGCCTTGCCGCGCTGTTCCAGATTTCCCGCCTGGAGGCCGCCGACCCCAATGCCGGCTCGGGCATGGAGCTGCAGGTGATCGCCGCCGTGGTGATTGGCGGCACCAGCCTGATGGGCGGGCGCGGCTCGGTCATCAGCACCTTCTTCGGCGTGCTGATCATCTCGGTGCTGGCCGCCGGCCTGGCCCAGATCGGTGCCTCTGAGCCGACCAAACGCATCATCACCGGGGCGGTCATCGTCATCGCCGTGGTACTCGACACTTATCGCAGCCGGCGTGCGAACCGGCGGAACTGAAACCATGGCAACCATCAAAGACGTCGCGGCACTTGCGGGTATTTCCTACACCACCGTGTCCCATGTACTGAACAAGACCCGCCCGGTCAGTGAACACGTGCGGCTGAAGGTCGAGGCGGCGATCGCCGAGCTCGACTACGTGCCCAGCGCCGTGGCCCGCTCGCTGAAGGCGCGCAGCACCGCCACCATCGGCCTGCTGGTGCCCAACAGCGTCAACCCGTACTTCGCCGAGCTGGCCCGGGGTATCGAGGACGCCTGCGAGCGCAACGGCTACTGCGTGATCCTGTGCAACTCCGACGACAACCCGCAGAAGCAGCGCAGCTACCTGCGCGTGCTCCTGGAAAAGCGCATCGACGGCCTGATCGTCGCCTCGGTGGGCGAGGACCAGGACCTGCTCGACAGCCTCAGCGGCGTGCGCACGCCGATGGTCATCGTCGACCGGGCCCTGGACGGCGTCGAGGCTGACCTGGTGCGGATCGACCACGAGCAGGGCGCCTACCTGGCCACCCGTCACCTGCTCGAACTCGGGCACCGCGAGATCGCCACCATCGGCGGCCCGGTGGACACCGGGGTCAGCCAGCTGCGCCTGGCCGGGTTCCGCCGGGCGATGGCCGAGGGCGGCGTGCGCGTTGCCCCGGGCCATGTGCTGCACAGCGACTTCACCAGCCTCGGCGGGCATGCCGCCGCGGCGCGCCTGCTCGATGGCGAGCGGCCCACGGCGATCTTCGCCGGCAACGACATGATCGGTTTCGGCGTGTTGCGTGCCGCCGCCGAACGCAATATCGACGTGCCGGGCGAGCTGTCGGTGATCGGCTTCGATGACATCGAGCTGAGCCGCTACGTGTACCCGGCGCTGACCACGGTCGGCCAGTCGATCCGCGAGCTGGGCGAGAGCGCCGCCGGGCTGTTGCTGTCGCGCATCGTCACGCCGCGCCGCGACGGCGCTGCCGAACAGCGCATCGTCGCCCCGCGCATCGTGCTGCGTGAATCCACCGGGCCGCGCCCGGACCTGTTCAACGATTACCGTTAAGGAATACCCATGGATGCCAAGGTGGTAGTGGTCGGCAGCCTCAACATGGACCTGGTGGCCCGCGCCCAGCGCCTGCCCCGGGGAGGCGAGACCCTGACCGGCGACAGTTTCTTCACCGCGCCCGGCGGCAAGGGCGCCAACCAGGCGGTGGCCGTGGCCCGGCTGGGCGCCAGCGTGGCGATGGTCGGCAACGTCGGCGACGACGCCTACGGTCAGCAACTGCGCCAGGCGCTGCTCACCGAGGGCATCGATTGCCAAGGTGTGAGCGTGTGCCCGGGTGTGTCCAGCGGCGTGGCACTGATCGTGGTGGATGCCGCCAGCCAGAACGCCATCGTCGTGATCCCCGGTGGCAACGGCCTGCTCAGCCCCGAGTCGGTGAGCCGTTTCGATGCCCTGCTGCAGCGTGCCGAAGTGATCATCTGCCAGCTGGAGGTGCCGAGCACCACCGTGGCCTGGACCCTGGCCCGCGGCCGCGAGCTGGGGCGCACGGTGATCCTCAACCCGGCGCCGGCCAGCGGGCCCTTGCCCGCGGAGTGGTACGCCTACATCGATTACCTGATCCCCAACGAGAGCGAGGCCGAGGCCCTGGCCGGGGTGCGGGTCAACGACCAGGAAAGCGCCCGTCGCGCGGCCGAGCGGCTACTCCAGCTGGGGGCGGGGAAGGTGATCGTGACCCTTGGCGGCGATGGCGCCTTGCTGGTCGACGCCAGCGGCAGCCGGCACTTCCCGGCACCACGGGTGCAGCCGGTGGACACCACGGCGGCCGGCGATACCTTTGTTGGTGGCTTTGCCGCCGGCCTGGCGCGGGGCTTGTCGGAAGAAGAGGCGATCGGCTTCGGCCAGCGCGCCGCCGCATTGTCGGTAACCCGGGTCGGCGCGCAGCCGTCCATTCCCCTGTTGAAGGAGCTGGCGCCATGAAAAAGACGCCACTGCTGAACGTCGCCCTGTCGCGGACCATTGCCGGGCTCGGCCATGGCGACATCCTGGTGATCGGCGACGCCGGCCTGCCGGTACCGCCAGGCGTTGAGCTGATCGACCTGGCACTGACGCCGGGTATCCCGGATTTTGCCAGCGTGTTGCGTGTGCTCCTGAGCGAGATGCAGGTCGAGCGGCATGTGCTCGCCGATGAAGTGTTCCAGGCCCTGCCGCCGGGGTTGGCCGAGGTCGAGCGTCTGCACGCGGGCGGTGAACTGGGCCAGCGCCAGGTGCTGAGTCACGCCGACTTCAAGACCCTGTGTCGCCAGGCCCGGGCCGTGGTGCGCACCGGGGAGTGCAAGCCGTACAGCAATATTGCCCTGGTGGCTGGCGTGACTTTCTAGACCGAATGCGAGGGCTTTGCCCTCGATCGCGGGGCCAGCCCGCTCCCACGCCAGAACACTCATGCGGTGCTGGCGTGGGAGCGGGCTTGCCCCGCGATAGGCCGCAAAGCGGCCCCCTGTGAATCCATCCCCTAGCAACAAGGAGTGCTGAATGTCCCTCAAGAACCTGCTCCAAGGAGCCGTCCTCATGTCCGCGCTGGCCGCGACTTCCCTCATGGCCGCGCCCCGCGACCTGATCATCGACACCGACCCCGGCGCCGACGATGTCGTCGCCCTGCTGCTGGCCATGGCCTCGCCCGAGGAACTGAAGATCCGCGCCATCACCACCGTGGCCGGCAACGTGCGCCTGGAGAAGACCTCGCGCAACGCCCGCCTGGCCCGTGAGTGGGCTGGCCGCGAAGAGATCCCGGTGTACGCCGGGGCAGGGCGGCCGATGGTGCGCACGCCGATCTACGCCGCCAACGTGCACGGCGAGGAAGGCCTGACCGGCGTCCAGGTCCACGAGCCGAAAAAGCCGCTGGCCCAGGGCAACGCGGTTCAATACCTGATCGACACCTTGAGCGCCGCCGAGCCTCACAGCATCACCGTCGCCATGCTTGGCCCGCAGACCAACCTGGCCCTGGCATTGATCCAGAAGCCGGAGATCGTCAACGGCATCAAGGAAGTGGTGGTGATGGGCGGCGCCCACTTCAACGGCGGCAACATCACGCCGGCAGCGGAATTCAACCTGTTTGCCGACCCACACGCCGCCGAGGTGGTGCTGGCCAGTGGCGTGAAGCTTACCTATCTGCCGCTGGACGTCACCCACAAGGTGCTCACCAGCGAAGCCCGCCTCAAGCAGCTCGCTGCGGTCAACAACAATGCCAGCAAGCTGGTGGTGGACATCCTCAACGCCTACATCAAGTTCGACATGGACAACTACGGCATGCCCGGCGGCCCGGTGCACGACGCCAGCGTCATCGCCTACCTGCTCAAGCCCGAGCTGTTCAAGGGTCGCCAGGTGCACATGGTGGTCGACAGCCGCGAAGGCCCGACCTTCGGCCAGACCATTGCCGACTGGTACGGCGTGCTCAAGCAGCCGGCCAATGTGATGTGGATCGAGGAGGGCGACGCCCAGGGCTTCTTCGACCTGCTCAGCGCCCGCCTGGCCCGATTGAAATAGTGTCGTGGTGCGCGTAGCGCTCGAACACCTGGTCGATGAAGCTGCGCGCCGCCTCGCTGCCACGATCGCGTACCAGCAGGTCGATGGCGATCAGCAATAGCTCCTCGGGGGTCCCCGGGCTGTAGGCGCTCTGGCCTTCGTCCCACTTGACCTTGATATCGGCGTCGATGCTGTGGCTGCTCATGGGGCGGTTCTCGCTTGGGCCTGGGTGATAGGTCGAATACCGCGTCCTGGCGTTCGAAGGGGAGGTGTTTCATGCTCCACTTCTTGCAGTAAATCATGCCTTTGCGCAAGGGGATCTGCGACTTAGGCATAAGCCCTGCATTTGGCCGAACCTGCGGTTCGGTGCAAAATCCGGTGACGATTGCGTTTCGCATCCCCTGGCCGCGTCAGGCAGAATCTTGCGGTTTTGCAACAAACAGTTAGAGGAACTGTCGCATAAGGCAGTTCCCGGATCTATTTAGGAGGATTCATGTTCCGTACCCGCGCTTCCCTGGCGACCCTGCTGGTGGCTACCGTCCTGGCAGGTTGCAGCACCGGTGGCTCTTCGGGCGCCAGCGCCCCTGCCGCTCCGGCCGGCAATGACGGCCGCTGCGAAGCCAGTGGCGCCGATTTCACCGTCGGCAAGCCGGCCAGCGCCGAGCTGTTGGAGCAGGCGCGCAAGGCCAGCGGTTCGCAGATGGCACGCATCCTCAAGCCGCACGATGTGATCACCCTGGAATACCGCTCCGAGCGGTTGAACCTGAATGTCGATGACAAGGGTGTGGTGACCCGCGTCAACTGCGGCTGATTGCCCGCACGCTGTCACCTGGCGCGGGCTGGCCCGCGCCTTCCCGCTCTCACTCCACGCTTGCCGGTTCGTGCCGTTCCTCGCGCGTGAACAACCCCTCTCCCAAGGCGCGTGCGGCTCGCAGATGCCGTGCTGGATCCTGTCCTTCGCTGTCGTCCAGCAACGTCGAACTCAACACTTGAGCGCCGCAGTAATCGAAGATGCCGTGCTCGATCTGCACGCGCATGGCCTCGCCGTAGCCGTGGCGCTCGAAGGTGCCGGCATCGGCCCCGGCAACGCCGAGCAGATGCGCGGTCAAACCGTGCAGGCGCTTTGTGGTACTACCGTCCGCGGCCTGGTAGAAGGCCCAGCCATTGCTGAACACTCGTTCGACCCAGCCCTTGAGCAGGGCCGGGAGCGACCACCAGTAGATGGGATAGACCAGCACCACGGTGTCGGCGCGTTCGATGCGCGCCTGCTCGGCCAGCACATCGGCCGGCGGCGGCCCCAGGCGGCGGTGCACGGCGTGGTCGGCCAGGCTGAAACGGGGGTCGAAACCTTCCCGGGCCAGGTCGGCGAACTCGCTGGTGTGACCCGCCGCGCGCAGCCCTTCGGCGACCTGTTCAGCAAGGGCATGGGTGAGGGAGCCGGTGTCGTGGTGGCCGATGACGATCAGGGCGTGCATGGCAGAATCTCCAGAATCAGGATGCGAGGGCCTCGGGAGCGCTATATACTCCCAGTAAGTTACGCTTAGTAAGTTACTTTTGGTAGGTAATCGATGTCAAGCGAGGAAAAAACCGCGCCGCGCAAACGCCTGTCCCGCGAGGAGCGTCGCCGGCAACTGCTGGATGTGGCCTGGCAGCTGGTACGCGAAGAAGGCACCGATGCCCTGAGCCTGGGGCGTCTGGCCGAGCAGGCCGGGGTGACCAAGCCGGTGGTGTATGACCACTTCGAAACCCGCAATGGATTGTTGCTGGCGCTGTACCAGGAGTACGACGCGCGCCAGACGGCAATGCTCGACACGGCCCTGGCCGGTTGTCCGGCGGACCTGCCGGGGCGGGCCTGGGTGATCGCCGAGGCCTATGTGGACTGCGTGGCGACCCAAGGGCGCGAGATCCCAGGTGTCAGCGCCGCATTGGCCGGCTCGCCGGAGCTTGAGGCGCTCAAGCGCGGCTATGAGGGGCCCTTCATGGACAAATGCCGGGAAGCCTTGGCGCCGTTCGCGCCGGGCGGCGATATCGGCGTGGCCGGCCTGTGGGTGCTGGTGGGGGCGGCAGAGGCGCTGTCACTGGCGGCGGCAGCCGGCGAATTGGCCGCCGAGGCCGCCAAGCGCGAATTGCAGGCGACCATCGTGGCGATGGTCCTGCGTCAGTAACTGACGGCGCGGCGCCGGTCAGCAATCAAGCCGGCAGGCTCTGGTACGTCTGCTCATCGCCAGGGCTGCGGGCGAACTGGCGCTTGTACTCGCGGCTGAACTGCGAGGTGCTCTGGTAGCCCACCCGATGCGCCACCTGGGCCACGCCCAGGCCTTCGCCGATCAGCATCTGTTGCGCCTTGAGCAGGCGCAGGCGCTTGAGGTACTGCATCGGCGCCAGGTCGGTGCAGCGCTTGAAGTGCTCATGGAAGGTCGACACGCTCATGTTCGCCCGCCCGGCTAGTTCATCCACCCCCAGCGGCTCGGCGTAGTGCTCGCGCAGGTACGCCAGGGCCGAGGCGATCCGGGCAAAATGTCCCTGTTGTTCGACCAGTGCCCGCAGCACCCCGGCCTGGGGGCCGCGCAACGCGGTGTAGAGCACCTCGCGCACCCGCGCCGGCCCCAGCACCCTGGCGTCCAGCGGGTCTTGCAGGCACTGCAGCAGGCGCTCGACACTCTCGCGCATGGCCGTGTCCAGCGCCGCCGAGGTCATCGACTGCGGGGTCTGTACCTGAACCGCGGCATCCGGCCCCAGGTTCATGCTTTGCACCAGCTCGCTGAGCATGGCGCGATCGATGTCCACCGCCACGCCCAGCAACGGCGCCTGGGGGGTGGCGAAGGTCTCGCAGAGAAAGGGCACCGACAGCGCCTGCACCAGGTAATGCCCGGCGCCGTACTCCAGGGTGCGCGGGCCCAGGCGCGCCAGCTTGCTGCCTTGGGCGACGACGATCAGGCTGGGTTCGTAGATCTGTGGGCTGCTGGCCACGTAGTGGTCCCAGGTCAGGATCTGGACCTGGGGCAGGGCGGTGGGCACGAACCCCGGGCGCGTGGCGAGGGTGCGGATCAGTGAGCAGAGCGTGGCATTGGCATCCACGTGGCAAGTCAGGTGCATGGCGAAACCGGGCAGAGAATCGGACACTGGCATCTTCGCAGATTAGCTGTCTGGCGCCAGAGGGTAGCGGGTAGGTCCGGAGAATCAGGCATGCATGCCGGAGAATCGGCCGTGGCCGGGACGGGCCAGGCTGCGCAAAATGCGCCGCCTGAACCGTTTCATCTGAGAGAGGTCCGCATGTACACCGCCATCGGCTACGCCGCCCAGTCCCCCACCAGCCCCCTGGCCCCCATGACCTTCCAGCGTCGCAGCCCGCGGACCGACGATGTCGCCATCGAGATCCTCTACTGTGGCGTGTGTCACTCCGATATCCATCAGGCCCGCAACGAGTGGGGCATCGCCGTCTACCCGCTGATGCCGGGCCACGAGATCGTCGGTCGGGTCACCGCGGTGGGCGCGCAGGTCAGCCGTTACCAGGTGGGCGATCTGGTCGGGGTCGGCTGCATGGTCGATGCCTGCCGTCACTGCGAAGCCTGCCGCCAGGGCGTCGAGCAATACTGCCTGGAAGGCCCGACCATGACCTACGCCACCCCCGACCGGGTCGATGGCAGCAATACCATGGGCGGCTACTCCAGCAGCATCGTGGTCAGCGAGGATTTCGTCCTGCGCATTCCAGAGGGCATGGACCTGGCCAACGCGGCGCCGATTCTTTGCGCCGGCATCACTACCTACTCCCCCCTCAAGCATCACGGCGTAGGTCCTGGGCACAAGGTGGGCGTGCTGGGCATGGGCGGCCTGGGGCACATGGGCATCAAGCTGGCCAAGGCCCTGGGCGCGGAAGTGACCCTGTTCACCCGCTCCGCGGCCAAGGCCGAAGAAGCCCGTCGCCAGGGCGCCGATCATGTGATCGTCTCCACCGATGCCGAACAGATGTACAGCGCGGCGGGCCGCTTCGACTTCCTGCTCGACACCATCCCGGTGCAGCACGACCTCAACCCCTACCTGCAAACCCTGAAGTTTGGTGGCGTGCACATCCTGGTCGGACTGATCGAACCGGTTGATCCACCGGTACATGCGGCCAACCTGGTGATGCAGCGCCGGGTGCTGGCAGGCTCGCTGATCGGCGGTATCGCCGAAACCCAGGAGGTGCTCGATTTCTGCGCCGAGCACGGGATCAGCTGCGATATCGAGATGCTCGACATCCGCAACATCAACCAGGCCTACGAGCGAATGATCGCGGGCGATGTGAAATACCGTTTCGTCATCGACATGGCTACGTTGAAGGCCTGAGTCGACGCGGCACGTTACCTGAGGGGCGCCGCATACGCCTGGCGCAGGTCGACGCCCCAACCATCGAGCACGGCCTTGACGTTGTCGGCCGTCATCACCTGGCGGTCGTTATCAAGCGGCACGCCAGTGCCTGCGAGCATCGCTTCGCCGACCACTCGCCCGCTGGTGCCGGCTTCGAACGACAGTTCGGTGGCGATCTCGCTGTCCCGGTCGCGCATCCCCACGGCACTGCTTACTCCAGCCGCGACCAGGGTGATCGGCAGCCACTCGTAGTACCGCAAGCTTTGTGCGTCGGCGCTGATGCGGGTAATGGCCGGCCTGACCACCAGCGTGTTCGGGCCGGGGGTATCCACTACCTTCATCACCTTGCCTATTTCCTTGCGCAGTACCGCGTCGTAGTAGTGGCTGATCGAGGCGAGGGTGGCCTGGGGAATACGCGGGCTCGGTTCGGGTGTCGGGTAGAAGCGGCTGGGCGCCAGGTAGACCTCGATATAGCGCCCCCGTGGCCACTTGGGGTCGGCCCAGCTCAGTACGGTAGCGCCAGACGGCGCCTGGTGCGGGGTGAGCAGGCCGTAGTCGTTGAGAAACCCGGCCGGTGCCGGTTTGTTGCTGCTGCATGCCGAAAGGCTCAGGGTGCTGCTCAGCATGACCGTTAGCAGATGCCGCCGGCTCATGGGCGGCGCTCCTCTTGCGCGGCGGCCTGCAAGGCCTGGGTCGGGGGCGCGTCCTGCGAGGCCTGGATCTGCAACTTGCCATGCGCCATCAGCCAGTGGACCAGCTCACGGATGGGCACGGTATGGCTGTATTCGACCCATTCGCCATAGCCCGGATCGTAATGCTCGAAGTAGCGCCGCAAGGTGATGTAGCCCAGGTCGTCCGCCAGGCCCAGGCTCTCCTGCTGCACGATCAGTGAGCCTGCCTGGCCGCGGCTGGTGTGGCGCTGGCTGAGGATCAGGGGGGCGCAAGCTTCTTGAACATCGGTGCTGTTGCGGCTGTCGGCTATCTTCATGGGGAGCCCTCGGCAAGTGGAAGGCCCGCAGAGTGCAGGGCAATGTTTGCCAGGTGATGTCCGAATCGTGTCGGGCGTGACGGAATGTTGCCCGATTGAAATAAATGACCCGGGCGGCGCAATGGTTTTAGATACGCCTTTTTTCCGGACCTGTACCACCGTGAGCAGACTGCTGATCGTCGATGACGATGTGGAAATCCTCGCCCTGCTGAAGCAGTTCTTCGTCCAGCAGGGTTACGAGGTGGACCTGGCCGCCGAAGGCCAGGCGATGTGGGCGGCCATCGAGCGCCAGCGCCCGGACGCGATCATCCTCGACCTGATGCTGCCGGGCGAGGGCGGCCTGAGCCTGTGCCAGAAGCTGCGTGCGCAGGTCGGGGTGCCGATCATCATGCTCACCGCCATGGCCGAGCTGAGCGACCGCATCATCGGCCTGGAACTGGGCGCCGACGACTACCTGACCAAACCTTTCGACCCGCGCGAACTGCTGGCCCGCCTGCGCGCCGTGCAGCGCCGTGCCGGCGAGCAGGCCCCGCGCGGCGAGGCGGCCAGGCCGGTGATCGGCTTCGCCGGCTGGCACCTGGACGTCACCTGCCGCGAGCTGCGCTCGCCCGAGCAGGTGATGATCCCGCTGTCCGGCGCGGAGTTCGACCTGTTGGTGGTGTTCCTCGAACATCCCCAGCGCATCCTTACCCGCGAGCAGTTGATCGACCTGACCCGTGGCCAGGGCCATGACGCCTACGACCGCAGCATCGATGTGCAGGTCAGCCGCCTGCGGCGCAAGATCGAGCCCGACAGCAAGCGCCCGGACCTGATCCGCACCGTGCGCAATGGCGGCTACCTGTTCACTGCCAAGGTCACTCGCTCGTGATCCGTCGCCTGCTGGGCCGCGACACCTTGCGCAAACGCATCGCCCTGACCATCTTCGTCGCGTTGCTGGCCTCGTTGGCGTTCAACGCCTTGTTCGTCCAGCTGGCAGGTAGCTGGGCGCGCCCGCCCATCGACCGCACCGGCCTGCTCGAACAGATCGCCGTCACCACGCGGGTGATCGAGCGCGCACCGCCGGCGCTGCGCAGCCAACTGGCCCAGGCGGCGAGCACGCCGACCCTGGAGGTGACCTGGAGCACCCAGCGCAGCGACTTCGGCCTGCCCGGCCCTGGCGTGCAGCTCAACTCCGGCCAGGTACCGGCGATGGGGCAGTTGCTGGGGCCGGCACGCCCCATCGAGGTCTACAACCCCGACGACTGGCCCAAGGGCAGCCCCGAGGCTCACTATGTGGCGCTGGTCGCTCTGGCCGATGGCAGCTGGCTGTTGTTCGTGCCGCCGGAGCGCAGCTGGGGCCTGAGCGTGTCGGCACGCCTGGCGGTGGTCATCGGCCTGGGGTTGCTGGCGACCTTGCTGGTGGCCTGGCTCGCCACTCGCCAGCTGGCCGCGCCGTTGCAGCGCTTCGCCAGTGCGGCGCGGCGCTTCGGCGGCGACTTCCAGGCGCCCCCCATCGATATCGAAGGGCCCGAGGAGATCCGCCAGGCGATCATCGCCTTCAACACCATGCAGGCGCAGATCCAGCACTTCATTGGCGAGCGTACCCACATGCTGGCGGCCATCTCCCACGACCTGCGCGCCCCGCTGACACGCATGCGCCTGCGCAGCGAGTTCATGGAAGACCTGGACCACAAGCACAAGCTGATCCGCGATGTGGAAGAGATGCAGAGCATGATCAACGAGGCCCTGGCGTTCTTCCGCGAAGGCACGCAGCTGGAGCAGCGCACGGCCTACGACCTATCGGAGCTGTTGCAGACCCTGGTCGACGACTACCGTGACCAGCAGCTCGACATCGCCTTCAAGGGCCCGGCGCACCTGGTGCATGACGGCCGTCCGCTGGCGACCAAGCGGGTGATCGTCAACCTGGTGGAAAACGCCATGAAGTATGCCCGCGAGCCGCAGATCGTGCTGAGCCGCGCCGCCCACCTGATCGTCATCGAAGTCAGTGACCGTGGGCCGGGCATCCCCGAGGAAGCCCAGCAGCGGGTGTTCGACCCGTTCTATCGGCTGGAAGGCTCGCGTAACCGCGACACCGGCGGCGTAGGCCTCGGGCTCTCGGCCGCCCGTGCCAGCGTGCGTGAGCAGGGCGGTGAGCTGACCCTGCGCAACCGCAGCGGCGGCGGGCTGGTGGCCCGGGTCGAACTGCCCGACGGGCGTTGAGCGGGTCAGTACACCCAGACCTCGACTCGGCGGTTGCGCAGGCGCCCTTGTTCCAGGTCGTTGTCGGCCACCGGCAGTTCGTCGCCCATGCCCGTCACGTCCCTGGGCTGGACCCCGGCCCGGGCCAATTCGCGACGTACCGCCATGGCCCGCAGCCGCGACAGCAGGGCGGCGCGACCGGGTGTTTCCTTGGGGTCGCCGAAGCCCACCAGCACCACCTTGCCCTGCAGCTTGCCGGCCTGGCGCAGGTAGTCGCCAACCCGTTGCACATCGCGCAGGGCCTTGTTGTCGAGGCTGGCGCTGCCTTCCTGGAAGCGAAAGTTGACGCTCAGGCGTTGCGCTTCGCTGGCCAGTGCCTGGTAGCGCGGCGGCATGTTGGCCTGGGCCGGTACCGGCTGTGGCTTGATTTGCTGGGAGATGAACCCCTGGTCGGCGACGATCGCTTGTCCGGCGGGGCTCTGGGCGAACTCCGCCAGAGCCCTGGCCCGGGGCGTGGGGTGGGCGGGCAGGTAGAAGAACAGGCGACGCGACAGCGGGTAGTCTTCGCTGGCCACCAAGGCGCGGCTGGGGAGCAGGGCAGGCGCGTCACCCTCGGCCACCGCCAGCACCTTGGCCTGGTGGACCGTGCCCAGGCCGCTGAAGCCGATGGCCTGGCGGTCGGCCATGACCTGGGCGGCCAGCGCATCGGCGGATTCGAAGCGGCGTGCCTGGGTGGCCAGTGCCTGGTTGTGCGGGGCAAGCACCAGGGCCTTGAAGGTCTCGAAGGTGCCGGAGCGGTCGTCGCGGGCATACAGGTGGATCGCCCCACCGGGCACGCCCAGCTGTTCCCAGCGCTGCAACTGCCCGGAAAACACCTGCGCCAATTGCGCGGAGGTCAGTTGCGCGAGGGGGTTGTCCGGATGGGTGATCACCGCCACGCCATCCAGGGCGATGACCTGCTCCGATTCCGCGCCACGCAGGTTGCCCAGGGCCCGCAACGCTTGCGCCTCGCTGTCGCTGATCGGGCGCGAGGCCGCGGCCAGGTCGGCCTCGCCCCGTGCCAGCGCGGCAAAGCCGGTGCTGGTGCCGTGGGCGGCGATGTCGATGCGCAAGGGCAGGCCGTTGCGATCAACAGCGTGAAGCGTGGTCTCGTTGGCGGAGGCACCAGGCCGGCGCTCGATGGCGCTGGCGCGCTGTGCCTGCAACATGCCCTGTACCAGGGCCGGCCCCAGGGCGGCGCCGATGGTGTTGGAGCCCTGGATACGCAGTTGCGCGGGCCCGGCGCAAGCCAGGCCCGGGAGCAGGCACAGCAGAAGGAGAAGCAGGCGAGGCATGCCGGAGACCTGTGGCACAGAGTTGCACCGCAGATTACGACAGTTGTTTGACCGAAAGATGACAGGTCTGGCTCCCGCAGCAGCCACGCTCGCTGCTGCGGGATCTGTACCCGCGACTAGGCTCAGCGTGCTTCAGGCACGATGATGCTCGCCGGTGCCTCGGCCGCCCGACGGCGCGCCACGCAGTAGTACAGCACGCTCGGCACCACCAGGCCGATCAGCCACGACACGTCCACGCCGCCCAGGTGCGCGACCATCGGCCCGGTGTACAGCTTGGTATCGATGAACGGCATCTGCACCAGCACGCCGAAGGTGTACACGCCGATGCCCGGCCAGTTCCAGCGCCCGTAGCGGCCCTCAGGGTCGGCCAGCGCCGGGATGTCGTAACGCTCCTTGGTGATGAAGTAGTAGTCCACCAGGTTCACCGCGCTCCACGGCACGAAGAAGGTCAGCAGGAACAGGATGAACGACTTGAACGCGCTGAGGAACGAGTGCTGCCCGAGCAGGGCGACCAGGGTGGCGGCGCCGACGATGCCGAGCACGAACACCAGGCGCTGCACACGGCTGATCTGCAGGTGGCCACGGAAGCCGCTGATGATCGTGGCGATGCACATGAAGCTGCCGTAGCTGTTGAGGGTCGAGATGGTCACCTTGCCGAAGGCGATGCAGAAGTACAGCAGCGCCGCCGTGGTGCCGGCACCGCCCAGGCCGACGATATAGGCCACCTCGCGCCCGGAGAACTGGCCACCGGCGATGGCCGCGGCGAACACGCCGAGGATCATCGAGGCCTGGGCGCCGAGCACCGAGCCCAGGCCTGCGGCGAGGAAGGTCTTGAGCGGCGAGGTGTGGCTGGGCAGGTAGCGCGAGTAGTCGGCCACGTACGGGCCGAAGGCGATCTGCCAGGAGGCGGCCAGCGACACCGCCAGCAGGAAGCTGGCCCAGCTGAAGTGGCGGTTGTCGAGCAGCTGGCCGATATCGGCGAGCATCAGGATGCGGCTGAACAGGTAGACGAAGGCGATGATCCCCAGCACGCTGGCCACCCGGCCGATCCAGTGGATCACCCGGTAGCCGGCCAGGGTCGCCAGCACGATCACCCCGGCGAAGATGAGGATGCCGGCGCTGTCGCTGATGCTCAGCAACTGGCCGATGGCCTGGCCGGAGAGCACCGTGCCGGTGGCGGTGAAGCCCAGGTACATCAGGCACACCAGGGCCATGGGAATGGCCGCGCCGTACACGCCGAACTGCACGCGGCTGGAAATCATCTGCGGTAGCCCCAGGCGCGGCCCCTGGGCGGCATGCAGGGCCATCACCGCGCCGCCGACCAGTTGCCCGATCAGCAGGCCGATCAACGACCAGAACACATCGCCGCCCAGCACCACGGCCAGGGCGCCGGTGACGATCGCGGTAATCTGCAGGTTGGCTCCCAGCCACAGGGTGAATTGGCTGTAGACGCGTCCATGGCGCTCAGACTCGGGGATGTAGTCGATCGAGCGGCGCTCGATCACGGGTTTGCTGGACATCGGGGAGGCTCCGCTTCGTTGTTTTTGTGAAAGGCGGCGGCTATCGGCGGGACGCAGGGCGGATGGCCGAAGCCTGATATGAGCATGTATATACAAGTCTGGTCAAGTGAAGCTTGCGCAGGGTGATCGCGGGCGTCCGGCGGCCATCACAGCCGACTGTTACACAAGGCTGGTTCGCAACTGTGCTGGTCCGCAGTGGCGTGATGCCCGTATGCTGTAACCAAATATGTCTACAACAAGCCTGAAGAAGGAATGCCTGCAATGCCACTCAAGGACCTGCTGATCGCCCTGGTGGTGATCATCGCCTGGGGCGTCAACTTCGTGGTCATCAAGGTGGGGCTCGACGGCCTGCCGCCGATGCTGCTTGGGGCATTGCGCTTTCTGCTGGTAGCGTTCCCGGCGGTGTTCCTGATCAAGCGTCCGAACCTGCCCTGGCGCTGGCTGATCGCCTATGGCGCGACCATCTCCCTGGGGCAGTTCGCCTTCCTGTTCCAGGCCATGGCCAGTGGCATGCCGCCGGGGCTGGCCTCGCTGGTGCTGCAGTCCCAGGCGTTCTTCACCCTGGGCTTCGCCGCCATGTTTCTCGGCGAGCGGCTGCGCCTGGCCAGCGTGCTGGGGCTGCTGGTGGCCGCCGGCGGCCTGGCGGTGATCGGCAGCGAGGACAGCGGCCATGTACCGTTGCTCGCACTGCTGCTGACCCTGTGCGGCGGCGCCATGTGGGGCATGGGCAACATCATTACCCGGCGCTTCGGCAAGGTCGACCTGGTCGCCCTGGTGATCTGGGGCGGGCTGATCCCGCCGCTGCCGTTCCTGGCGCTGTCCTGGTGGCTGGAGGGGCCCGAGCGCATCGGCCATGCCCTGGCCAACATCGGCTGGAGTTCGGTGCTGGCCCTGGCCTACCTGGCGTTTGTCGCCACCATGGTCGGCTACAGCCTGTGGAGTACCCTGCTGTCGCGCCACCCGGCGGGCAAGGTGGCGCCGTTCTCGCTGCTGGTGCCGGTGGTCGGTCTGAGCTCCTCGGCTCTGTTGCTGGGCGAGCGCCTGAGCGAGGCCCAGGGCTGGGGCGCGCTGCTGGTGATGCTCGGGCTGTTGATCAATGTGTTCGGGCCGCGCCTGGGTATGCGCCTGCGCACGGCCAGCGCGCGCTGATAGCGAGTGCGTATCGTCACACCAGCAAGGCCGACCATGCCGACACCAGCAGCAGCCCGGCCAGGCCCTGGTTGAACATCCGCAGCGCCCGGGGCGAGCGCAACCAGCGTGTGCTGCCGATCCCCATCAGCGCCCACGCGGTCATGCTCGGCAGGGCGATCAGCAGGAACACCAGGGTCAACCACCACATCGGCAGTGCCGGGCCGGCGAACAGGCCGACCATCGCCACCGCGGTCACCCACACCTTGGGGTTGACCACCTGCAGGGTCGCCGCGCTCAGCGGGCCAAGGCCGCTATCGCTGCCCGCCTGCAACGGCGCACCGGCGCTGCGCAGCATCTTCCAGGCCAGCCAGCTGAGCCACAGGGCGCCCACCCAACTCATGGCCTGCTGCGCCAGCGGGTAGCGCAGCAGCAGCTCCCCCAGCCCCAGGCCCACCAGCAGCACCACTGCCGCCGCCGCGCAGCAGGCCGTCACTATCGGCGCCAGGCTGGCGCGCAGGCCGCGCCGGGCACCGTGGGCGAGGATCAGCAAGTTGGTCGGCCCGGGGCTGATGCTGGCGGCCAGGGCGAAAAGGATGAAGGGCAACAGCGTGTGCGACATGGTCAAGGCTCCGAATGATCGAAGTGCCATGGTCGCGGTGGGCGCCGGTTCAGTCTGGAAGGTTTGAGCAGCGCTTGCGGTAGTCCGCCGGGGTCAGCCGGTAGGCGCGGCGGAACCAGCGGCCCATGTGGCTCTGGTCGGCAAAGCCCAGGGCGGTGGCGACGCTGGCCGGCGTTTCACCCTGGGCCAGCAGCCGCCGCGCGCGGGCCAGGCGCAGCTGGATCAGGTAGGCATGCGGGGCCAGGCCGAAGGCCGCCTTGAACGCCCGGGTCAGGCGGAAGCGGTCGACACCGCAGACCTGTGCCAGCTCTTCCAGGCCGATGTCCTGGTCCAGGTGCGCGTGCAGGTAGTCGCGGGCGACCTGCGCGCTGAGCGGCAGGCGCGGGTCGGGGTCCAGGCGTTTGCGCCAGTGCAGGTGGCCGGTGAGGCAGGCCAGCAGGTCGTCCAGGGCGGTCTGGCGGAGGATGCGCAGGTCGTTGTAGTGCACCGTCTCGAAAGCCCGGGCGGTGGCGCCGGCCAGGCGCGAATCCTGGTGCAGCAAGGTGCCGAAGCTGGGCAGGGCGCCTGAGGGGGCGTGTTCGAACAGGGCGCGCAGCTCGGTTTCCAGCCAGTTGGCATCCAGGTACAGGGTCGAATAGGTGAAACCCTCAACGGTCGGTGCGTGACCGTCGTGCAGGTCGCCCGGCTCGAGCACGAACACTTGGCCGGGGGTGCTGTTATGGCGTTCGCGGCGGCAGTTGAACTGCTGCACGCCCTGTTCGGTCACCCCGACCAGGAAGCTGTCGTGCCAGTGCGGGTCGTAGGCATGGCCGGTGAAATGGGCGCGGACCGACTCGATGCCGGTGTCGGCGTCCTGTCTGAGGTCGATCCAGTTGCTCATGGGGGCGGGCCGTGTGGGTGGTCGATGGAAGACCTTAACGCACAAACGGCCCGGGCGTTTAGAACGATTGTGCAGCCCTGTCAGCGCTGGGCGAAGGCCAGGTTGATGCCCAGCCCGGCGAATGAGGCGGCGAAGCTGCGGCGTAGCCAGGCCTGTACCTGGGGCGAGTCGATCACGGCGCGGCGGAACAGGTGGGCGAGCAGGCCGTAGATCACGAAGACGACGAAGGTCATGGCCATGAACACCGCGCTCAGGCTGAGCATCTGCACGGTCGCGGAACCGGCCTGGGGGCTGATGAACTGTGGCAGGAAGGCGAGGAAGAACAGCGTCAGCTTGGGGTTGAGGATGTTCAGCAGGCAGGCCTTGAGCACCAACTGGCTGGCAGCGGCAGGGGTGGCCTGGGTGTCCACGGCGAAGGCCGCACGGTCGCGCCAGGTGGCGTAGGCCAGATACAGCAGGTAGGCGACGCCAGCGAACTTCAGGCCCTGAAAGGCCAGGGCGCTGGTGTGCAGCAAGGCCGAGAGCCCCAGCACCGAAGCCAGCAGGTGCGGGACGATGCCCAGGGTACAGCCGGTGGCGGTCCACAGGCAGGCGCGGCGCCCGGCCACCAGGGCGCTGGAGACGGTGAGGATGACCCCGCTGCCGGGAATCAGCACGATGATCAGCGCGGTGACGAGAAACTCCAGGCTCGGCATGAATGACAGCTCCTTGCGGTCGGGGGTGGATGCACTATACGCCCGGCGACAACGGCTGCAACATGTCGTCCGGGCGCAGCGCGGCGAAACGCTCGCGCAGCCACAGGTGCAACTGGGCCACGGCGGGGGTGAGCTGCTTGCGGTGCGGGCACACCAGGGTCACCGGGGTCAGCTCGCCGGGGTATTCGGGCAGCAGCAGCTCCAGCTCGCCAGCGGCGACATCGGCGCTGACATCCAGCCACGACTTGTAGACGATGCCTTCGCCTTCCAGCGCCCAGCGCCGCACCACGTCGGCATCGTCGCTGAACAGCGGCCCGCGTACCTGCACGGTGCGGTTGCCCAGGCGCCATTTGTCGTACACCCGGCTTTGCTGCAGGTACAGCAGGCAGTCGTGTTGCTGCAGGTCCTCGGGGGTCAGCGGGCGGCCATGGCGCGCCAGGTAGTCGGGCGAGGCCGCCAGCACCCGGCGGTTCCACGGCGCCAGGGGCAGGGCGATGTAGTTGGCGTCCTCGTTCTGGCCGTAGCGGATGGCGACATCCACCGGGTCGCGGTACAAGTCGGCCAACTGGTCGGAGAGGAAGAAGCGCAGGCCCAACCCCGGGTGCTCGCGGCGAAATGCACTGAGCCAGGGCCGCAGCAGGTTGCGGCCCAGGTCCGAGGGCGCCGCCACCTGCAACACGCCGCGCAGGCAGCTGTGGCTGCCATGCAGGTCCTCGCGGCCCTGGCGCAGGGCATCGATCACGCGCTGGGCGGTGGGCAGGTACAGCTCGCCTTCGGCGGTCAGGCGCAGGCTGCGGGTGGTGCGGGCGAACAGCCGCACATCGAGCTCGCGCTCCAGGCGCTTGATCGCCGCGGCCACCTGGCCGGGCAGCAGGTCGGCCTCGTGGGCCGCGGCGGTGAAGCTGCCGAGGGCGCTGGCACGGGCGAACAGTTCGAGGTCGTTGATGCGCAGCATTTTCACTCCAGGGATGAAAGTGTTGCTGCATTGTGCTGGTTTTTCTTTGCGGTCGGGAAGATAAGATGCCATTCATTCACGCACCCTTGAGGAATTGCCCTAGATGGACACCGTTGCCCTCGCCAAACGCCGTTACACCACCAAGGCCTACGACGCCAGCCGCAAAATCCCCCAGGCCACCATCGACGCATTGCTCGAGCAGTTGCGCCACAGCCCGTCCTCGGTCAATTCGCAGCCCTGGCACTTTGTCGTGGCCGACAGCGCCGAAGGCAAGGCGCGCCTGGCCAAGGCCACCGATGCGCGATTCGCCTACAACAGCGCGAAGCTGCGCGATGCCTCCCATGTGATTGTGTTCGCCGCCCGCACCAACATGACCGAAGCCCATTTGCAGGCGGTGCTGGGGCAGGAAGCCGCCGATGGCCGCTTCCGCAACGAGCAGGCCCGCGAAGTCCAGGACCAGACCCGCCGTGGTTATGTCGACCTGCATCGTCATGACTTCAAGGACCTGCAGCACTGGATGGAGAAGCAGGTCTACCTGGCCCTGGGCACCGCACTGCTGGGCGCCGCCGCCCACGGCCTGGACGCCACGCCGATCGAAGGCTTCGACGCCAAGGCCCTGGACGCCGAACTGGGCCTGCGCGAGCAGGGCTACACCAGCGTGGTGCTGCTGAGCCTGGGCTATCGCAGCGAGGAGGATTTCAATGCCGGGCTGAGCAAGTCGCGGTTGGCGGCGGGGCAGGTATTTACCTTTCTGTGATTGCCGAATCGCAGCCCGGCAATCAATGGTGAAACCAGGGATTTGTCGAATCCCTCGTTCATCCAGAGTCACGCAATGGGCCAACTCCTGATGCAATGGCGAACCCACTGGCGATAGCAAGTGCACTTCTGTTTCTGGGCTGGCAGCAGCGGGATTGGCTTTTCGCCGGGCTGTCCGTGTTCGCTGTCAGCCACCTTCTTCATGCGCATGGTGTCGTAGGTCCCAAGCCATAAGCGCTGGTCAATCGAGAAGCCATCCCGAGTCCCCCTCGACAAGCGTGCCGCCATGGCTGGTGCGATCGCCCTGGCGTGCAACGCACTTGCCATCGATGAGAAAGTGCGTAGCCCCTGTCTCGATCAGCGCCCCACAGCTGATACGGTCCCCGACTCGGGCAACGGGTTTGCCATTGAACTGATAGGTTTCACTGCCGGTTTCCACCACACCCGCGCCATGCAGCGGGCACTCGTGCAGGTGGCCTAC
>NZ_JBFNXP010000015.1:0-62569 GCF_047501685.1 Pseudomonas sp. CAM1A | reverse complement strand
TTGCTCCCGGGAGGACCGCGCTGAACGCCCCATCCTGGGGCGCAGCGCTTGACGGGCATCCATGCCCGTCACCTCCCTCCGCAAGACCTCCGTTCGGCCTCCTGAAGTCGCAATTTGTGTCGCCTGAACTATCGCGCACTTAGAAGCAAAAGCAGAGCAAGAGCAAGAGCAAGAGCAAGAAAATAAGTTTTGGATTGGGAGTTAGAAGTTCTTATATGCAGTCAGGCCTCTCACCGGGAGTCAGGCATGAGGCCACTGCAGAACAATCAAACTGTAAGGCGAATTCTAAAAACCGCCCCGTTTATCACGCACAAAGCCGCAATGGCTCCAACGTCCTGCACAGTACATCAAGCACACGATCTTCATGCTCATGTATAAAGAAATGCCCGCCCGGAAACTTCGCCAGCGAATACTCGCCAACCGTCTCCCGCCCCCAGGCCTGCAATTGTTCGTCATTGGCACGATCGTTCTCGCCGGCGAATACATGCAAAGGACATTGCAGCGGCTGGCGCTGCTCGTACGCATAGCGGCCGCAAAGCAGGAAATCCGCCTGCACGATCGGCAAGGCCAGGCTCATGAGCTCTTCGTTGGCCAGCACTTCCTCGGAAGTGCCACCCAGCTTGCGCAGCTCGGCGATCAACTCGGCATCGCCACGCGGCTCGGTCCATTTGCCACCGGCGTAATCCTCGCGCCGGGTCGGCGCCGCGGTGCCGCAGGCGAACAACGCCACAGGCGGCGGGCAGCCGAGTGCACGCAACTCATGGGCCAGCTCGAAGGCGACCAGCGCCCCCAGGCTGTGCCCGAGCACCGCGTATGGCGCATGGGTGACGGCGCGCTGCTCATGAGCCAACTGCCGGGCCAGGGCCCGCAAGTCGGTGTGCAGCGGGTCAGCCATGCGCGCACCACGCCCGGGCAGCTCCACCGGGCGCACCTGCAGCCAGGCCGGCAGCTTGCGCCGCCAGCGGCTGTAGACCATCGCACTGGCACCGGAATACGGCAGGCACAGCAGGTTCAGAGTCGACACCGCCTTACTGCGCCGCGACTTCGGCCATCTTCTGGCGCAGGCTCAGCGGGCGCATGTCGGTCCAGACTTCGTCGATGTAGGCCAGGCAGTCCTTCTTCAGGCCGCTCTTGCCCACCGCGCGCCAGCCGTTGGGGATCGCCTTGTAGTCGGGCCAGATGGAATACTGCTCTTCGTGGTTGACCACTACCTGGAACTGGATATCGTCGCGGTCGAAAACGGAAGTCATTGCCTGTCTCCTTGAATGATGAGGGCCGAACGCGCCGGGCGCAGGGCGGCTTCCATGAAAACGAAAGGCGCGCGGGGAAAATTAGGCCACTCGGCGAGGTCTTGCCAACTATTACCAGCCGCGCTGTCACAGAGCATCAGGCACCACAGGCTACATCGCCCCGCTCCCCCAGCCCAGGGCCTTGTACAGCGCAATCGCATCCAGGTACGAAGCCGTCTCCGCCTCCGCCACCTCGCGCTTGATCGAGAACAGCGCGCGCTGGTTCTCGAGCACCGCCAGGTAGGTGCCGGCGCCGCGCCGATAACGCTTGTTGGCGATGTCGATGGCCTCGCTGCCGTGCCCGGCGGAGGCCACCAGGCTTTGCAGCCGCGCCTGGTTGCGCACCAGTTGCGTGACGGCGTTCTCCACTTCCTCGCGGGCCAGCAGCACCGCCTGCTGGTAGCGCGCCTGGCTGCCCTCGGCCAGCGCCTCGCGCACCCGCAGGCGGGCGCGGGCATTGCCCAGGCGCAGGGCCGGCCAGGTGACCATCGGCGCCAACTCATAAGCGCGGGCCGCACTGCCCAGGTCGCCGCTGCGCAAGGCGAAGAAACCAATGAAGCCGCCCAGGTCCAGGCGCGGGTACAGCTCGGCAGTGGCCGCGCCGACATCCTCGGTGCTGGCCGCCAGCTCACGCTCGGCACTGACCACATCAGGTCGCTGGCCAATCAGCGCATCGACGTCGCCCAGCGGCAACTGGCGGGCCAGCGGTGGCAGGAACGGTGCGGCGCCCTGCTCCTGACTGCCCGGCACCTGCCCGGTCAACACGTCGAGGCGGTAGCTGGCCTGCTCGATGGCCGCCTGCAACGGCGGTACCGCCGCCTCGCTGAGCAGCAGGTTGGCATGGGCGTTCTGCTGGTCTTCGTACTGGCCACTGCCAGCGCGCACCTGGGCGCTGGTTAGCTGCAGGGTCTCGCGCCAGGCCTCGACCTGATCCTCGGCCACCACAAGGCTGCGCTTGAGGCCGAGCTTGAGGTAGTAGTTGCGCGCTACTTCGGCGGCGATGCTCAGCCGCACCTGGCGCAGGTCCGCCGCTGCCGCGTCGGCACGGGCCTCGGCGGCATCGGTCAGGCGCTGCAAGCGGCCGAACAGGTCGATCTCCCACTGCACGTCGAATCCGGCGCGGTACTGCTCGGTGCGCATGCGCCGTGGGTCGCTGCCATCGGCCGGTTGCTGCTGCTCCAGGCTCTGGTTGTAGCCGGCGCGGGCGGTAACCCAGGGGTAGCGGTCGAGGCTGCGGTCGTCGAACAGCGCCCGCGCCGCCAGCAGATTGGCATGGGCCTGGCGGATATCGTGGTTGTTGGCCAGGGCCTGGTCGACCAGGCGCACCAGTTGCGGATCGTCGAAGAACCGCCACCACTGCTCCGGCATCTCGCCACGGGCGGCGAAGGCGGCGCGCTGCGGGCTGTGCAGGCCACTGGCAGAGGCTTCGGGCTTGCGGTAGTCGGGGCCGACGCTGCAGGCCGACAAGGCCAGGGCCATCAGGGATACGACGAATACCGGCTTCATGGCTGGCTCTCCAGGGTTTCGGCCAACGAGCGGGCCCGCGCCGAACGCGCCGTGCTGGCATGGTCACGGGCCAGCAGGCTGTAGATGGTCGGCAGCACGAACAGGGTGAACAAGGTGCCGACCAGCATCCCGGTGACGATCACCACACCGAGCCCGAAGCGGCTGGCGGCGCCGGCGCCCGAGGCGAACAACAGCGGGATCAGCCCCACCACCATGGCCGCCGTGGTCATCAGGATCGGCCGCAGGCGGATCTGCGCCGCCTTGCCGATGGCCGTGCGCCGGTCCAGGTGCTGTTCGGCCTGCAAGGTATTGGCGAACTCGACCATGAGGATGCCGTGCTTGCTGATCAGGCCGATCAGCGTCACCAGGCCGATCTGCGTGTAGATGTTCACCGTGGCCACCCCCAGCGCCAGCGGCAGCAGCGCGCCGCTGATCGACAGCGGCACGGTGATCAGGATGATCAGCGGATCGACCAGGCTCTCGTACTGCGCCGCCAGCACCAGGTAGATCACCACCACTGCGGCGAGGAAGGCCAGCATCAGGGCATTGCCTTCCTGCTGGTACTGGCGCGCGTCGGACTGCCAGTCGATGCTGAAGCCCGCCGGCAATTCGGCGGCGACCTGCTCGAGGAAGGCCACAGTGTCACCCAGGGTGACGCCGGCTGCCGGAATACCCTGGAAGGTCGCCGCGTTCTGCTGGTTGAACTGGGTCAGACGGTTGGGCTCGACCTGCTCGCTGACCTGCACCACGGTGGACAGCGGCACCAGCCTGCCCTCCTCGCTGCGCACGTATTGCCGGGTCAGGGCCTGCGGGGTCAGGCGCTGGTCGCGTGGGCTCTGCGCGATGACGTCGTAGGAGCGGCCGTCGAGGCCGAAACGGTTGAGGTAGTTCTCGCCCACCAGCACCGCCAGCGACTCGCCGATGTCCTGCATGCGGATACCCATGCTGTTGGCCTTGGCCCGGTCGACGCGCACCTGTACCACCGGGTTGTTGTAGTCCAGGTCGCTGTCGACCACGGCGAACAGGCCACTCTGCCGCGCCTTGGCCTTGACCTGCTCCATGGTGTCGAACAGCACCCGGTAGTCCTGCGAGCTGCGCAGCACCATCTGCACCGGCAGGCCGCCGGTGGAGCCCGGCAGCGCGGGCAGCTGGAAGGCGAAGATACTGGTGCCCTCGACATCGTTGACCGCCGCCTGCAGGTCGAGCTGGATCTGCGAGGCATTGCGTTCGCGCTCGCGCCACGGTTGCAGGTTGATGCCGCCGATGCCCGAGGCGATGCCGTCGCTGCCATTGATGATCCAGGTGCTGACGGTTTCCGGCAGGGTCCGGTAGACCGCGTCGAGCTTGTCGGCGAAGCGTTCCACATAGGCCAGGTTGGCGTGCTGTGGCGCCTTGATCGCAGTGAGCAAGCCGGCCTGATCTTCGGTCGGCGCCAGCTCGCGCTGCGGCAAGGCGTACAGCAGCGGCAGGCTGACCAGCACCAGCAAGGCGAAACCGACGCTGATCCAGCGGTGTTTCAGCGAGAAGCCCAGCACATGGGCGTAGCGCTCGGCCAGCCAGTCGAAGAAACGGTTGGCCGCATGGGCCATGCGCCCCTCGGACTGGCGGGCGTCGAGCAGGAACGAGCTCATCACCGGCGACAGGGTCAGGGCCACCACGCCGGAAACCACCACCGCGCCGGCCAGGGTCAGGGCGAACTCGCGGAACAGTGCGCCGGTCAAGCCGCCCATCATGCCGATCGGCGCGTACACCGCCGCCAGGGTGATGGTCATGGCGATCACCGGCCCAGCTACCTCGCGGGCACCGATCAACGCCGCCGCCACCGGAGTACGCCCTTCCTCGATATGGCGGTGGACGTTCTCCACCACGACAATGGCATCGTCCACCACCAGCCCCACCGCCAGCACCATGGCCAGCAAAGTGAGCAGGTTGACGCTGAAGCCGAACGCCAGCATCAGCGCCGCGGCCCCGAGCATCGACAGCGGGATGGTCACCACCGGGATCAGCACCGTGCGCAGCGAGCCCAGGCACAGGTAGATCACCACCACGACGATTGCCAGGGCCTCGAGCAAGGTCTTGGTGACCTCGTCGATGGAGGCCTGAATGAAGCGCGCCGTCTCGAAGGCAAGCTCGGCCTTGACGTCCGGCGGCAGGGTCTGGCGAATCTGCGGCAGCAACTGGCGGATGCCGTCGACGATCACCAGCGGGTTGCCGCCCGGGGTGGCGAACAGCCCCAGGTGCACCGCTGGCACGCCGTCCATACTGGCGCTGGTCTCGGCCGAAGCCGCACCCAGCTCGACGGTGCCGATGTCGCGGATGCGCACCAGGCCGTTGCCGTCGTTGCGGATCACCAGCTCGCGGAAGTCGCCGACCGAGGTCAGGTCGGTGTCGACGCGGATATTGGCGATCACGTACTGGCCTTTCACCTTGCCCGGCGCCGCCTGGTAGTTGTTGCGGCGCACCGCCTCGGCCACGTCGGCCGCGGTCAGGCCCCGGGCGGCCAGGCGCGCCGGGTCGATCCACAGACGCATGGACAGGGTCTGGCCGCCGAACACCTGGACCTTGGCCACGCCCTCGATAGTGCTGAGCAGCGGCTCGACCACCCGGGTGAGGTAGTCGGTCATGGCCGGGATCGGCAGGCTCGCGCTGGCGAAGCCGATGTAGGCCACCGCCGTGGACTCGCCGGCCGAGCGCTCGATCACCGGATCGTAGGCCCGCTCCGGCAGGCGGAAGCGCACCTGGTTGACCTTGGCCATCACCTCGGTGAGAGCCTGGGTCGAGTCGCGGTTCAGCTCCATGCGCACGGTCACCAGGCTACGGCCCTGCACCGACGAGGATGACAGGTAGTCGATGCCCTCCACCGATGACACCGCCTGGGCGATCGGCTGGGTGACGAAACCCTGCATCAGCTCGGCGGGGGCGCCGGGGTACTCGGTGGTCACGGTGATGGTCGAGCTTTCCAGCAAGGGGTACTGGCGGATCGGCAACTGCAGCAGCGACAGCAACCCCAGCAGCAGGATCAAGGTGCTGACCACCAGCGCCAGCACAGGCCGGCGCACGAACAGGTCGGTGAATGTCATGACGTTTTCTCGCTGGGGTCAGGCGCCGCTGGCCGGGGCCTGCAGGGTGTCTTCGGTGGCTTGCACGGCGGCGCCGTCGCTCAGGCGCAACTGCCCGGACACCACGACCTGGTCGTCCTCGCGCAAGCCCTGCTCGATCACCACCCGGCCGGCCTGGCGCTCACTGGTACGCACTGCCACACGCTGTACCACCAGGGCATCGGCGGCGGCATCGTGGCGGGCGACAAACACCGTGTCGCCGTATGCGGTGTAGGCCACGGCGGTTTCCGGCACGGTCAGCACCTGGCCGTCATCGGGGCTGGCTACCTGCACGCTGGCATACATGCCGGCCGACAGGCGCGCATCGGGCTTGGCCAGGGTGGCCTGCACCTGCACCGTGCGCGAACGGCCGATCAACGGGTCGATGGCAGTGATATGCGCGGTGAAAGCCGTATCGGGGAACGCATCCAGGCGCACCTCGACCGCCTGACCGGTGCGCAGCTGGGCGCTGAGCTGCTCCTCGAGGGAGAAGTTGACGTACAGGCTGCGAGTGTCGATCAGGCTGACCACCGGGTCGCCGACATTGAGGTACTGGCCCTGGTTCACCCGGCGGATGCCCAGGCGCCCGTCGAAGGGTGCGCGCACCGCCTTCTGGGCGATCACCGCCTCGGTACGGGCCAGCTCGCCCTGGGCCATGTCGCGGGCCGCCAGGGCGTTGTCCAGTTGCTCCTGGGTGGCGGCGTTCTCGCGCAGCAGGTCCTTGACCCGCCGGTAGTTGGTCCGTGCATTGTCCAGCTGGGCCTTCAGACGCAGGCGCTCGGCCTGCTCCGGGGCATCATTGAGGGTGACCAGCACATCMCCCTTGCGCACCTGCTGGCCGGAGCTGAAGTTGATCGCCGTCACCCGCCCGCCGATCTCGGCCGACACCAGCACCTGGTGCACCGCCTCCAGCTCGCCGACACCGGCGAAGGCGCGTTTCTGGGGTGCTTTCTGTACCGTGGCCAGGGCCACCTTGACCAGGTGCCGCGGCGCGGCTGCCGTGGCCTGGGCCTGCCCGGTGTGGCGCCAGGCCAGGCCACCAGCGGTGACCAGGGCCAGCACCAGGGCACTGCCAAGTATTGCCTTGCTATTCATTGCGCGTCCTCGCCTCAGGCCCAATCCAGGTTGAACAGGAAGAACGCCAGGGTCGCCCACAGCACCAGCACCAGGTGGGTGAGCTGCAGGCCTTCCTGGCGTATCCAGTAGCCGAACCACAGGCCCCCGAGCAGCATGGCGAAGGTGAAGGCAAGGAAGGCGCCAAGCGCCAGGTTCAACCAGGTGCGGGCCATGAGCGGATCCTGCACGACGATCAACCCATAGGTGCCGACCCAGGCCGCCAGGCTGGCGACGATCTGCAGCAGCAGGATCACCAGCAGCGCGGCGCGGGCCAGGCCCGCCGAATGGCAGGCCCTGCGCAGCAAGGGGAATTCGATGGCCGGCGGCTGGCGCAATGGCGCCATGGCCAAGGTGGCGCCAATGGCGCCGACGGAGCTGGCGAAAGCCTGCAGGTTGTTCAATACCGCGATGCTCAGCCACAACGCCAGGCCCACGGCCTGGATGGCCTGGAACAGCCACAGGGAGGTGTGCAAATCCATATCAACGTCCGTATTGATGGCCTGGGCGGGACGCCAGGCAATTACACAAGAAAACGCTTGGATATTAGAGGCAGCCTTGCCGATACACAAGCGCCCCTATTACAGGGGCGCATGATCGAGGGAGCGTTGATGCGGGTCAGTGCCCCGGCGTTACCGGGGGCAGGTAATGGGACAGCGCGGCATCGAGCGCTGCGCTAGACATGCTCACGCCTGCCCAGGCACGCGCCCAAGGGCTTCGCGAAAGCGCTGGGTACTGGCCAGCGCCAGCACCAGGCCGACAACCGCCACACCGCCCCCCACCAGGCCGATATGCGCCACGCCCACCTGGCTGCTGACAATGCTGCCAAGCAACGCACCGCCGCCGATTCCGATGTTGTAGATACCGGAGAACAGCGCCATGGCCACGTCGGTGGCATCCGAGGCAAGCTTGAGGGTCTTGGACTGCAAGGCCAGGCTGAAGCTCAGGATCGCCACACCCCAGACCATGTTCAGGGCGGCGAACACCTGGAAATTGCCCGACAGCGGCAACAGCAACAGCAGGCACGCGGCCAGGGCGCCGATGGCGCCCACCAGGAAGCCATGGGGGAAGCGCTCGCTGTAGCGGCTGAACAGCACCGAGCCGAATACGCCGGCACCGCCGTACAGCAACAGCAGCAACGTGGTGTGTTCGCCACTGATCCGCGCCACGTGCAGGGCGAAGGGCTCGATGTAGCTGTAGGCGGTGAACTGCGCGGTGATCACCAGGGTCACCAGCATGTAGGTGATCACCAGCGCCGGACGCTTGAACAGCACCGGCAGGCTGCGCAGCGAACCGGAGTTCTGGCTTGGCAGCAGCGGCAGCGACTTCATCAGGCAGAGCATGGTCGCCAGCGCCACCCCGGCGATACACAGGAAGGTGATGCGCCAGCCCAGCGCCTCACCCACCACCCGCCCCAGCGGGATGCCCATGACCATCGCCAGGGTGGTGCCGGTGGCCAGCAGGCCCAGCGCCTTGGCCTGCTGGCCGGGCGGCGCCACGCGCACCGCCAGCGACGCGGTGATGGCCCAGAACACGGCATGCGCCAGGGCAATGCCGATGCGGCTGACCAGCAGCATGGCGAAGCTCTGCGACAGCCACGACGCCAGGTGGCTGACGATGAACACCAGGAACACCAGCAGCAGCAGGCGGCGGCGCTCGATGTTGCGGGTCACCAGCATCATCGGCAGCGAGGCCAGCGCCACCACCCAGGCATAGATGGTCAGCATCAGACCGACCTGCGCGGTGCTCATCTCGAAGCTGCGGCCGATATCGCTGAGCAGCGCCACCGGGACGAACTCGGTGGTATTGAAGATGAACGCCGCCAGCGCCAGGGCGATGACGCTCAGCCAACTGCCGCTGCCGGCGGTGGGAGGCATGGAGGTGGGGACGGGACCATTCATGTGAAGACGTTTTTCTCCGCGGACAAGGCAACAGGACGCGCATCGCCTGCCCAGATGCCAGGCCGGTGACGCACGTTTTTTATTGGAAGGATGTCCGGCATGGTACGCATCAAGGCGGGGCCTCACAACCGCGGGTGCGGACGGAGTACCATGCGCGCCTGCGTGCACCTTTTTGTCGCACACTACCTACCCTGCGGAACAAGGAGTTCGATCCGCCCATGGACAAGCAGCACCCCCAGCAGCAATGGCGCGAGGCGGTCATCGCCTATGCCGAGGCCATCAATCGCTATGTCGCGCAGGGCCACGCGCAAGGCTGGGACGATCTGGAGGAACCACAGGCGCCGGCCACCGAGCACCTGCTCGAGGCCTGGCAGGCGGCGCTGCTGGCCATCAACCGCCCGGGCACCGACGAGCAGCAACGCCAGCTGTTTCGCGAAGCCTGGCCCCCGGCGCACCTGCCGCTGCTGCCATTGCTCGACGAGCAGGCCCAGGGCATCGGCAACCTGCTGCTGCTCGACGACGGCAGCCTGCTGGTGCGCATCGGCATGCCGTTCGAGCGCGGCCAGGTGCTGCGCCTCGATGGCCAAGGCGTCACCCCGGTAATCGGTGTCGAGCACTTCGGGCGCTGCCCAGGGCGGCGCTACTACGCCCTGGCCAACGCCGAGGGGGTACGCGTGACCGATGGCTGGGGCGGCCCGCAGGTGGCCCGGCTGGCCTGGCCCCATGGCCTGGAGGGGTTGCCGGCGGGTTACCCGTTCGACCCCTTCGACCTGCCGCCGACGCCCACCGCGCTGCTGCCCTTCCCCGATGGCCAGCGGGTGCTGCTGGTCAGCAGCGACGGCATCTTCGTGCTTGCCGCCACCGGCGCCACACGTCTGCTGCCACGCGAGGACGACATTCTCGAAGAACTGCGCCAGGGCACCGACCCGGACGACATCGCCCTGGGCCTGACCATGGCACATGCCGCGCTGTCACCGGACGGCAGGCTGGTCGCCCTGGGCGAACAATGCGGTCGTCACCTGGTGCTCGACGAGCAGTTCAGGCGCCTCGCAGAGGTCGGCCCGGCCAGCGAGTACCCGCACTTCGCGCTGTTCAACCGGCGGGGCGACCAGCTGATCCTCAATGCCTGCCATTTCTATCAGGGCGGCACCGTCGGCGTGCGGGTGGCCGACCTGCCGGGGCTGGATACCGGTTTCTACAGCAAGGACCCGCGCACGCCACTGTTGCAGGGCGGCGCAAGGGTCTACGCCGGGGTGGCCCGTAACGGCGAATACATCGTCGGTGACGCCCATGGCTACCTGCGCGCCTTCGGCGAGGACGGCCACGAGCACTGGCAGCACTATCTTGGTTCGACCATCAGCGCCATGGACATCAGCGCCGACGGCCGCACCCTGGTGGCGGCCAGCCATGCCGGGTTCATTTCGCAGATCGCCCTGGACCGTGGCCGACCGCAGTGGCAGATCGGCACGGGGGCGCATGGCGAGGTGCGACGCTGGTTGTGCTGGAAAGGCTTCGACCGGCCGCTGGCCTGGTAGGTTGCTGGCGCGGGCCTGCGGCAAGGCCTCCGTTTCAGGAAGCCGCCGTTGCCTGCCCGCCCTCCTCGACCCGCGCCGCATAACGCTGGGCCAGCACCGCGCAGACCATCAGCTGGATCTGGTGGAACAGCATCAACGGCAGGATCATCGCCCCGATGCCACCGCCGACGAACAGCACCTGGGCCATGGGCACGCCGGTCGCCAGGCTCTTCTTGGAGCCCGCGAAGAGGATGGTGATGCGGTCCTCGACATTGAAGCCCAGCAGTCGCCCGAGCAGCCGCGTGCCGAGCAGCACCACCGCCAGCAGGATCCCGCACACGGCGAACAGGCCTGCCAGGTGCTGCGCCGACACCGTGTGCCACAACCCGGTCACCACCGCCTCGCTGAAGGCGGTGTACACCACCAGCAGGATCGAGCCCTGGTCCACCAGTTTCAGCCAGCGTGCATTGCGCTTGACCCAGGCACCGATCCAGCGGCGGGCGATCTGCCCGGCAACGAAAGGCACCAGCAACTGCAGGGTGATCTTCAGCACCGCGTCCAGCCCGGAGCCGGTATCGCCCGAGGCGCCCAGCAGCAGCATCACCAGCAGCGGCGTGAGGAAGATGCCCAGCAGGCTCGAGGCCGCCGCGCTGCAGATCGCCGCCGGCACATTGCCACGGGCCAGCGAGGTAAAGGCGATGGCCGACTGCACCGTGGCCGGCAAGGCGCACAGGTAGAGCACGCCCAGGTACAGCTCGTTGCCCACCAGCGGCACGAACAGCGGCTTGAACGCCAGCCCCAGCAACGGGAACAGCACGAAGGTGCAGGAGAACACCAGCAGGTGCAGGCGCCAGTGGCCGGCACCGGCGATGATCGCCTCACGCGACAGCTTGGCGCCGTGCAGGAAGAACAGCAGGCCGATGGCCAGGTTGGTCAGCCAGCCGAACAACACCGCGCCGTCGCCGGAACACGGCAGCACGGTGGCGATGAACACCACCCCGAGCAGGGCCAGGGTGAAGTTGTCGAACAGCATGCGCAGATATCTCATCACAGGTTCCGTCTTGTCTTTGTGCAAGCCTGGACGATAAGGTCTCGGCCTTTATGCCGCTAACGCCGGAACTCCCGTCAGTGTCGCCCAACGGACAACCCGGCGGCTGAATCACGAAAAGGAACCTTGCACCATGAAACGTCCCCCACACCTGCTGCTGGCCACTGCCCTGACGCTGACCGCGCCACCACTGTTGGCCGGCGACCTGCAGCACAGCGTCGATGGCGTCATCCAGCCTCTGATGCGCGAGCACGGCATCGCCGGCATGGCCGTGGCGGTGTATGCCAATGGCCAGGCGCACTACTTCAACTATGGCCTGGCCGACAAGACCAGCGGCCAGGCCGTGACCCGCGATACGCTGTTCGAGGTCGGCTCGGTGAGCAAGACCTACACCGCCACCCTCGCCGCCCTGGCCAGCGCCGAAGGCAAACTCGACCTGCAGGCCCCGGCCAGCCACTACCAGCCGGCCCTGGCCAAGGCGTCGATCGGCAAGGCCAGCGTGCTGGAACTGGGTGCCTACAGCGGCGACTGCCTGCCCTTGCAGTTCCCCGATGAGGTACAGACACCAGACCAGACCCTGACCTGGTTCCAGCACTGGCAGCGCCGCTTCGCACCTGGCACTCACCGCTGCTACTCGAACCCCAGCCTGGGCCTGTTCGGTGACCTGGCAGCCCGCGCCCAGCAACGGCCGTTCGCCGAACTGATGACCCAACAGGTGCTGCCCCGCCTGGGACTCAAGCACACCTACCTGGAGGTGCCGGCCAGCGCCCGCGGGCTCTACGCGCAAGGCTACGACGCCAAGGACAACCCGGTGCGGGTCAACCCGGGCCCCTATGCCGAGCAGGCCTACGGCATCAAGACCAGCGCCAGCGACCTGCTGCGCTATGTTCAACTGCAACTGCAGCCGGACACGCTCGACCCGGCCATGCGCAAGGCCATCGCCATCACCCAGTCCGGTTACTTCCAGGTCGGCGCGATGACCCAGGGCCTGGGCTGGGAGCGCTACCCCTACCCGGCCACCCTCGACACCCTGCTGGAATACAACGGAGCCAAGATCATCCGCGGGGAAAACCCGATCCAGGCCCTGAACCCGCCGCTGCCCGCCGACCCTGCCGCCTGGTACAACAAGACCGGCGCCACCGGCGGCTTCGGTGCCTATGTGGCGTTCGTGCCGTCCAGGCAGATGGGTATCGTGCTGCTGGCCAACCGCAACTACCCCAACGAAGAACGCGTGCGCGCCGCGCAACGCATCCTTTCCAGCCTGGAGCCGTGACGTGCTGAAGATCCTGGGCAAGGCCTCGTCGATCAACGTGCGCAAGGTGCTGTGGACCTGCGCCGAACTGAACCTGCCGTTCCAGCGCGAAGACTGGGGTAGCGGCTTTCGCGCCACCGATACACCCGAGTTCCTGGCGCTGAACCCCAACGCCATGGTGCCGGTGATCGTCGATGGCGACTTTGTGCTGTGGGAGTCCAATACCATCCTGCGCTATCTGGTCAACCAGTACGGCGGCGAGGCGCTCTACCCCAGCGCCCCGCGCGCCCGCGCCGCGGTGGACCAGTGGCTGGACTGGCAGGCCACCGACCTCAACGACGCCTGGCGCTACCCGTTCCTGTCGCTGGTGCGCCAGGCACCGACACATCAGGATCCCGCGCTGCTGGCCGCCAGCAGCGCCCAGTGGACGGCCAGGATGCACCTGCTCGAAGCGCGCCTGCAGGCCACCGGCGCCTATGTCGCCGGCGACGCGTTCAGCCTCGCCGACGTGGCCATCGGCCTGTCCCTCAACCGCTGGCGGCGCACGCCGCTGGAGCACCCGCGACTGCCGGCGCTGGAGGCCTATCACCAGCGGTTGCGGCAACGCCCCGGCTACCTCGAGCACGGCGACAACGGGCTGGCGTGAAAGAATCGGCAGGATTGTCCGACAAGATGTAGTGACTAAAAATAATCACTACAAAACGATTGACGCCCTTCCCGCGCCTTGTGCATGATGAGGCCGTCTCCCTGATCGGGAGCGGTGGCAAGGGTGTTCCAGACGGCCTGCGCGGTAACGCAGGCCGTCCGTGGAGAGGGAAACTGCCCAGAAGGCAGCGTGAGAAAGCCCCTGTTGCGAAGCTGCTGTAGCAGCCTTGGTTAGCGCGCTACATGGTGTGGCGCCAAATGTGAACTTCAGCCGAACTTCACCGACGAATGTGAGTAATGGGGGCTTTATGATGAACTTGAACAACAATCCAACCATCGACCAACTGGCCCAGCTGTTCGCCGCGCGCAAGGACAGCCTCGACGACCACCTGCTGTGGGTCAGCCAGTCCGGCGAGGTCCGCCTGGACCGCCTGCCGCCGAACACGATCGAGGACGAATTCGAATCGCACATGCCCAGCATGCGCGCCCGTTTCAAGGTCTACCGCCGTGGCCAGGGCTACGTCGGCAAGAAGGCCGCCGCCGACACCTCCTTCGTCGGTCGCGTGCTCGAGACCCTGCAACAAGAATGGCCGACCGCCCGTGAGCGGCAGGCAATCAAGGTGATCGACACGCTGAACTGATCCTGCGATCAGTACACCGTTTCTTGAGCCCGGCCCGACAAAGGCCGGGCTTTTTCATGCCTGGCGCCTGCGCGGCATGGCTTCGGGCAACGGCAAGGCACCTGTGGCCAGGGCGCGGGCGCGGTCCACACCCCACACCAGGGCGCGGGTCATGGTTTCACCCGGGCGCGAGGGGTAGTACTCCTCCAGCAACGCCTTGCCGCCGCGGGCGTACAGCCCGAGAAACAGCTGCGTGGCACCAACCCTGGACAGGCGCACCTGCACATCGAAGCTGGTGCCGTCGCTCAACTCCTCGTCATGGCTGCGGCTGTGCAACTGCGCATCGGCCCATTGCCAGTACGTCTCTTCCCTGATTCGCATTGAAGTCGATACTCCGTGTCTGAAATGCCGCGCAAGAAAAGCACAGCCTCGAGCCGGCGGCGAGGGGGACGCGCCGATACCATGAGCGGGATCAAGAAATGACGGGAAATGCGTGCCGTTGGGCGGTTTTGCAGTGATCGGACAAACATGATCGCGGGGCAAGCCCGCCCCCACAGACCTTGCTTGCCTGTAGAAACGGGCTTGCCCCGCTGATGTGCTGTTTCACTTTTTCGACGGGACACGCGGTGTGAACCGCCCCTTCTTGGCCCGTTGCAGGTGCGCCGGCTGCAGTTGCTCCGACTCGTCCAGGGTCATGTTGGCAAAACCCAGGCGCAAAGCCGCTTGCCCGCAGCGCACCTGGCTGTTGATCGGAAACGCATCGTTCAGGTCTTCAAAAAAAGATTCGCTCATGCCCTGACTCCCTCCAATGGCGACCGTGCCGGCAGGCAATGCACCTGCCTAGTGAAGCAGCGGCCCGTCAGAAGTGAGACTAGCCGGTCATTTGCAGACCAGCCGGACAAAAACTCCTTGCCCGACCAGTGGCAACTGGCCTTACTTCAACCGCACCGCCGTACCGGTGGCGAACACCACGACCATGCCGCCCTGCACCGACGGCATGCTGATCTCGAAGTCCACGCCTACCACTGCATCGGCCTGCAACTGCCGTGCCCGCGCCACAAGCTCCTCGGTGGCCTGCTCTCGGGCCAACTTCAGCGCGCTTTCCAGGGTCTGCGAACGGCCACCGAAGAAATCGCGAAAGCGTGCGAAGAAATCGCGCACGAAGTTGATCCCCTGCACCGATTCGGCGCTGACCACACCGAGGTACTCGGCAACGGGGCGGCCTTCGAGCTGGCTGGTGGTGCTGATGATCATGGGGGAAGCTCCTGGAACAAGATAAAAGAGCACGATCCTAACAAATCCTCTGCGGCCAAATTACACAAGCAACTTCTTGAATAATGATTTTCCGGCTCCTAGACTCCCAGCGCAGGATCACGCAAGGAGCCTTCATGACCGCCATCCCCGAACAGCCCCCCGCACGCTGGAGCGAACTGCTCAGCGGCGGCAATGCGCTGCGCTCGATCGCCCTGGCCGGCGGGGTCGCCCTGCACGCCGTCAATGTCTATATCGTCACCACGCTGCTGCCCACGGTGATCGACGAAATCGGCGGGTTGGCCTTTTATGCCTGGAACACCACCTTGTTCGTGGTGGCCTCGATCATCGGCTCCACCCTTTCCACCCGCCTGCTGGCCCGCGGCGGGCCACGGGTCGCCTACCTGCTGGCGCTGCTGGTGTTCAGCCTCGGTTCGGCAGTGTGCGCAATGGCCACCAGCATGCCGCTGCTGCTGGTCGGGCGCAGCGTGCAGGGGCTGGGCGGCGGCATCCTGTTCGCCCTGAGCTATGCGCTGATCCACCTGGTGTTCGAGAGCCGCCTGTGGCCCCGCGCCATGGCCCTGGTCTCGGCGATGTGGGGTGTGGCCACACTGTGCGGCCCGGCCGTGGGCGGCGTGTTCGCCGAGGGCGGGCACTGGCGCTGGGCATTCTGGTCGCTGCTGCCGGTGGCCGCTGCCCTGGCGCTGATCGTCTGCCTGCGCCTGCCGGCGCGCCAGGCGCTGGACGACAATGGCGCACGCCCGGCCTATGGCCTGATCGCCTGCCTGGTGGCCTCGGTGCTGGCGATCTGCGCGGCCAGCCTGGCTGACTCACTGTGGGTCAACCTGGGCGGGATCGTCGCGGGCCTGGCCATCGCCGCGCTGATCGCCCGCCTTGATCCCCGCGCCCGCCACCACCTGCTGCCTACGGGCGCCTACAGCCTCAGGCAACCGATGGGCGCACTGTTCGCGATGATGTGCCTGCTGGTCGCAGCCATCACCACCGAGATCTACGTGCCCTACTTCCTGCAGCGCATCCATGGCTTCGGCCCCCTGGCCGCGGGCTACCTGACAGCCGTGATGGCCGCTGGCTGGACGGTCGGCGCACTGGCCAGTGCCGGGCGTGACCGCGATGGCGGTGCCTGGCAGATTCGATGCGGCCCGCTGCTGGTGGCCCTGGCGCTGCTGGCCCTGGCACTGCTGACACCCGCCTTGGCGTGGGTCGCCAGCGCGCCGGGCCTGGCCGCGTTTGCCCTGGCCCTGGCCGGCGTAGGCCTGGGCATCGGCCTGGGCTGGCCGCACTTGCTTACCCGCGTGCTGCAGGCGGCACGCCCCGGCGAGGAAAACCTCGCTTCGGCCTCGATCACCACCGTGCAGCTGTATGCCACCGCGCTGGCCGCTGCCCTGGCCGGCCTGGTGGCCAACAGCGCCGGGCTGGTCGAGCCCGGTGGCGTGGAGGGCGCACGCCGGGCGGCGCTGTGGCTGTTCGCCGTATTTGCCTGCGCACCGCTGCTGGCCCTGCCATTGGCGCTGCGCCTCACCTCTGAACGCAAGGAGTGCCCATGAAGGAATCCAAGGAAGTCTACGAACGCATCAGCGAGCAGTTCGAAGACTTCACCAGCCACGCCAGCCAGCGCGGGGTCGAGGTCGACACCTTTCGCTACATGGCCGGCGAAGTGATCGGCGAGGAGATCCTCGACCTGGCCTGCGGCCATGGCTTCTTCAGCCGCCGCCTGAAGGACTGGGGCGCGGCGCGGGTGCATGGCGTGGACATCTCGCCGAGCATGATCTACCAGGCGCGCCAGGCCAATGACGGCATTGCCTACGAAGTGCGCGACGTGGCGCAGATGGGCCAGATCGGCCAATTCGACAAAGTCACTGCGGCATGGTTGTTCAATTACGCCGGCAGCGTCGAGGAGCTGCGGCGCATGTTCGAAAGCGTCGCCCTCAACCTCAAGCCGTCCGGTCGATTGATTGCCTATACCGCCAACCCGGACTTCGACCTGGCCCGTGGCAACTTCACCGAGTACGGCATCCGTGTACTGGACGAACAGCCGGTCGAAGGCGGCTTGCGCTGCAAGGGACAGTTCATGAGCACGCCGCCGGCGGACTTCACCTACTATCGCTGGCACAAGGCTGTCTACGAGCAGGCCGCCCATGACGTGGGCCTGCACAACGTGCGCTGGATCGCCCCGCTGATCAGCGGCATCCGCAAGAAGGCGCATCCGCCGGGGTATTGGGACCTGTTCGAGCAGAACAGCCTGCAGGTCGGGTTGATCTGCAGCCGCTGAGATCGCTGGCGCCGCTAACGCGGCGCATCGCTGGCAAGCCGGCTCCCACACCGATCGCGTCAACCTCAAGCCATGCGCCATCCTGTGGGAACCGGGACGCTCAAACCTGCACCAACCACTCATCCACCAGCCCTTGGCGCGCCAGAGCCTCGCACCACGCCGGCTGCGCCTCGACCTGGACTTCATTGCAATCGAGCTCGTACAACGCCTGCAACACCCGCCGCGCATCGACCTCCTCGATCACCTGGCAGCGCGCCCGGGCATAGCGCCCGTCGCGTGTCGCCTGCGCCGCATGCAGCACCAGCGTCGGTGCAAGGCCATCCAGCACCTTGGCCGAGGCCGGGCAATCGAGCCCCTGATCGACCACCACCCGCAACGGTGTCACCGGCTCGACTCGCTGTGCCGGTACCTGCGCCAGCAGCGACGGGTCGCAGGCCTTGACCCAGTCACAGGTGGTCAACAACGCCGACGCCCTGCCCCGCCAGTGCTCCAGCGGCGCCTGCTCGTCGCAATGGCTGAGCATCGCGCCCTCACCCATCGCGCCAATGGCCAG
This sequence comes from Pseudomonas sp. CAM1A, assembly GCF_047501685.1. Taxonomy (NCBI): domain Bacteria; kingdom Pseudomonadati; phylum Pseudomonadota; class Gammaproteobacteria; order Pseudomonadales; family Pseudomonadaceae; genus Pseudomonas; species Pseudomonas sp. CAM1A. The sequence goes on along the minus strand of NZ_JBFNXP010000015.1, from coordinate 44,489 downwards.
CGCCGCCGGCCGCAATACCCGCACCCAGGGACGCTGGCGCTCGATGCGCGAGAAGAATCCGCGGTTGAGCGCCCGCGCCCTCGGGCAAGACAAAGCATCGACCGCGATACCCGCCTCGCGCAGGCGAATCGCGCCGATGCTCTGCGACGCATCGGCACTGGCCGTGACCACCCGGCGCACCCCAGCGGCCACCAGGGCATCGGCGCACGGCGGAGTGCGCCCATGGTGGCCGCAGGGCTCCAGCGTCACGTAGGCGGTGGCGCCCCGCGCCGCCGCGCCCGCCTCGGCCAAGGCGTGCACCTCGGCATGGGCGTGGCCGGCGCGCTGGTGCCAGCCGCGCCCCACCACTTGACCACCGTTGACGATCACGCAGCCGACCCGCGGGTTGGGCATGGTGCTGTACAGGCCCTGGCTGGCGAGCGCCAGGGCCATGTCCAGGTAATGGCGGTCGAGCGCACTCACGTGCGGACCAGCGCCAGCAGATAGCGGGCCTCGCCATGCTGACGCTCGATCACCTCCAGGCCCTGCCAGGTGAAGCCGTGGGCCTCGAGCGTGCGGCGAATGCCGTCGTCGGTAAAGAAGTACCCCTGGCGCTGGTTGTCCATTTCCCGCCACCCCGCCTCGGGGTGGGCGTCATCGACCCCGAACACGTTGAGCCCGACCAGCGCGCCGGGGCGCAGCAGCCGGCGCACATGGGCCAGGTAAGGGCCCCATTCGTCCGGGTGCTGGTGGTGGAAGCAGCCGTTGTCCAGGGCCGCGTCGAACACCGTCCCCGGCGCCGGCTGCCAGTCCTGCACCGCCTTGTTCACCAGGTTCAGGCGATCGCCCCAGCGCTTGCGCAACAGCGGCCAACTGGAGTTCTCGACAATATCCAGGCCAGTCACCCGGTGCCCGGCGAGGATGAAGGTCGAGGCATCGCGCCCGCGCCCCACGCCCAGGTCGAGCACATGCTGGTCGGCGCGCGCGTCCAGGCTTTCGAGGAAGGCCTGGGCCGCCTGGATCATGCCGACATCCCACGACCACTCGTCCTCGCCGTGGCTGTAGCGGTGCACGAACGAGGTGTCGAGGGCCTTGCGGTAGTCGCCCTGGGGCATGAAGTCGCTTGCTTGCTTGCTCATCGTGCTGCTCCTTCAGGATGCCAGGCGGGCGTCGATGCCGTAGATGCGCCCATCATAGGAACTGGCCAGGAACGCATCGCTGGCCGCGTCATGGGTCAGGCAGGAAATGCCGCTGGCGGTAGGGCGCTGCACCGGCAGCCAGCGTCGCGAGGCCAGGTCGAACAGCGCCACGGTGCCGTTGTAGGCGGCGGTGGCGATCACCCGGCCATCGCTGGAGGCGGCAATGCACTTGATCGAGTGCTGGTGCGGCGAATCGAACACCTCGTCGCCGGTCTCCAGCCACAGGCGCAGCTTGAGGTCGCGGCCGATACTGGCGAAACCGCCGGTAATCGGGCAGCAACCGTTGGAAATGCGTGTATGCGCCGCCTCGATGTGCCGCACGCAGCTGAAGTCGGCGATGCTGTGCAACGCGGCGTCGGCCGAAGCGCAGACGCTGAACAGGTGACGCTCGTCGGCGGCCACGCCCTTGATCGCGTTGTCGTGCATGGGGATCGACGCCACCAGGCGCAGGCCGCCCTTGCCGTCATGGCCGAACACCAGGCCTTCGCCGGTGTAGGTGCCGATCAGCGCCAGGTCCTCGCCCTGCTTGACGAAGGTGGCGCCACAGTTGAGCGGCGAACGGTGCTGGTAGAGCATGCGCCCGGACAGACCATCGAACACCTGGCCCATCTGGCCACCGGTCAGCAACAGCGGGCCGAACGGCAGGAGGAAGTTGCACAGGCTGCCGACCGAGGTCACCGGCTGGTCGTCACGGTGCAGGATGCCGGCATCGCCGATGCTGTACTGGCGCTCTTCGCTGCGCACCACGGCATTGATGCTCACCGCCGGCTCGATGCCCGACACCTGCCATTGGTCCTGCTCGTAGTTCCAGGTGGCGTAGCGCGAGCCGAAGGTGGCGAACACCAGTTGCTCGTCGCCGACGAAGGCGCAGCTGCGTGGCCAGACGATGCTCGGCAGCGCGGTGCTGCGACGCTTGACCAGGTTGCGCCCGGCGTCGAAGGTCCAGAGGATCGCCGAGCGGTCGTAGCTCAGGCTCACCAGCAGGCGCTTGTCGTCGTTCCAGACGATGCGCTTGATCCCTGCGGCATGGGCCGGCACGGTCTGCACCTGGCCGTTGGCGATGATCGAGATACGCCCCTCGTCATCGCCGGCGAACACCACGCCTTCCCGGGTGATGGCGATGGTGTCGGTTTCCACGCCGCCGATGTCCACCTCGTCGCATTGCTGGCCGCTGAGGGTGTCCCACTGGCGCACGGTGCCGTCGTCGCTGCTGGAGATCAGGCGCTGGCCATCCGGCGACCAGACCACCGAGATCACGTCGGCCTGGTGGCCATGGAATGCCTGCAGCTGCACGCCATCGAGGTCGAAGATGCGCAGCACGTGGTCACGCGAGCAGGTCGCCACGCGCTGGCTGTCAGGCGAGAACACCGCCATCTCGACGTCGTCGTTGTGCCCTTGCAACACGGCCTTCAGGCGCATGCTCGGTACTTCCCAGATGCGCGCAGTGTAGTCGCTGCTGGCGCTGACCAGGTGCTTACCGTCGCTGCTGAAGGCGCACTGGTTGGCCAGATGGTCATGGTGCACGCGGTGGATCGGTTCGCCGGTGATGGCATTCCACAGGATCACCTGGTTGTCATAGCCGGCGGTGGCGACGAAGTGCGCGGCATGGGCGGCGATACCGCTGATAGGGCCAATGTGTTTCATCGAAAGATCCTTTTTCGCTGGAGGTCAGAGCTTGATCGAATGGGCGGACTTGACGGCCTTCGCCTGCAGGTAATTGCGGTTGTGGTTGGTCAGGAACACCCCGGTGGGTACCTGCTCGATCACATCGATGCCGCCAGCGCGCAACTGGGCGACCTTCTCCGGGTTGTTGGTCAGCAGCCGGCACTGGTCCACGCCCAGGGCGCGCAGGATCTGCACAGCCGGGTCGAAGGAGCGCGAGTCGGCCAGGTGGTTGAGACGCAGGTTGGCTTCGTAGGTGTCCAGGCCCGAGTCCTGCAGCAGGTAGGCCTCGAACTTGGAATACAGGCCGATGCCGCGCCCTTCCTGGCGTAGATAGATCAGGTAGCCACCGACCTCCTTGAGGGTGCGCAGGGCCTCCTGCAGCTGCGGGCCGCAATCGCAGCGCTGCGAGCCGAACACATCGCCGGTGATGCATTCGGAGTGCACCCGCACCAGCGGCACGTCGCACTGATCGCGCCCGATGCCCACGGCGAAATGCTCCTTGTCGCGCTCGAAGCCCTTGAAGCCGAAGAAATGGGCATCGACGTCGCCGCCGAGGATGGAAATCGGCACGATGGTGTGAAGCGAAACATCCTTGTTCATGGAATCAGACCTCTTGCACGGAAGACGAAAAACTCAGTTGTGGTTTTCAACCAGGCGAAAGCCCATGACGTAGATCGGTCGCGGGTAACGCCCGTGGCGGCGCGCGGTGCGCGCCAGGTCGCGGAAACGGGTGAAGCTGCCACCGCGGGCCACGCGGTGGGTGCCGACATCGAGCACCAGGTCGTCCTCGATGCGCGGGCCGCCGGGGTAAGGCTGGTAGTCCTCGGCAACGTACTCCTCGACGTTGCCGGCCATGTCCAGCACCCCGAACGGCGAGGCGGCGTCGCTGAACACGCCGACCGGCGTGCTGTCCAGGTAGCCCAGCTCGGCGGTGTTGGCATGCTCGACCTGGTAGGCATCGCCCCAGGGGAACTGGCGCCCTTCGGGGCCTGCGGCGGCATACTCCCACTGCGCCTCGCTGGGCAGGGCGAAGCGCCGGCCGGTACGCTCGCTGAGCCAGCGGGCATAGGCATCGGCATCGCTGGCCGAGACGCTGTACACCGGGTGGTTGGCATGGTGCCGTGGGTAGCGGCCGAAGGCCCAGCCGTCGGGAATGCCGGTGTGACCGCTGTCGAGCAGGAACTGGCGATACTCCTGGTGCGTCACCGGGAAGCGGGCGATGCGGAACGCCGCCAGCTCGACCGCGTGGCGCGGGGTCTCCTTGTCGATCCAGCTGCGGTCCAGACCCAGCCCGTCGAACTGGTCCATCACCTGCGTCACCGCGCCTGGGTCCAGGCCGATGTGCACCCGCGCCGCGGGAATGTCGATCATGTCCGGGGCGAAGGTGTCGATGCGTGGATCACCACGCAGCGCCAGCACCTCGCCGGCGCCGATGCGGCGCGCCAAAGGCTGGCGCTGCTGTTCCAGAATCGCCAGCAGGACATCCAGCGGAGCCTGCAGCAGATCGGCGAACGCCTCGCCGACCTGGGCCTGCAGGGGATGCTCCTGGTACTGCTCGGGATAGCCCATCAATGCCCGGTCGCTGACATCCTTGGGCAGCGGGCTGGGCAGCCGTGGCCAATGCCACTGTTTGTAGCTGTTCATGCGAATACCTGCCTGGGCACACGCCTGCACGCGCAAAGGCGCGGCAGGTGTGTGACGACGTGGGGTCAGAGACGGTCGAGGAGCAACCGCGGGTTGCTTTCGATCATCTCCACTTCGGCGCTGTACACCTCGATCACCAACCCATCAGGGTCTTCGAAGTACACGGCGCTGCGCACGTTGTCCGGCCCATGGTGATAACCCGGGGCCGGGCCATTGCCCTTGACCAGCTTGATGGTGCCGGCGGCGGTGACCTGGTCGGCAATGCGCCTTACATCCTCGGGCAGTGCCCGTATGCCGATGTGGTAGCCGGCCGGGTAGCTGAACGACTCGCTCTGCTCGATGAAGAAGTCGAAGCCGTTAAGCTCCATGACTGCCTTGCGCGGGCCGAGGTTGTAGCAGTAGTTGGCGCCGAGGATATCGCTGTAGAAGGCCTTGGACGCCTCCAGGTCGCGGGTCAGGATGTTCACGTGGTTCATTTCCGGGCGCTGCCTGGCCCGCGCCGCCTCGTCCAGCCCCAGGCCGTCGAGAGAGCGCCACAGCTTGGTCGCCGCGGCGAACTTGGCGAAGCCCGCCAGCCAGTCCTTGATCACCACCCCGGGCACCTGCCCGCTGGCGATATCCAGCGGGTACGGGTAGAGGAAGCCCTGGCTGGCCTGCTGCCACTGGGCGATCACCCCCGTGGCGGACGGCAACTGCGCCAGCGTACCTTGCACCCGTACCAGCACCAGCGCGGTATTACGGCACAGCCCGGCGGCCTCGCTGAGCAGGGTGTTCAGCGCTGCCGGGGGCGTGGCACTGTCGAGCAGCAGGCAGACCGCGTCCACCGGCCCCTGGCCGGCCGGCTTCTGGCTGACCTGCAGGCTGAAACCCGCTGCCGCCGCGGCGCTGCCCAGATTGTCCAGGGCCTGGGCCGCCGCGTCACCGAGCGGCGCGGCGTGCAATGCCAATAGACGCAACATCAGGCAGCCCTCCGCCCGATCAGCAGGGTATAGCGGCCGATCGGCTCCTGCTCCACCGTGAGCCCCGCCGCTGCCATGCTGTCGATCAGGTAGCGGCTCGGATGCAGTTCGCCGTTGGCCGTGTTGAGCATCATGTGCAGGGAGAAGTCGGCCGACAGGGCCGGATGAATCTCATCGTCTTCAAGGGCCATGCTCAGCACCAGCAGCGCGCCGTCGCCCTCGACCATGCCGGCGGCACCGGCAATCAGGGTGCGCACCTGCTCGCGGGTGAAATAGTGCAGGCAGTCGTTGAGCATCACCACATCGGCGCGCTCGCCCTGGTACTGGGCCAGGTCCAGCAGGTTGCGGGCATGGAAGCCCAGGCGCTCGTCGAGCCGGTACTTGGCGAAGGTGGCCGCGGCCGCCTCGCGGGTGGGCTCCAGGTCCCAGACCTCGCCCTTGACCTGCGGATGGCGGCTGGCGATCTCGGCCAGGTAGGTACCGTGGCCACCGGCCAGGTCGATCACCCGATGGGCCTTGTCGAACAGCGGCAGGTCGCGCAGCACGTCGACCATGGGCTGGCTGAAACGGACCATGGCGTCGTTGAAGGCATCGCGGGCCGCCAGGTCGTGCTTGAAGCGATTTTCCTGCTGGAAGTCCAGCGAAGCGCGGCTGCGCAGGACTTCGTCCAGGCGTGGCCAGTTGTGCCATTGCAGGCGCTGGTGGTCGATGATCGGGCCGATGAACTCGGCGCTGTCGCTGACCAGGAAACGCTGGCTCAGCGCCAGGTTCTCGAAGCCTTGGGCGGTGCGCTTGAGCAGGCCCATGGCCACCAGCGCGTTGAGGAAGATACGGCCCTTGTTCGGCACCCAACCCAGCGCATCGCTCAATGCCTCGGCACCGACGGGTTGGCGGGTGTGGTCGAACACGCGCTGGGCCAGCGCCGAATGCAGGATGGCGGACTGACGGTACTGGTCGGAGAGCTTCACCAGGTCGACCACGCTCTGCAGGCTGCTCACTTCATCGGCGTGTTCATAGATGGTCACGGGTTTCTGGGCATTCATGCACTCACATCCCTGTCGAGTTGTTGTTGATGGGCCCATGCCCGGCATTTGCCAGCAAGGTGTTGACGCACTTGCACGCACCCCTCCCTGGGACCGGCAAGCACAGGCTCCGCAGATCAGCCTAGACGCGGATCAAATAAATACAACTAATACCTTTTATATTTTTATCGCATATGAATTTTCTCATCGATAATCGTTCGCCTTGCACAAATCACCGCGAATCCGGGCTATCCTTCGCCCACTTGCCTGCGCAAAGGATGGCCCAGGAGAGTGCCCGATCCGCTCATTCACGCCCGGTTTCCAGCGCTCCATGACCTCGACCACCGTAGATTCGAACTGCACCGCCGACCGCATCCTGTTCCTGCTCAAGACCCGCGGGCCGCTCAAGACCGCCGACCTTGCCCAATTGCTCGCCATCACCTTCGAAGCCACCCGCCAGCAGGTGCAGAAACTGCAGGCGGCCGAGCTGATCAGCGGCATCAGCGTGCCGGCCAAGGGCGCCGGGCGGCCCTCGCAGAAATGGACGTTGACCGCCACCGCCCAGCGTCGCTTCCCCGACTCCCACAGTGTGCTGACCCTGCAACTGATCGAGAGCGTCGAGCAGGTGTTCGGCAGCGACGGCGTCGACCGCCTGATCAGCCGCATGGAAGACAGCAACAGCCGCGAGTACCAGCAAGCCTGCGTGGGAGCCGAAAGCCTGGAAGACAAGGTGCGTATCCTCGTGCAACTGCGTGAACGCGCAGGCTACATGGCCGAGATCCAGGCCGACGGCGACAACTGGCTGATCGTCGAGAACCACTGCCCGATCTGTATCGCCGCCACCCGTTGCCAGGGGTTCTGCCGCAGCGAACTGCAGGTGTTCCAGGCGGCGATCGGCGAGCAAGGGCTGGTGGAGCGCTGCGAGCACCTGATCTCGGGGGACCGGCGCTGCGTCTACCGCATCTCGCCGAAGTAGTCCCCCACGCAGTGCCCGTCACGCGACGCTATCAGATCCGCCGCCTGCCCTTCAGCAGCGGGACGGTGGTCTGGGCGATCTCCACCTGCACCTGCTCGCGGCGGGTATTGGCCGCCAGTTCCGCCAGCGTCGGCTGGCTGAACAGCAACCGCGCATCGGCGTGCAGGCCGGCCTGGCGCATGCGCGCGACCAGGCTGACCGCCAACAGCGAATGCCCGCCCAGTTCGAAGAAGTTGTCGTCGCGACCGACCTGCTCGATCTTCAGCACTTCGGTCCAGATCTGCGCCAAGGCCTGCTCCAGCTCATCGCGCGGTGCCTGATAGGCCCGGCTGATCACCGCCGCAGCGTCCGGCACCGGCAAGGCGTTGCGATCGACCTTGCCATTGGCGCTCAGCGGCAGCTCGGCCAGCAGCACGTAGGCCGACGGCACCATGTAGGCCGGCAGGCGCGCCAGCAGGTAGGCGCGCAACGCTTCCAGCGCGGGCACGTCGTGGTTATCGCGGCAGCTGGCATAGGCCACCAGGCGATCATCGCGCACCAGCACCACGGCCTGGCCCAGGGCCGGGTGGCTCGCCAGCAGGGCCTCGATCTCGCCCGGCTCGATACGCAGGCCATTGAGCTTGACCTGGAAATCGTTGCGGCCAAGGAACTCCAGCTCGCTATCGACGCGGTAACGCACCAGGTCGCCGGTGCGATACAGCCGGTCACCGGCCACGAACGGGCTGGCGATGAAGCGCTCGGCCTGCAGCGCCGGCAAGTTCAGGTAGCCACGGGCCACGCCGATACCGCCAATGTACAGCTCGCCGGCGCACCCCATGGGCACTGGGCGTTCATTGGCGTCGAGCACATACAGGCGGGTGTTGCCGATCGGCCGCCCGATCGGTGGGGCGACGACGGGCAGTGGTTGCCGCGGTTCCAAGGTCCAGGCGGTGCTGTCGACAGTGGCCTCGGTGGGGCCATAGACATTGTGCAGGCGCACCTGGGGCAGTCGCTCGCGCACGCGCCGCGCCAGTGCCAGGGTCAGTTCGCCGCCACCGCAGAACAGATCGCGCAGGCTGGTGCAGCGCTCCACGCCCGGGGTGTCGAGGAATGCATGCAACAAGGCCGGCACGAACTTCACGGTGGTTACCCTGCGGGCCTGGATCAGTTGCGCCAGGTAGGCCGGGTCACGGTGACCGTCGGGACGCGCCAGCACCAGGCGCAGCCCGGCGCACAACGGCCAGAACAGCTCCCATACCGAACCGTCGAAGCTGAACGGTGCCCGTTGCAGCAACGCATCATCGGGCTGCGGCGGGCACAGGTCGCTGCCCCAGCGCATCAAGTTGCACAGCCCACGGTGCTCGACCATCACGCCCTTCGGCGTGCCGGTGGTGCCCGAGGTATACATGACATAGGCCAGGTGCCCGCCGCCAAGCTCCGCCAGCGCGGGCGCCTGGTCGCTGTGCGCCTGCCAGGCGCCCTGGTCCAGGTCCACCAGCGGTGTTGGCTGGCCATCGAACAGGCCACGGGTGGCGCCCTGCACCAGCAGCGCCAGCGGTGCGCTGTCGGCCAGCAGGTAGTGCAGGCGCTCGTCGGGGTAGTCGGGGTCCAGCGGCACATAGGCACCACCGGCCTTGAGCACGCCCAGCAGGCCGACGATCAACGCCACGCCGCGCTCGAGGCATACGGCGACCCGGGTGTCGGGCCGCACACCAAGGCCGATCAAGTGGTGCGCCAGGCGATTGGCCTGGGCGTCGAGCTCGCGGTAAGTCAGTTGCATCTGCTCGGTCTGCAGTGCCACGGCATCCGGCGCACGCCTCACCTGGGCGGCGAACAAAGCAGGCAGATGCGGGTACCCAGGGTCCAGCGCCAGCTCGGTGGCGTTGACGGTCTCCAGCAGGTAGCGACGCTCGTCCTCCGGCAAGGTCGACAGCGAGTCGAGCGCCACCGTGGCGTCGCCGGTCAGTGCCTCGGCCAAGGTCCGCAACGCGCACGACACATGCCCGAGCACGCGCTCGGCGCCCAGCTCAAGGGGTGCGCGCACACTCAGGCGCAAAGTGTCGCCCTGCTCGTCCACGGTCAGCACCAGGGCATGGCTGTGCACCTCGCTGGCTTCGAGCAGTGTCACGCCCGGCAACGACGCAGCCTGCGCCGCGCCATGCCGATAATTGAGCAGGCTGTCGAACAGCGCCACGCCGGCCGGCAGGCCGCTGCACCGCTGGGCCAGGACCAATGGCGCGTCCTCGTGCCCGAGCAGCGCCGCCAGTTGGCTGTGGGTAGCGGCCAGGGCCTGGGCCACGCTACGCCCGGCCAGCGTCACCCGCAGCGGCAGGCTGTTGATGAACATGCCCAGCGCCCGGTCGGCACCCTCACCGGCCATCACCCGGCCCAGCAGCACGCTGCCGAAGACCACCTCGTCACGGCCGCCCAGCGCCCCCAGTACCTGCGCCCAGGCCAGGTGCATCAGGCTGCCCAGGCCAACGTCGTGCTTGCGCGCACACTGACGCAGGGTGGCGGCCAGGGCCTCGGGCACGATGACGGCGCAGGTCTCGACCTGCGCCAACCCTTGCGGCCCCTCAGCCATGCCGGCCAGCCGGGGCGGCGCCTCCACCCCGGCCAGGGCCTCGCGCAGGTAGCGTTCATGGCCCGCCTGCCGGCCCTCATCGCGGCTCAGCGCAACATAGTTGCGGTAAGCCACCGGAACAGGCAGTGCATGGCCGTCGCCTGCCATCAGCGTCGCCAGCTCGGCGAGCAGCACCTGCACCGAGACGGCATCGTTGACCAGGTGGTGGAAATGCAACAGGCCGAGCCAACGCGCATGGGCGCTGTCCTCGACACAGGCCAGAGCCATCATCGGCGCCTGGCGCAAGTCCAGCCGCAGCCCCTGCTCGCGCAGCCGCGTGGCCGCGTCGCCCGGGCCGGGCCCGAGCACGCTCAACGGCAGCCACGCCTGGCGCCACACCACCTGCTGGGGCTGTGCCAGGCCTTCCCAGGCCAGGCTGGTACGCAGGATGTCGTGGCGTTCGATGACCCGGGCCAAAGCCTGGTTGAACGCCTCCAGCGCCGCCCTGCTGTCGAAGGCGAACAGCGCCTGCTGCAGGTAGGGATCGCGCTCGTCGGTGAGGTGGTGATACAGCAGCCCCTCCTGCAATGGCGCCAGGGGGTAGATCTCCTGCACATTGACCGCGCCGCCCGGAACCGTGCCGACGATGTGGTCGATGCTGGCCTGGTCGAGGTGGGTCAAGGCCAGCATCTCGGGGGTGATGCGCTGGCAACCCGGCGCCACGCGGTTGGCCGGTACCGCTTGCGCGGGGGCGCTGCCCAGCGATGCGGCGAGGCTGGCCAGGGTCGGCTGGCCGAACAGCACCTGGGCATCGGCGTGCAGCCCTGCCTGGCGCATGCGCTCGATCAGGCGTACCGCCAGCAGCGAATGGCCCCCCAGTTCGAAGAAGTGATCATGCCGACCGATCTGCTCTACCTCCAGCAGCTCGGCCCATAGCGCGGCCAGGCGCTGCTCGAGCTCGCCCTCGGGCGGTTCGTGGGTGCGCCGCACCGAAGCGTCGCTGCCCGGCGCCGGCAGGGCGCGGCGGTCGAGCTTGCCATTGGCGGTCAGCGGCCAGGCCGCCATCGCCACATAGGCCGATGGCAGCAATGCCGCGGGCAGGCGCTCGCGCAGGTGCGCGTGCAGGTCCAGCGGGGTCAGAGCCTGCCCGGCGACATACCAGGCCACCAGTTGCCCGTCGCGCAGCAGTACCACGGCCTCGCGCACGGCCGCATGGCTGGCCAGCGCGCTCTCGATCTCGCCCAGCTCCACCCGCACACCACGGATCTTCACCTGGTCATCGCCGCGGCCGAGGTATTCCAGGGTGCCCTCGGGCAACCAGCGCACCAGGTCCCCTGTGCGGTACATCCGCGCGCCAGGCTGCTGGGTGAACGGGTCGTCGAGGAAGCGTTCGGCGGTGAGTTCGGGGCGGTTCAGGTAGCCACGGGCGACCCCCGCGCCACCAATGTACAACTCGCCCACGGCGCCCACCGGCAGTTGCCGGCCCTGGGCGTCCAGCACGTACAGGCGCGCATTGGCCACCGGCGCGCCGATATGCAGCACCTGCCCGGGGTGCACCTCGCCAGCACTGGCAACCACCGTGGCCTCGGTCGGGCCGTAGTTGTTGATGATCCGACAACCTCGCTCACGCGCCAGGCGCCGCAGGCGATCGCCGCCGACCAGCAAGGTCTGCAAGGTCGGGTGTGCCTCGCCCTGGGCGAAGGCGTGTTCGGCCACGGGCGTGGGCAGGAAGCTGACCTGCAACGGCTGGGCGCGCCACCAGCGCAGCAGCGCATCGATGTCCTCGCCCCCCTCGCCCACTGGCGCCAGGTGCAGCGTCGCGCCGGCGCACAGGGCTGGCCAGACTTCCCAGGCCATGGCATCGAAGCCGAAACCGGCCAGGCTGGAGGTATGGCTGCCAGGGTGCAGATCGAAGGCGGCGCAGTGCCAGTCGACCAGGTTGGCCAGCATGCGGTGCTCGACCATCACGCCCTTGGGTTGCCCGGTGGAGCCGGAGGTGTAGATCACGTAGACCAGGTTGGCGCCGGACAGCCGCTCTACCTGGGGGTTGGCCAGCCCAGCCGTGGCCGCTGGCAGGCGGTCCAGCTCGATCACCGGCACGTTCGTGGCCGGTAGCCGGTCACGCAAGCCGGAGAGAGTCAGCACCACCTTCGGCGCACAGTCTTCGATCAGGTACTGCAGGCGCTCGCTCGGGTGCGCCGGGTCCACCGGCACATAGGCCGCGCCGGCCTTGAGCACCGCCAGCAAGCCGACCAGGGTGTCCAGGCCACGGCGGGCGAGCACCGCCACCCGCTGCTCTGGCAGCACGCCCATGGCCAGCAGTTGCGCGGCCAACTGGTTGGCGCGATCGTTCAACTCGCCGTAACTCAGGCTGCGCCCCTGATGCACGGCGGCCGTCGCCTCGGCGCGGGTTGCGGCCTGGGCCTCGATACGGCGGTGAATCAAGGCCGGGCCCTCGGGGTCCTGGGCGGTGGCGTTCCACTGACGCAGGCGCTGGTGTTCCTCGGCCAGCAACAGGTCGTAGCTGTCGATGCCCGCCTGAGGTTGCTCGAGCCCTTGGGCCAGCACGTGAAGCAAGCGCGTGCTGAACACTTCGACGTCCTCGGATGCCAGCCAGGCCTGGTTGTACACCAGGTGCAGCCAGGCCTTGCCATTGTGCGGGTTGCTGCGCAGGTAGAGCGATAACGGCGTGGGTTCGTGGTCGTTGCACACCTTGACGCTGTGCGCACCGAGGCTGCCGTAACGCAAGTCGTGGCCCTCTTCCTCATAGGACACAGTGATCTCGAACAACTGCCCACGCCCTTCACGGGACAAGCCCAGCGCACGGTTGAGTTCGCTCAGCGGCAAGCGCTGGTGGCGCAGGTCGCGCTTCAGGGTGTCGCCAATGCGCCGCACCAGCTCGGCAAAACTCAAGGTCCTGCCGAAGTCCATGCGCAACGCATTGACCTGGGCGAACATTCCCTGCGTCGCCTTGGCCCGGGCATTGCCGCGATTGCGCACCGGCAAGCCGATCACCCAGTCGTCACGCTGCCAGGCCCGGGCGCAGCAGACATGCAGCGCCGCCAACAGCACATGCAAGGGCGACCCCTGCAGCTCGGCGGCCAGTTGCTGCATGCGCGCCAGCAGCCTGGTGTCGAAGCTGCGTTTCAGCGCATTGCTCGGCGTGGCGCTGGCGGGCAGCCCCTGTTCGCGTGGCCTGAGCAACGCATCGGGCAGTGCCTGGTATTTGTCCAACCAGTAGGCGAGGTCGCGCTGCTGGCGTGCCGAGCCCTGATACGCCAGGTCGTCCTCGATGAAAGCCTGGTAGGACGGCGCCGCGTCCGGCAACGCCAAGCCCTGCTCAAGCCAACCGTAGTATTGCCCCAACTGGTAGACGAACTGCTCCAGGCCCCAACCGTCGAAGATCAGGTGGTGGCCTTGCAGGACCAACAGGCTGCGCCGCTCGCCCAGGTGAAGCAGCGCCATGCGCACCAGTGGCCCGCGGTCGAGAACGAAGCGCTGTTGCAGCAACCTCTTGATCAGCTCCTGCGCCTCCTCGAACGGCGAGCCGTGGTCGCGCAGGTCGTGCTCATCCAGCGCGACCCGCACGTCGCAGGCGAAGCGCTGGCGCGCCAGGCCATCGCCACCGGCCTGGGGCACCAGCACCGTGCGTAGCCCGTCGTGCACGCGGACCAGATGGTCGAGCGCCTGGCTCAATAGCCCGCTGTCCACTCGGCCATCGAGCTCGACATAACCGCCGACATTGTAGAGCGGAGAATCGCCATGGCTGATCTGGTCGAGCCAGATGTCGCGCTGGGCGCAGGTCAGGGGAAAGGTGTCGGCGGCGGACATGGCGTGGATCTTCCTTGAAACGGGGTCGTCCGCGGATTCAAGCACCCACCCCGGCCCCTGTATGGCCCCCCAAACCCGGACAATGGCAGGGGCCATTTTGCTCGACCTGAACCTGCGGAATTTTTTGTAGGACATTGACGCTAGCGGGCAACCGGCAGTGACCTACCCCTGTGAGCGAGCGCGGCAAACGCCGTCGATCTGGCCGCTTATTGACGCCAATTGTCCGACAATCCTGCGTTCCGTAAGGCACACAAGGGGAAAAACACCGACTTTTCTTGTCGGATTAATTGGCATTTCCTGTCCCCGCTTTCCGCTACAGACGCAGGCTCGGAGCCTGCTATTCAATAGCGCCAAGCCCCAGCACAGAGAGGACTCGACCGCGAGACCCGCCGCGTTACCGGATCAAGGAAGACACGCACATGAAGCTGATCGACAGCCTCGAACACTGCCACGACCCGCACCTGTACCTGCAACTGGGGGCACTGGTTGCCAGCACCGGCGATGGCACCTTCGCCGAACAGATGCTCCAGCTGATCGGCAACCAGGTGCCGATCCATCGGCTCGACCTCAGCGAGTGGACCCTCGACAGCGATCAGGCCAGCATCCGCCAGGTCAAGGTGCTGGGCAGTGCCGGCCGCCCCGAGGAAGCACCGCTTCAGGAGCCCCTGCGCCACCCCCTGCTGCAAAGCATCATGCGCATGGAAGACCCGCTGCTGATCCAGATAAACGCCCCCGTGCACCAGTGCAACCTGGTATCGCGCAGCGGTAACCGGCGCTGGGTCATCTGCTGCCAACGGCTGCGCAGCGAGGGGATGTTCTCCCTGGCCGAGCTGTCGCTGCTCAAGCGCCTGTCTGACACGCTGCTGCCGTTGGTCGAACATCACGCCCAGCTGTTCCTGCAGGCGGCCAGTCGCCGCCCGGGCGGCCTGCTGCCCGATGAGGCCGGGTCGCTGCGCCAGGTGTTCACCGAGCGCCTGGAACAAGAGGCTATTCGCCTGTCCAGCCGCGAGCAGGAGGTGTGCATCGGCCTGCTCACCGGCGGCACCGTGCCGCAGATGGCCCAGCGCCTTAACGTGAAGAGCAGCTCGATCGAGACCTACCTCAAACGCGCCACCGCCAAGCTCGGCGTCAGCGGACGCCACGGCCTGGCCCGCTGGATGGCCGGCACCTGAACCCAGAGACCCTGCCATGTCGCGAATCACCCTGCCCTTGCTTGCCCTCGTTTTAACCGGCTGCAGCCTCGCCCCTGACTACCAGCGCCCGCCCTCGCCCAGCGCCGAACAATACCCCACGGGCGTCGCCTACCGGGGCGGGCCGCCCTCCACGGACGTGCCCGGTGAATGGCGCGGGGTGTTCCACGACCCGGTGCTGCGCCAGTTGCTCGACACCGCGTTGACCAACAACCGCGACCTGCGCGTGGCCGTGCTCAACGCCGAGGCCTACCGTGCCCAGTACCGCATCCAGCGCGCCGAACTGCTGCCGAAGATCGCCGCCAATGCCCAGGGCACGCGCCAGTATCTGCCCCGGCGGCGTACCGGTGGCGAGGGCGTGATCAGCACCCAGCAATCGGCCACCGTCGGCATCAGCGCCTACGAGCTGGACCTGTTCGGCCGCCTGCGCAGCCTCAGCGACCAGGCGCTGCTGACCTACCTGGCCACCGACGAAGCCCGGCGCGGCGTCGAGCTCAGCCTGATCAGCAGCGTTGCCGGCGCCTACCTGACCTGGCGCGCCGACCAGGAGTTGCTGGCCCTGTCGCGCCAGACCTTGCAGGCCGACGAGAAAAGCCTGCGCCTGACCCAGCGCCAGCGCCGCACCGGCACGCTGTCGGCGCTCGACCAGATCCAGGCCACCACCCGCGTCGACAGCACCCGCGCCGCCGTGGCGCGCTATACCCGCCTGGCCGCCCAGGATCTCAACCAGTTGCAGCGCCTGGTCGGCGCGCAGGTCGATGAGCACTTGCCGCCCCTGCCCCTGGCCGACGAGCAGATTGCCCGGGTGCCGGCCGGCCTGCCCGCCGACCTGCTGCAACGCCGGCCCGATATCCGCCAGGCCGAGTACCAGTTGCAGGCCGCCAACGCCAACATCGGCGCGGCACGGGCGGCGTTCTTCCCGAGCATCAGCCTGACCGCCAACGCCGGCAGCAGCAGCCGCCAGCTGGCCGACCTGTTCGATGCCGGCACCGGCAGCTGGCTGTTCCAGCCGCAAGTGAACCTGCCGCTGTTCAATGCCGGCAGCCTGCGCGCCAGCCTCGACTACGCCAAGCTGCAAAAGGACATGCAGGTGGCGCGCTACGAAAAATCGATCCAGACCGCCTTCCAGGAGGTGGCCGACGGCCTGGCGGCGCGCACTACCTACCAGCAGCAGCTGCAGGCCCAACGCGACCTGGTCGAGGCCAGCCAGCGCTACCACGACCTGGCCGAGAACCGCTACCGCACCGGCATCGACAGCAGCCTGACGTTCCTCGATGCGCAGCGCTCGCTGTTCAGCGCCCAGCAAGGCCTGATCAGTGATCGCCTGGCGCAGTTGCTGGCCGAAGTGAATCTGTTCACCGCGCTGGGCGGCGGCTGGGACGAAGCACCGGGGCTGGCCTACCAGCGCTCGGCGGTCCTGCCGAAGTAGACCGATGGCGACACCCCGAGGGTACGGCGGAACATCGCGCTGAACGCGCTGGGGCTGTCGTAGCCCAGGTCCAGCGCCACCTCCAGCACCGACTGTCCGGCCGCCAGGGCATCCAGGCTGGCCAACAGGCGCATGCGCCGCAGCCACTGCACCAGGCTCAGGCCGGTCTCGCGCTGGAAGGCGCGGGTCAGGGTACGCGGGTTCAGGCCGCTGTGGGCCGCGGCGCGGGCCAGGCCCCAGTCTTCGGACGGCGCCTGGCGCAGTGCTTCGCACAACCTTTGCAGGTGCGCCGAATGCGGGCTTGGCACATGCAGGGCGAACACCGGCAGCACGCGGATCTCGTCGAGGATAAGTTGCATGATCCGCGCCTCGCGGCCTTGCGCCGGATGATCGGGGGCGATGTCCATGGCGCGGATGATCAACTCGCGCAGCAACGGCGAGATCTCGATCACCTGGCACTGGCGCGGCAGGTCCGGTCGCGCGCCCGGGTCGACGAACAGGGTGCGCATGCGCACCACGCCGGCCATGCGCAGCTCGTGTTCGACGGCTGCCGGTACCCACACGCCCCGACCGGGGGGGACCACCCAGTTGCCCTCACGGGCACTGACCGTGACCACACCGCTGATGGCATGGATCAGCTGGGCGCGGTCATGGCAGTGCAGGGCGATGTGCTCGCCATGGCGGTAGTTCTCGGCGAGCGGCAGGATGATCGGGCGCGGCATTGATGCGAGCCTGGCAATGTTGAATGGGGATTATTGGCGATGCGGGGAGCAAAGGGGAATCCCGCAGGTTTGTGCGAAAAGCCCCGAATCAGCAGCCCTTCGCCACTTCCTGCGCCGAGACCGGCACATCGAAAACCTTGTCGAAGCCCCACTGGAACACGAACGCATAGACGAAGAAGAACACGAACAACGCCAGGTTGGTGACCAGCGCCGCCCACAGGCCGATATCCAGCCAGTACGCCACCAGCGGCAGCAGGATCAGCACCAGCCCACCCTCGAAACCCAAGGCATGCAGCAGGCGCCGCAGGAAGGTGCGGCTGCGCTGGTGCTGGCGCGCCTCCCAGCGCTCGAAGGCCCAGTTGTAGGCCATGTTCCAGCTCATGGCGATACCGGACATGAGGATCGACAGCACGGTCGACTGGGCCATGCCCGCGCCAAACGCCAGCTCCAGTGCCGGTGCCACGCAGGCCACGGCGATGGCCTCGTAAAGGATGGCCTGGACGACCTTGCGCGCCTTGCCTTGCATGTTCAGCTCCCTGAAGAAAAGACCTGCAAAACTACAAGAAGAAAGCTTCGAGCAAAAGTCAGAAATACTTTATTGACTGACCGTTCAATCAAGAAAAGCTAGCATAAACGTTTCCGCAACACCTAACCCTGGCGCTCGGCAAGCACATTCTCGCCGACACGACCCCCTCTGCGTGACCCTTCAGCCAAGGCCTGCACCGCACTGTCCGGGGCACGCCGCGTATTGGACAACCCTGCGATCGGCTGCTTGTATCTATGACTGCAAGCGGCGACACGTCGTACAACTTCGTCCAGGGAATCGAACGAGGAACTACACGATGGCTTACACCGTGATGATGGTTTTCGGCACCCGCCCCGAAGCGATCAAGATGGCTCCGCTGGCCCGCGTCCTGCGCGACTGGCCAGAGGTCGACCTGCAAATCTGCTCCACCGGCCAGCACCGCGAAATGCTCGAACAGGTCCTTACCGCCTTCGGCCTAACGGTCGACCAGGACCTGCAGGTGATGACCCAGAACCAGACCCTCAATGGCCTGGCCCGCGACCTGCTGGACAAGCTCGACCAGGCCTACGAACAGGTCAAACCGGATATCGTCCTGGTCCACGGCGACACCACCACCAGCTTCATCGCCTCGCTGGCTGCCTTCCACCGTCACATTCCCATCGGCCATGTCGAGGCCGGCCTGCGCACCGGCAACCTGCAGCAGCCCTGGCCCGAGGAAGCCAACCGACGCTTGACCGGCGTGCTCGCCGAACTGCACTTCACCCCCACCCGCGACTCCGACGCCAACCTGATCCGCGAAGGCGTGCCGCCCGAGCACATCGAGGTCACCGGCAACACGGTGATCGACGCCCTGCTGTGGATGCGCGACAAACTGCACAAGGACAACTGGCGACCCGCCGCCGACTCCCCGCTCAATGTGCTGCGCGACGACCAGCGCATGGTGCTGATCACCGGTCATCGCCGGGAGAACTTCGGCAGCGGCTTCGAACGCATCTGCCTGGCCCTGGCCGAACTGGCCCTGCGCTACCCGGACGTGCAGTTCCTCTATCCGGTGCACCTCAACCCGCAGGTGCAGCACGCGGTGTACAGCGTGCTCTCGGGCCGCGACAACATCCACCTGGTCGCGCCCCAGGACTACCCGCACTTCGTCTGGCTGATGAACCGCGCCCACATCATCCTCACCGACTCCGGTGGCGTGCAGGAAGAGGCCCCCGCGCTGGGCAAGCCGGTGCTGGTGCTGCGCAAGGTCACCGAGCGCCCCGCAGTGCTCAAGGGTGGCACGGTCAAGCTGGTCGGCACGCTCACCGAGCGCATCGTCCAGGAGACCAGCCAGCTGCTCGACGACCCGGTCGCCTATGAGCGCATGGCGCGGGTCTACACCCCCTTCGGCGACGGCCACGCCAGCGAGCGCATCGCCGAGCGCCTGAGCCGCTGGTTCGCCGAGCAATCCGCCGCACGGGACAACGCATGAGCCTGGCCTTCATCGATTTCCTCACCTACGTCCTGTTCGGCCTGAAGATCCTTGCCATCATCCTGGCAACACTGATGTTCCTGCTGGGCCTGGATGACCTGTTCATCGACCTGTGCTACTGGGGCCGCAAGCTGATCCGACGTTTCCGGATCTACGACAAGTTCGACAAGGCCGACGAAAAGCGCCTGTTCGAGGTGCCGGAAAAGCCCCTGGCGATCATGGTGCCGGCCTGGAACGAGGTCGGCGTGGTCGGCGAGATGGCGCGCCTGGCCGCCTCGACCATCGACTACGAGAACTACCAGATCTTTGTCGGCACCTACCCCAACGACCCGCAGACCCAGGCCGACGTCGACGCCGTGTGCCTGCACTACCCCAACGTGCACAAGGTGGTCTGCGCCCGCCCCGGCCCTACCAGCAAGGCCGACTGCCTGAACAACATCATCGACGCCATCCTGCGTTTCCAGCAGGACGCGCGCATCGAGTTCGCCGGGTTCATCCTGCATGACGCCGAAGACGTCATCTCGCCCATGGAACTGCGCCTGTTCAACTACCTGCTGCCGAACAAGGACATGATCCAGATCCCGGTATACCCCTACGCCCCGGAATGGAAAGGTTTCACCGCCGGCCACTACGTCGACGAGTTCGCCGAGAACCACGGCAAGGACGTCATCGTGCGCGAGGCGCTCACCGGCCAGGTGCCCAGCGCCGGGGTCGGCACCTGCTTCAGCCGCCGGGCCATCAGCGCGCTGCTGGAGGACGGCGACGGCATCGCCTTCGATGTGCAGAGCCTGACCGAAGACTACGACATCGGCTTCCGCCTCAAGCAGAAAGGCATGAAGTGCATCTTCGCCCGCTACTCCATCACCGACCCGGCGCTGGCCCTCAAACAGGCGTGGCGCCCCGGCATGAGCCGCGAGTTCGCCCAGGTGATCTGCGTACGCGAGCATTTTCCCCGTGACTGGCAGCACGCCATCCGCCAGAAATCGCGGTGGATCGTCGGCATCGTGTTCCAGGGCACCAGCAACCTCGGCTGGAGCCGCAAGGGCGCGCTCAACTATTTCCTCTGGCGCGACCGCCGCGGGCTGTTCGCCTACCTGCTGAGCTTCCTGGTCAACCTGTTGCTGCTGGTGCTGCTGGCCATGTGGCTGGTCACGGTGATCGCGCCGCAGTCGTGGCGCTTCATGTCGATCCTCAGCGACAGCACGCTGCTCAGCACCTTGCTGTGGCTCAACGGCCTGCTGCTGTTCAACCGCCTGTTCCAGCGGTTCTGGTTCGTCACCCGCTACTACGGCGTCTTCGAAGGCCTGCTCTCGGCACCGCGGATGATGTGGAGCAACTTCGTCAACTTCTTCGCCAACCTGCGCGCCCTGCGCCAGGTGATGGAGATGGGCGATTCGCGGCGGGTGGCCTGGGACAAGACCACCCACGAGTTCCCTGCCCTCGCCGCGCCGGCACGCACGCCGCTGGGCCATCGCCTGGTGGAGAAAGGCCTGATCAGCGAAGAACAGCTGGAGCAGGCCATCACCAGCCCGGTACGCCGGCGCCTCGGGCGCGAGCTGCTGCTGCGCGGCTGGCTCACCAGCGAACAGCTGGTCGAGACCCTCGCCGAGCAACTGGACCTGCCCTGGGCACCGCTCAATCCGTTCAAGATCGCCCCGGCGCTGATCGCCAAGCTGCCGCGCAAGCTCGCCACCCACTACGGCGTACTGCCGGTGGACGAAGACGGCGACACCCTGGTGCTGGCCAGCGAAAGCCCGGTCAGCCAGGTCTCGCTGGGGGTCATCAGCCGCCAGCTCAAACGCCCGGTGCGTGCCCGCCTGGCGCCGCAGGGGCGCGTGACCCTGGGCCTGCGCTATCACTACCCGAGCCCTTGGCAGAAACCCGAGACCCGGGAAATGCTCGAGATACTCGAACGCCACCAGGACGATGGCGCGCTGCTGGAGCGGGTCGGCACCCATCAGGTGATGCTCGGTTCGCTGCTGCAGGTGCGCGGCATGGTGCCGGTGACCCTGTTCAACCAGGCCCTGATCGACTTCAACCCTGAGCAGCAGAGCCTGGGCGAGCACCTGATCGCCCGCGGCATCATCACCGAGGAGGTGCTGCAGCAAGCCCTTGCCGAGCAGGCCAGCGAACAGCAGGCCGCCTACGACCTGACCCGGGAGGTGGCATGACGCCGCGTCTTTCCCTGACCTTCGCCAGCCTGTTGCTGTGTTCTTCTGCCCTGGCCGCGCCGACCAAGCCGATGACCGACTTCCAGCGCTTCACCAGCTACCCGTTCATGGAACGTGGCTATCGGGAGGCGCAGAAGGACAACTGGGCCGAGGTCGAGCGCCTGACCCGCCACGTACTGGGGCGCGTGCCGAACAACAACGAGGCCCGCGCCCTGCTGGCCGAGGCCCTGGCCCATCAACGGCGGTACAAGGAGGCCCAGGCCATTGCCGAAGACCTCGACGACAACCCCGAACACGCCGATGCCCTGCTGGAACTGCGCCTGACCTGGATCGAGCAGGACCCGCCGGCCGCGAGCCAGGTGGAGGCATGGCTCGCCGACAGCCATGGCCAGCAGCGCGTGCGCCTGTGGCAGGCCTACAGCGTCAGCCTGGCCAAGTTCGGCGGCGCGGCCAAGGCCCTGGAGTGGCTCAACCATCTGCCGGTACGCGACGATGGCATGGTGTTGCGCATGACCCGGGCCAACTTCGCCGAGCAGTTGCGCAACTGGGGCGAGACCATCGACCAGTTGCAACCGCTGGCCGACCAGGGCCAACTGCCCCCGCAGGACTGGCAGCGCCTGGCCAATGCATATATCCAGCAGGTCGATGAAAAGGGCCTGAACTCACTCCTGGCCAGCGCTCCTTCCCAGGAAGCGGCGACCCGCGCCCGCCTGGCCATGGCCAACCGCGCCATCGCCATGGGCCACAACCAGCAGGCCGAACGTTGGCTGCATAGCCTGCCCGCCGATCAACTGCAGCACCCCGAGCAGCGCCAGCAGCTGTGGGAGCTGGCCCGTGAAGGCGATGATGCGCCGCTGGTGCGCCAGCTGAGCAACGAACTGCAACGCCCGTGCCTGGAGACCGTCGACTGGCTGTCGCACAAGGACCTGAAGCTGGCCCGCGAGCAGCTTGGCCAATGCCAGGCCCGCGACAATCCGCGCAGCCATGCCATCCTCAGGCAACGCCTGTACGGCGACCCCGCGCAGCCTGCGCAACCGCGCACCGCGGCGCAGTGGGAGCAACGCTACCGACAGACTGGCGACCTCGCGGCCCTGGAACAAGCCAGCTTCATGCTGCTCGAAAGCGGCCAGAGCGAACGCGCCCGGCAGCTGCTCGACAACGCCTACGCGCGTCGCCAGGGCAGGCTGACGCCCTCGCTGCTGCAACGCCTGGGCAACCTCTATGCGCGCAACGACGGCCCGCTGGACGGCCCACGCATGCTTGCCCTGGCGCCACGGGTCGATGCCGTCACCCGTGGCCAGCTACTGGGCCGCCTGGCCGAAGCCGGCCAGTGCGAGGCCGTGCGCCAGGCCATCCCGGCCACCCCGGTCGAAGCCGGGCAGTATCGCGCCCTGGGGCGCTGCGCCATGCCTGATCAGCCTGGCGAAGCGGTGGTCTACTACCAGGCCGCCGAACGCCTGGGCGATAGCGGCAGTCGGCTGCCTCTGGCCTACGCCCTGGAAGCCTCCGGCGACTCCCAGGCGGCGCTGCCGATCTGGAACAGCCTGCCGGCCAGCGCCTGGACCGACAATGCGCGCCTGACCGCCGCCCGTGGCGCGCTCAACGCCGATGACGCCGACGCCGCCCGCCGCCACTGGGATGCGGCGGCGCACCAGAGTGCTGACGACTGGGCGCTGGGCGCCGCCATTGCCCAGCGCCAGGGCGACCCGCAGCAGGCCCTGGCCTTCCAGCGCGAAGCGCTGCGTCATGCCCCGCGCGCCGATCACTACTACGCTGCCGCCGGCACCGCCCAGCAGGCCGGCGACAGCGCCCAGAGCAGCGCCTGGCTGGCCGAGGCCGTGCGCCTGGCGCCGGACCAACCGCGTTACCGCGCCGACTACGGCATGCGTCTGGCGGGCTCGGCGGACAAGCAGCAACGCCGCCAGTCCATACCCTACCTGGAGCGCGCCAGCCGCGACTTCCCCGAGGACTACCGCCTGGGCGAGACCCTGGCCCTGCGCTACGACGAGGTCGAAGACAGCGCCTCGGCCCGCCGCGAGCTGCGCCGGGTGCTGGACGTGGAGCGCAACCTGGTCGACGGCGACGACGAGTACGGCAGCCTGGAGGCGCGCAAGTACCGCCAGCGTCGCGCCCATGAAGCCCTGTCGCGCCGCGACAGCATCACCCTGGCCAGCACCTGGTCGCCCGCCGGCACCTCGACCAACGACAAGTTCCTCGACACCGGCGAACGCAGCGGCAGCTCGCGCCGGGCCCGCTCGCAGAACGTGCAGCTGGCGATGTGGGACCACGCCCTGGGCGAGGAGCCCAGCCGCAATGGCAGCACCCTGTCGGTCTACGGCCGCGTGCTGTTCGGTGGCCAGAGCCGCACCGACTATGCGCAGAGCATGGGCACCGGCGTCGGCCTGCGCTACAAGCCGCTCGGCCAGGCCAACCTCAACCTGTACGCCGAGCTGTACCACCAGCGCCAGATCGACAGCACGCACTACAGTGGCCTGAGCCTGGGCGAACTGCTCAGCCCGGCCAAGGTCGGCGGCAACTGGGGCGACCTGCGTCACAACGCCGAGTCGAGCAACGACCTGCTGCTGCGCGCCACTGCTTCGTTCCTGGATCAGGGCAAGTACCGCAACGACTGGCGTATCGACGAGGACGACTGGGACGAGCGCTTCCTCTACCTCGACGCCGCCTGGTGGACCCGCGCCGGCGACCATGCCTGGCTGTCGCGCTTGCAGCAGGGCCATGCCTGGAAACTGCCGAGCCAGTCGCCGCAGACGATCATGCCCTACGGCTTCCTCGAGTTTTCCAGCCAGGACCCGAGCAACGACTGGCGCCAGGATGCCCGCGCCGGGGTCGGCGTGCGCTGGCAGTGGTGGTTCGACGACGACCGCTACAACGCCTATCGCGGCTCGCTGAAAGTACGCGCCGAGTATCAGCAGGCACTGGGCGGCAACCTCTACGAACGCGGCAACGGCGTGCTGCTGGGTGTGGAGATGAACTTCTGATGCGTAGCTTCCTGGCTCTCTGCCTGTTCATCCTTTGGCTACCCGCCCAAGCCGACCAGCGCCTGTTCTACCAGCCGCTCAACCGCGACGCGAACGTCACCCCGGCGCAGTGGCAAAACCTGTGGCGCGCCACCGTGGCCCAGGGTGGCAAGACCCTGATCGTGCAGTGGAGCGCCTACGGCGACAGCGACTTTGGAGGCTCCGAGGGCTGGCTGGCCGGGAGTCTGCGCGAGGCGCGGGCCCAAGGCCTGGAGCTGGTGCTGGGCCTGTACATGGACCCCGCCTACTATCAGCGCCTCGAACAACTCGACGGCGAAGGCCTGAACAGTTACTTCAAGGCGCAGCTGGGACGCTCGCTCACCCAGTACCAGCAGCTCAAGGCCGAATGGGCGCTGCCGGTGGCCGGCTGGTACCTGCCCATGGAACTGGACGACCTGCACTTTCGCGACCCGGCCAGGCGCGATGCGCTGCACACGCAATTGCAGGCGTTCAACCGGCAACTGGACAAGCCCCTGCATATCAGCGCCTTCAGCGCCGGCCAGTTGTCGCCGCGGGTCAATGGCGCGTGGCTGGAGCAGTTGGCCAGCCTTGGCCTGAACGTCTGGTGGCAGGACGGCGCCGGCACGAGCCGCCTGGCGCCGCTGGTACGCCAAGGCTACGAACAGGCCCTGCCCTGCCGGGTGGGCATCGTGCGCGAGGCGTTTCGCCAGGTCAGCAAGCCTGGCCAACCGTTCCGCGCCGAGCCTGCGCAGCCAGCGCTGAGCGCAGGTTGCCACGCCGAGTCCGTGTTCGCCCTGCGCTATCGACCCTGGGCCAGAGGGACGCTTTCCAGGGATTGAAACCAGCCACCTGAACGAACCTCGTCGCGGGGCAAGCCCGCTCCCACGAATAGCAGCACCCAACCTTTGTGGGAGCGGGCTTGCCCCGCGATAGGGCCGGCAAGAACAGCACAATAGCCGAGGGTATCCTCCAGCATGTACAAAACCCTCGAAGCCCACATCCGCCAACAAGTCGCTCCCGCCGCGCTGCGCGCCGAGTTCCGCCAGCACGAATTCGAGGCCATGCGCCGCTTCTGCCTGCTGATCTTCTGCATCGGCATCGCCATCTGGCTGGTCTTCGACCTGATCGTCAGCTACCTCGGCGGCCAGGGCTTCACCTGGCTGTCCGGGGCGTTCATCGCCCTGCTGTGCAGCCTCACCGTGGTCCTGGGCTTCACCCACAGGAGCCAGCATTTCGACGTGCTCAACCTGCTGTTCGTGGCCGTGATCACCGTGGCCATGCGCCTGGTGATCGAGGGCATCCCCATCGCCCTGCGCCCGGTATGGCTGGTGCTCGGGGTCTCCACCGTGCTGTACACCGTGTCGGTGCTGCCGGTGCGACGCTGGTCGTTTTTCTGCGCCATGGGCATCACCTGGATCATGCTCAATCCTTTCCTCCACACCCGCATCGAAGCCCTGGAGCTCGAAGGCGCGATGTTGATCAGCTACGCGGTATGCCTCAGTGGCCTGGTGATCTACAGCTACCTGCGCATCCGCCAGGCCAAGCTGCACAACTTCTACCTGACCAAGGTACTGCTGGAGCAGGCCTATATCGACGCGCTGACCGACATCCCCAACCGTCGCTCGTTCATGGCCAAGGCCGAAAAGCAGCTGCAACAGGCCGGCGAGCAGTACCTGGCGATGATCGACATCGACAACTTCAAGCAGGTCAACGACCGCTTTGGCCATGACATCGGCGACGAGGTGCTCAAGCGCGTGGCGGGGCATATAAAAGCGGCGATGACCGGCTACGAGATCGCCCGGCTGGGCGGCGAGGAATTCGCGATCTTCTTCCAGGGGTTGGATGGAACAGGCGCCGAGCAGCAAGTTGCGAGGCTGTGCCAGCGGGTACGCGAGGACCTTGGGGCACACCCGGTGACCATCAGCATCGGCCTGGCCCGGATCGATAGCGGCGATACCCTGAGCACGGCGCTGATCCGGGCGGACCAGGCACTGTACGAAGCCAAGCATACGGGCAAGGACCGCTTCGTGACCTGGTCGGAAAGCCTGCTTGGACAATGAACATCGCGGGGCAAGCCCGCTCCCACGCCAGCTCCATCACCTGCCTCCATCAGCAACGTGGGAGCGGGCTTGCCCCGCGATGAGGCCGGTCCAGGCGCTGCCTCAACCAGCGGGCAAGCGAATCCTGAACTGTGCGCCGCCCAGCGCCGACTGCGCCACGGTCAGCGTGCCGCCCTGCCCTTCGATGGCCCTTCGACTGATCGCCAAGCCCAAGCCGAAACCACCCGTGTTGCGATCACGGCTGCGATCCAGGCGGTAGAACGGCTGGAAGATCCGCTCACGCTCCTCGGCCGGAATGCCGATGCCGTCGTCCTCGACCGTCACCAGGCAGGCACCGTCCTCTTCCAGGCGCAGGCGCAGCAGCAGGCTTTCGTCGCAGTAGCGCATGGCGTTGCGCACCAGGTTCTGTACCGCGCGGGCGGTCAGCCGCGGATCGAGGACGAAGCGTGGTAGATCGGTGTCGCACTGCACCTCCCACTGGATGCCGCGATCGTCGAGTTCCTCGGCGAATCCGCCGAGCACGCTGTCCACCAGCTCGAGCAACGACACCTCGACCCGTTCACGGGCCTGGTCGGCGCTTTCCAGGCGGCTGTAGGACAGCAGCTCGAGGACCAGCTCGTCCAGCTCGCGCACATGGCCCACCAGCCCCAGCAAACGCTTGCGGCTGGCCGGCGGCACCTCGTCGAACAGCAGCACCAGGCCGAAGTCCAGGCGGGTCAACGGAGTGCGCAGCTCGTGGGACACCGCGTTGAGCAGTTCACGCTGCTGGTTGACGTGGCGCTCCAGGTCGCTGGCCATGGTGTCGAACACCCCGGCCAGCTCGCCGATGTTCGAGCGCGGCGAGATATGCGTGCGCTCGGACATCTCGCCACGCCCCAGGCGCCGCGCGGTATCCTTCAGGCGCTCCAGATCACGCCAGTGCGGCCATACCCACAGCAGCAGGCAGCCGAGCATGGCCGCGCCGATCAGCACGGTCACGCCCCAGGACAGCACGTTGATGTCCAGCGGGTCGTCCGGCGAGTGCAGGCGCACCAGCCAGCCCTCGCCGAGCGGCGCCAGCGCCGTTTCGTAGTAGCCCCAGTCGGCCAGGCGCACCACGTACAGGCTGTGCTCGAGCCGGGCCTTTTCCTCGCTGCTCAGCTCGGCGTCGTCCATGCGCAGCAAGCGCACCTCCAACGGCTTGAACGCCTCGGCCAGTTCCTTTTCCACCGTCGGCCACTGCTCCCGCGGCGCCTGCTGGAACTGGCGCACGATCAGGGTCTGCACGCCCTTGGCCTGGTCGAGGTTGTAGGCCATGAAGCGATCGTGGAACAGCCCGACGATGGCGTCCGGGATCAACAGCAAAGCACCGGCATAGGCGACGATGATCACCAGGTACAAGCGCACCAGGATTTTCAGCATGGCGTATCAGTACTCCCACTCGACGCGGCTGAACAGATAGCCCTTGCCCCACACGGTCTTGATCTTGCGCGCTTCACCGGCGCTGTCGTCGAAGCGCCGGCGCAGCTTGGAGATAGCCACGTCCACCGAGCGGTCGGTGCCGTTGAACTCGATGCCGCGCAACTGCTGGAGGATGCGGTCGCGGCTCATCACCTCGCCAGCATTGCGCGCCAGCACCACCAGCAGGTTGTACTCGCCGCTGGACAGTTCCACTTCCTCGCCGCGCCAGCTGACCGTGCGCTCGGCCAGGTCGATGCGCAGGCCGCCGACTTGGATCAGGTCACTGTCCAGGCGCGGCTCGTTGACGCTGCTGCGGCGCAGCAGCGTGCGCACCCTGGCCAGCAGCACGCGGGGCTCGCACGGTTTGGTGACGTAGTCGTCGGCGCCCATCTCCAGCCCCAGCACCTGGTCGTGGCTGTCGTCACGGGCGGTCAGCATGAGGATCGGCAGGCCCTGGCTCTCCTGGCGCAGCAGGCGGCACACCTGCAGGCCGTCGAGGCCCGGCAGCATCAGGTCGAGGATCACCAGGTCCGGCTTCTGCCGGCGGAACTCGTCCAGCACATGGTCGCCGCGGGCAATCACCCGGACATGGAAATCGTTGCGTTGCAGGTAGCTGGCGATCAGTTCAGACAACGCGCTGTCGTCTTCGACCAGGAGAATGTTCGGCATAAGGGGATTTGACGAAAGATTGAAGTAAGGCAGGATATAGAATCCCGCGCGGGCCACCGCCGATTGTTCACACTTTTTCACACACGCCCAACACAGCTTAACAGCCGCCACCCGAACGGCTGCTTTAGCATACGCTGGATCAAACCTGGAAGATCCGTATGTCCATTCCCTGCCCTTCGCGCCTGCGCCCCCTGGCGCTGCTGGCGCTGATGACCCTTTCCCTGGCCGGCTGCAACGACGCCGCCGAACAGGAAGAACAGACCCCGCCTTCCCAGGTGCGGGTCGAGACCCTGGCCGTGCAGCCACTGGCGATCAGCACCGAACTGAGCGGCCGCATCCTCGCGCCGCGTACCGCCGAGGTACGCGCTCGGGTAGCCGGCGTGGTGCTCAAGCGGGTGTACCGCGAAGGCAGCGACGTGAAACAGGGCGATGTACTGTTCCTGATCGATCCGGCGCCGTTCAAGGCCGACTTCGACAGCGCCCGTGCCACCCTGGCCAAGGCCGAGGCGACGCTGTACCAGGCGCGCCTGCAGGAGCAACGCTACCGTGAACTGGTCGACGACAAGGCGGTCAGCCGCCAGGAATACGACAACGCCCGCGCCGCCTTCCTCCAGGCCGACGCCGCGGTTGGCGAAGCCAAGGCGGCGCTGGAACGCGCGCGCCTGAACCTGGGCTACGCCACCGTCACCGCACCGATCTCCGGGCGCATCGGCCGCGCCCTGGTGACCGAGGGCGCGCTGGTCGGCCAGAGCGAGACCACGCCGCTGGCCACCATCCAGCAGTTGAACCCGATCCACGCCGACGTCACCCAGTCGACCCGCGAGCTCAATGCCCTGCGCCGTTCGCTGCGTGCCGGCGAGCTGCAGCAGGTGGGCCGCGACCAGGTCAAGGCCACGCTGATCCAGGACGATGGCAGCGCCTACCCGCTGGCCGGAAAGCTGCTGTTCTCCGATATCAGCGTCGACCCGAGCACCAACCAGATCACCCTGCGCAGCGAGTTCCCCAACCCGGACCTCGACCTGCTGCCCGGCAGCTATGTGCGCGTGCGCCTGGACCAGGCCGTGCAGCCCCAGGGCATCAGCGTGCCGCAACGCGCCATCCTGCGCGACAGCGCCGGGGTGCCCAAGGTGCTGCTGGTCGACCAGCAAGACCGCATCAGCGAACGCCAGGTGACCCTGGGCAGCGCCCAGGGCGACCGCTGGATCGTCAGCGAGGGCCTGGCCCCGGGTGATCGCGTGGTGGTCGAGGGCCTGCAACACGTCAAGGCCGGCGACCAGGTGCAAGTCGACGAACAACCAGGCGCCACCGCAGTCGCCCAACACAACGGCCAATGAGGGCCTGATCCATGCCGCAGTTCTTCATCGACCGCCCGGTGTTCGCCTGGGTGGTCGCCCTGTTCATCCTCCTGGTCGGCGCCCTGGCCATCCCGCAACTGCCGGTCGCCCAGTATCCCGACGTGGCCCCGCCGCAGGTGGAAATCTACGCCGTCTACCCCGGCGCCTCGGCGGCGACCATGGACGAGAGCGTGGTCAGCATCATCGAGCAGGAGCTCAACGGTGCCGACAACCTGCTCTATTTCGAATCGCAGAGCAGCCTGGGCAGCGCCACCATCACCGCCAGTTTCCAGCCCGGCACCAACCCGGACATGGCCCAGGTCGACGTGCAGAACCGCCTCAAGGTGATCGAGTCGCGCCTGCCGCGCCCGGTCACCCAGCAAGGCCTGCAGGTGGAGAAGGTGTCCACCGGTTTCCTGTTGCTGGCCACCCTTACCTCCGAGGACGGCAGCCTCGACGAGATCGCCCTGTCGGACATCCTCGCGCGCAACGTGATGAACGAGATCCGTCGCCTCAAGGGCGTCGGCAAGGCGCAGCTGTATGGCTCCGAACGGGCCATGCGCATCTGGATCGACCCGGCCAAGCTGGTCGGCTTCAACCTCACGCCCAACGACGTGGCCGAGGCCATCGCCGCGCAGAACGCCCAGGTCGCCCCCGGCAGCATCGGCGATCTGCCGAGCCGACCGACCCAGGAGATCACCGCCAACGTGGTGGTCAAGGGCCAGCTGAGCACCCCCGAGGAATTCGCCGCCATCGTCCTGCGCGCCAACACCGATGGCTCCACGGTCACCGTCGGTGACGTGGCGCGGGTCGAGATCGGCGCCCAGGAATACCAGTACGGCACCCGCCTCAACGGCAAGGCCACCAGCGCCTTCAGCGTCAAGCTGTCGCCCGGCGCCAACGCCATGGAAACCGCGACCCTGGTCAAGCAGAAGCTCGACGAACTGGCGCGCTACTTCCCGTCCGGGGTGAAGTACGACATCCCCTACGACACCTCGCCCTTCGTCAAGGTCTCGATCAAACAGGTGATCAACACCCTGCTCGAAGCCATGGTGCTGGTGTTCGCGGTAATGTTCCTGTTCCTGCAGAACTTCCGTTACACGCTGATCCCGACCCTGGTGGTGCCGGTGGCGCTGATGGGCACCTTCGCGGTGATGAACGTCCTGGGTTTCTCGGTCAACGTACTGACCCTGTTCGGCATGGTGCTGGCCATCGGCATCCTGGTGGACGACGCCATCGTCGTGGTGGAAAACGTCGAGCGGATCATGGCCGAGGAAGGCCTGCCGCCCAAGGAAGCCACGCGCAAGGCCATGGGCCAGATCAGCGGCGCCATCGTCGGCATCACCTTGGTGCTGGTGGCGGTGTTCCTGCCGATGGCCTTCATGCAAGGTTCGGTGGGGGTGATCTATCAGCAGTTCTCGGTGTCGATGGCGGTGTCGATCCTGTTCTCGGCGTTCCTCGCCCTGAGCCTGACCCCGGCCCTGTGTGCCACCCTGCTCAAGCCGCTGGAGAAAGGCGAGCATCATGAGCGCAAGGGCTTCTTCGGTTGGTTCAACCGCCGCTTCGAAGGCATGAGCAACGGCTACCAGCGCTGGGTGACCCACGCCCTGGCCCGCAGCGGTCGCTACCTGTTGGTGTATGCCGCGCTGGTCGGCGTGCTGGTGTACGGTTTCAGCCAGCTACCCACCGCCTTCCTGCCCACCGAGGACCAGGGCTACACCATCACCGACATCCAGCTGCCGCCGGGCGCCAGCCAGGCACGCACCATCGAGGTCGGGCAGCAGATCGAGGCGCACAACGCCGCAGAGCCCGGCGTGGCCAACACCACGCTGATCCTCGGCTTCAGCTTCTCCGGTAGCGGGCAGAACGCGGCGCTGGCCTTCACCACGCTCAAGGACTGGTCCGAGCGCGGTGGCGACGACAGCGCGCAGTCGATCGCCGAGCGCGCCACCATGGCCTTCACCCAGCTCAAGGACGCCATCGCCTACGCGGTGCTGCCACCGCCGGTGGACGGCCTGGGCGAGTCGACCGGTTTCGAGTTCCGCCTGCAGGACCGCGGCGGCATGGGCCACGCGGGGCTGATGGAGGCCCGCGACCAACTGCTGGACGCGGCGCGCAAGAGCAAGGTGCTGGTCAACGTGCGCGAAGCATCGCTGGCAGAGAGCCCTCAGGTCGAGCTGCAAGTGGACCGCCGCCAGGCCAACGCCCTGGGCGTGTCGTTCGCCGACATCGGCGCGGTGCTCGACACCGCGGTGGGTTCGAACTACGTCAACGACTTCCCCAACCAGGGCCGCATGCAGCGGGTGGTGGTGCAGGCCGAAGGCGACCGGCGCAGCCAGGTCGAGGACTTGCTGAAGATCCACGTGCGCAACAGCAGCGGCAAGATGGTGCCCCTGGGCGCCTTCGTCAGCGCCCGCTGGCAGTCCGGCCCGGTGCAGCTGACCCGTTACAACGGCTACCCGGCGGTGTCGATTTCCGGAGAGCCGGCGGCCGGCTACAGTTCGGGCGAGGCCATGGCCGAGATCGAGCGCCTGGTGGCACAGCTGCCGGCAGGTGCCGGCCTGGAGTGGACCGGCCTGTCGCTGCAGGAACGCCTGTCCGGCAGCCAGGCGCCACTGCTGATGGCGCTGTCGCTGCTGGTGGTGTTCCTGTGCCTGGCCGCGCTGTACGAGAGCTGGTCGATCCCCACCGCGGTGCTGCTGGTGGTGCCCCTGGGCGTGCTCGGCGCGGTGCTCGCGGTGACCCTGCGCGGGCTGCCCAACGACGTGTTCTTCAAGGTCGGCCTGATCACCCTGATCGGCCTGTCGGCGAAGAACGCCATCCTGATCATCGAGTTCGCCAAGGACCTGGTGGACCAGGGCGTCGATGCGGCGGACGCGGCGATCCAGGCTGCCCGTCTGCGCCTGCGCCCGATCGTGATGACTTCGCTGGCGTTCATCCTCGGCGTAGTGCCGCTGGCCATCGCCAGCGGCGCCAGCTCGGCCAGCCAGCAAGCCATCGGCACCGGGGTGATCGGCGGCATGCTCAGCGCCACCTTCGCCGTGGTGTTCGTGCCGGTGTTCTTCGTGGTGGTGATGCGCCTGGCCGGGCGCGGCAAGACGGCGCGGCATAGTGCCGAGGCGGCCGACCAGCCGCTGTGAGCCGGCAAGCGCCAGGCAGGCCCCCAGTGCCTGCCTGGCGCTTGCGCACCTTAGTTGACGACCTCTTTCAGGGCCTTGCCCGCCTTGAACACCGGCTGCTTCCTGGCCGGGATCCGGATCGCCTTGCCGGTTCGCGGGTTGCGCCCTTTACGGCTGCGCCGATCCGCTACAGAGAATGCCCCGAAGCCCACCAGGGATACCGAGCCCCCCGCCGTCAACTCCTTGGCCACGGCATTGATGAAGGCATTCAGGCAGCGCCCGGCGGACACTTTGCTGATATCGGCATACTCGGCAATCGATTCGATCAGGTTTTTCTTGTTCATCGCCACGCTCCAGGTCTAAAGGATTCGACACAATTCTGTCATCGAGGCTGTCTCGAGCCAGCTCGATGACGCCTGTGCAAACCATTAGCTATTAGCCGTCCGGCCTCGCACAACTGGCAGAAATGTCAGGTGGCCGCTTGCCTGCACTGCGCTGGACAACGCGACGAGGGCATGGGAGGGTGGTCCACCTCGTGCCACCGACAGAAGCCGCCGTCATGCCTGCCCCCCTTCCCCCCTGCTCCATCCTTATCCTCGCCGGCGGCCGTGGCCAGCGCATGGGCGGGCGTGACAAGGGGCTGGTGCCCTGGCGCGGCGAGCCGTTGGTGGCGCATGTGCAACGCGCCGTGCGGGCGCTGAGCGATGACCTGGTGATCTCCTGCAACCGCAACCAGGCGGCCTACGCGACCTACGCCGACCAGCTCGTCACCGACGCCGAAGCGGACTTTCCCGGTCCGCTGGCCGGCGTGATCAGCGGGCTCAGGGCAGCGCGACACGCGTGGGTGGCGGTGCTGGCCTGCGATGCGCCGCGCATCGACCGGGCGCTGGTCGAGGACCTGCTGCGCCTGGCCGTGGCGCATGACAGCGTGGCGATGGTGCGCCAGGGCGGGTATTGGCAGCCGATGTTCAGTGTGTTGCCCCGGCGCGTGTTGCCATTGCTGGAGCAAGCCTGGCAGGCAGGCGAGCGGAGTTTGCAGAAGGCCTTGCTGCAGGCGAGCGTCCAGGGGTTGGAGTGTTTCGAGGACGATCCGCGATTGAGCAACTTCAACAGCCCGGATCTGTTGCAGGATTAACGCCTCGATCGCGGGGCAAGCCCGCTCCCACGAAAAGCCCACTTGCGCAGTAATAGGCGAATTCCGTGGGAGCGGGCTTGCCCCGCGATTACGTCGGTCCTACCTACCTCATCTTTCAGGCAAAAAAAGCCCCGGGGCAAAAATCCCCCGGGGCCGAAGCGGTTGGAATCCCCAACCAAAGGAGTTTTTTCAGCCCTCGGCCGGCCAGCCACCGCCCAAGGCACGGAACAGATCGACCAGTGCCAGCTGGCGCTGGGTGCTGGCCTCGATGAACGCCGCTTCGTTGACATAGCCGTTGCGCTGCGCGTCCAGGTAGCGCAGGTGGTTGTCCACGCCGCCCTCGTAGCGCGCCTTGGCCAGCGCCACGGTCGCCCGGCTGGTGTCGGCCAGGGCCCGCCGCGCCGCTTCCTCGCGGCGCAGGGTGTCGGTGGTGGCCAGGGCGTCGGCCACTTCGCGGAAGGCGCTCTGGATCGTGCCTTCGTAAGCAGCCACCGCCGAGTCCTTGCGCACCTCGGCCAGGTTCAGGCCAGCCTGGTTGCGCCCGGCGTCGAACAGCGGCAGCGACAGTTGCGGCATGAACGTCCAGTTACGCGAGCCACCGTCGAACAACCCGGACATCTGCGCGCTGGAGGTGCCGAAGCTGCCGGTCAGGCTGATCCGCGGGAAGAACGCCGCCCGCGCCGCGCCGATATCGGCATTGCGCGCCCGCAGCCGGTGCTCGGCGGCGAGGATGTCCGGGCGGCGCTCGATCAACGCCGACGGCGCGCCCGGGGCGATGTCCTGCAGGACCATCGGCGCCTGCGCCCGCTCGGCGGGAATCGACTTGGCCGCCTCGGCGCTGCCCACCAGCAGCACCAGGGCGTTGTAGGCCTGGCGCTGCTCGCGCACGATGCCTTCCAGCTCGGCCCGTGACTGCTCGACCAACCCCAGCGCCTCCTGGTGGTCCAGTGCCGTGGCCGTGCCGGCGCCTCGCCGCTGGCCGACCAGGGCCAGCGAATCCTCGCGGCTGGCCAAGGTCTGGCGAGTCAGCGTCAGGCGCCGCTCGGCACCGTCCAGGCTCAGGTAGGCCTGGCTCACTTCGGCGATCAGCGCGATGCGGGCGGCGCGGCCGACTTCCTCGGTGGCCAGGTACTGCTCCAGGGCCGCATCGCTCAGGCTCTTGACCCGACCGAACAGGTCCACTTCGTACTCTGGCAGCGACAGCCCCACCTGGTAGCTGCTGCTGACCCCTTCCCTGCCGCTGTTCGACAGGTCCGCCGGCAGGTGCTGGCGGTTGCCGGAGGCACCGGCATTCAGGCCAGGTACCCGATCGGCCCGCTGGATACGGTATTGCGCACGGGCCTGCTCGATGTCGAGCAGGGTCTGACGCAGGGAGCGGTTGTTGTCCAGTGCCGTGGTGACCAGTTGGTGCAAGGCCGGATCGACGATGAACGCCTGCCAGTCCAGCTGCTCCACCGACTTGCCCTGATGGCCGGCGGCATCGCCCCAGGCAGCCGCCACCGGCGCCTCCGGGCGCTGGTAGGTCGGTGCCAGGGAACAGCCGACCAGGGTAACGGCCAGCGCGAACGGGAGTGCACATTTACCCATGACCATCACTTCGTCACCTCGACAGCGTGTTGCACAGGGGCCGGCTTGCGCTTGAGCAGCTTCAGCACCCAGACGAAACAGATCGGCACGAACACCACCCCCAGCAGGGTGGCGCTGAGCATGCCGCCAATCACCCCGGTACCGATGGCGCGCTGGCTCGCCGCGCCGGCGCCGGTGGCGATGGCCAGGGGTACCACGCCGAGGATGAAGGCCATGGAGGTCATCACGATCGGGCGGAAACGCAGGCGCGCGGCCTCGATCGCGGCGTCACTCAAGCTGTAACCCTTCTCCCACAGTTCCTTGGCGAACTCGACGATAAGGATGGCGTTCTTCGCCGCCAGGCCGATGATGGTGATCAGGCCGACCTTGAAGTACACGTCGTTGGGCATGCCAGTGAGCAGCACCGCCCACACCGCGCCCAAGGCGCCGATCGGCACGATCAGCATCACCGTCAGCGGGATCGCCCAGCTTTCGTACAGTGCCACCAGCAGCAGGAACACCACCAGGATGGCCAGGGCGAACAGGCCGGCGGCCTGGCCACTGGAGACCTTCTCCTGATAGGAAAGGCCGGTCCAGGCATAGCCGATCCCCGGCGGCAGTTCGCTGGCCAGACGCTCCATCTCGGCCATGGCCTGGCCGGTACTGTGGCCGGGCGCGGCGTCGCCGGCGATGCGAATCGACGGGTAGCCGTTGTAGCGCACCAGCTGCACCGGGCCCTCTTCCCATCGGGTGGTGACGAAGGCACTGAACGGCACCTGCTCGCCCTGGGCGTTCGGCGCATACAGGCGCAGCACGCTTTCCGGGGTCATGCGCTCACCCTGCTCGGCCTGCACCACCACCCGTTGCTGACGCCCGGCGTTGGTGAAGTCGTTGATCACCGCCGAACCGAAAGCGGTGGCCAGGGTGCTGTTGATCGACTCGAAGTTAACGCCCAGGGCGCGGGCTTTCTCACGGTCGATCTGCACCCGCAGCTGCGGCGCCTCGGCCAGGCCTTCCATCAT
Organism: Pseudomonas sp. CAM1A; assembly: GCF_047501685.1. Taxonomy (NCBI): domain Bacteria; kingdom Pseudomonadati; phylum Pseudomonadota; class Gammaproteobacteria; order Pseudomonadales; family Pseudomonadaceae; genus Pseudomonas; species Pseudomonas sp. CAM1A. The sequence continues at coordinate 7,819 of NZ_JBFNXP010000015.1, read as the reverse complement.
CGCGTAGAGGATCACCGGGTTGCCGTTGGCACGGCTCAGCAACTGGTCACGGGCCGCCAGCAGCGCCTCGCGCCCCAGCCCGCCACGGTCCATCAGGCGCAGGGCGAAACCACCGGAGTTGCCCAGGCCGTCTATCGGCGGCGGCATGACTGCAGTGATGGTGCCGTCGCCATTTGCCGCGAACTGCGCGTTGATGGCGGCGGTTTCCGCCTCGGCCGATTGCGCCTTGCTGCGCTCGGACCAGTCCTTGTAGGTCGGGAACGCCAGCGCGGCGTTGTCGCCCTGGCCCGAGAAGCTGAAGCCACTGACGATGAACGAGTTGGCCGTCGCCTCGCGGGACATCAGGAACTGCTCCAGCGCCTCGGCGGTATGGTCGGTACGCACCCGGCTGGCACCCGGTGGCAGCTGCACGTCGACGATGCTGTAGCCCAGGTCCTCGGCCGGCACGAACGCCTCCGGCAGACGCAGGTAGGAATAACCAAGCACCACCAGGATGCCGGCATAGGCCAGCATCCAACGCCCGGCACGGGCCACCAGGGCGCTGTTCATCACCGAGTAGCGCTCGGTGACGCGGGCAAAGGCGCGGTTGAAAGCGCCGAAGAAACCGCCTTTCTCGTGGTGCCCATGGGGCACCGGCTTGAGCAGCGTGGCACACAGCGCCGGGGTGAAGGTCAGGGCGAGGAAACCGGAGAACAGGATCGATACCGCCAGCGACACCGAGAACTGCTGGTAGATCACCCCGACCGAGCCGGACATGAACGCCAGCGGCAGGAACACTGCCGCCAGCACCAGGGTGATACCGATGATCGCCCCGGACACCTGTCCCATCGCCTTGACAGTCGCATCCACTGGCGACAGCCCTTCCTCGGCCATCAGCCGCTCGACGTTCTCCACCACGACGATGGCGTCGTCCACCAGGATGCCGATGGCCAGCACCATGCCGAACATGGTCATCATGTTCACCGAAAAGCCCAGCAGCTTCATGATCATCAGCGTGCCCAGCAGGCACACCGGCACCACGATCGACGGGATCAGGGTGTAGCGCAGGTTCTGCAGGAACAGGAACATCACCAGGAACACCAGCACCATGGCTTCGATCAGGGTGTGGATCACCTTCTCGATGGCCACGTCGACGAAGCGCGAAGTGTCGTAGGGCACCGAGTACTCGACGCCCTCGGGGAAGAACTGCGCCAGCTCCGCCAGGCGTTCCTTGACCAGGGTCGCGGTCTGGATGGCGTTGGCGCCAGGCGCCAGCTGCACCGCGCCAGCCACGGCCGGGTGACCGTTCAGACGCGCCGACAGGTTGTAGTTCTCGCTGCCGATGGCCATGCGCGCGACATCGCCCAGGCGCACGCTGGAGCCGTCCGGGTTGGCGCGCAGGACGATAGCGGCGAACGCCTCGGGGGTTTCCAGGGTGCCCTGCACGGCCAGGGTCGCGGTCAGCTCCTGTTCGCTGGCGCCCGGCGTGCTGCCGAAGCTGCCGGCCGGTACCTGGACGTTCTGGCCACGGATGGCGTTGTTGATGTCGTCGATGGACAAGCCGTAGCCCACCAGCTTCTGCGGATCGACCCAGACCCGCATCGCCGCTTCGGAGGCGAAGAACTGCAGCTTGCCCACGCCGGGCACGCGCAGCAGTTCATTGTTGATATTGCGCGCGGCATAGTCGGCCAGGGCCGTGGTGTCACCGCTGTCGCCAGCCTTGCTGGTCAGGGCGTAGATCAGCAGGAAGCCGGAGCTCGCCTGCTCGACCTTCAGGCCCTGGGTCAGCACGGCCTGGGGCATGCGCGCCTCGGCCTTCTTCAGGCGGTTCTGCACGTCGACCTGGGCCATGTCCGGATCGGTGCCCGGCTCGAAGGTCACCAGCACCTCGGCGACGCCGTTGGAGTTGTTGGTGGATTCGTAGTACAGCAGGCCCTTGGCGCCGTTGAGCGACTCCTCGATGATGCTGGTCACCGACTCCACCATCACCTTGGCGGAGGCGCCCGGGTAGGCGGCGTTGATCGAGATCTGCGGCGGCGCCACGCTGGGATACTGGGCCACCGGCAATGCCGGGATCACCAGCAGGCCGGCCAGGGCAATGAACAGCGCCACGACCCAGGCGAAGTTCGGCCGATTGATGAAGAACTTGGACATCTCGCTACCCTCGTCTTAATGCGCCGCGGCCTGTTGCGCCTGTGCAGGCGTTACCGGCATGCCGGGAGCCAGCCCGGCCGGGCTGCCGACAATGACCTGGTCACCAGCGCGCAGGCCTTCGGTGATCTGCCAGCGCGAACCGTGCATCACGCCGGTACGCACACTGCGCGCCTCGGCCAGGCTGCCGGTGCCGACCACCATCACCCGCGCCTCGCCGTCGCTGCCGCGCTGCACCGCCCGTTGCGGCACCAGGATGGCCTGCGGGTCAGTGCCCTGCGGGGTGCGCACGCGCACGTACATGCCCGGCAGCAGGATGCCGTCGGCATTGTCGAAACGACCGCGCAGGGTGACCTGGCCGGTGCTGCGGTCGACCGCCACGTCGGTGAACATCAGCGCGCCCTGGCGCTGGTAGTCGGTGCCTTCCACCTGGGCGGTCAGCGCCTTGTCGTCGCCACCGCCGAGCGCGCCGTCCTTGAGGGCCTGACGCAGACGCAGGGCTTCGGCGGCGGACTGGGTGAAGTCGACGTAGATCGGATCGAGCTGCTGGATGCGCGCCATCAAGGTGGCGTCGCCCTGCCCGACCAGGGCGCCTTCGGTGGCCAGGGCACGGCCGATGCGCCCGGAGATCGGCGCAGTGACCGTGGCATAGCCCAGGTTCAGGCGCGCGGTCTGCACGTCAGCCTGGGCCGAGCGCACGGCCGCCTGGGCGCTGCGCAGCTCGGCGCTGGCGCTGTCGAAGTCCTGCTGGCTGACCGCCTCGATCTTGACCAGCGGTTCATAGCGCTTGACCCGTGCCTGGGCCTCCTGCCGCACCGCCTGGGCCCGCGCAAGATCGGCCTCGACACGCGCCAGGGCGGCCTTGAACGGTGCCGGGTCGATCTGGAACAGCACATCGCCGGCCTTGACGTCGGCGCCTTCCTCGAAACGTTTGTGCAGGACAATGCCGGCCACCCGGGCACGCACCTCGGCCACCCGCATCGGTTCGACCCGGCCCGGCAGGGTCGAAGCCAGGGCCAGCTGTTCGCTGGCCAGCGTCACGGTTTCCACCGGAAATGCCGTTTCAGTCGCGGCCTGCTGTTCTTCGGCCGCGCCGCAGCCAGCCAGTGCTACCGCCACTGCCAGCCAGCTGACCATCCCTATTACACGCAAATTGCTCATGAACTCACCCGAGCCGTTAACTAAAATTGGCGCGAATGGTACTTACACATTCGATTTGAGTCAATTTAGTCTCATTTGAAGTTTTTGTGAAATGTTGTAATCACCCTTCCGGTCGTCGGCTGATCGCAGCCTGAGCCCATGGCGGGCGTCAAATGAACACAACCTGCTGAGGAGATCCCCATGACCTTGCATGCCGTGGCCAGCCTCGAACAGCTCGAAGAACACCGTCCCCTGCGCGTCCAGGCCGGCAGCGAAGACATCGTCCTGGTACGCCAGGGCGAGCGGGTGCGTGCGTACCAGGCCAACTGCCCGCATGAGGGCGCGCCACTGGAACAAGGCGCGGTCTGTGGTGGGTTGCTGATCTGCCCGTGGCACAAGGCCGCCTTCGCCGTGGACGACGGCCTGGTGTGCGAGCCCCCGGCGCTGGCCGGTCTGCGCCGCCATGCCGTGCAGGTCAGGGACGGCCAGGTATGGGTGGACGACCAGCCACTGCCCGAGGCCGAAACGCCGCGCCACAGCGACGCGCGGACCTTCGTCGTGGTGGGCGCCGGCGCCGCCGGGGCGGCCGCCATCGCCACCTTGCTCGACCATGGCTTTGCCGGCCGCCTGTTGTGGATCGACCAGGAACAGCCAAACGCCTACGATCGCACCGCCCTGAGCAAGTTCGTCATCGCCGGGCAGATGCCGGTGGACGAAGTATCCTCGCTGCTCGCGCCAGTCGACCTGCGCCGGGGCCAGCTGCAGCGCATCCACAGCAAGGTACGCGCGCTGGATGCCGGCAAACGCGTGATCAGCCTGGCTGACGGCCAGCAACTGAAGTACGACGCCGCCCTGCTGGCCACCGGCGGCAAGCCCAACCGCCCCCAGCTCCCCGGCGTGCAACTGCCCGGCATCTGCGTACTGCGCTCGCGCACCGATGCCGCGCAGCTGCTCGATCTGGCCGAGCCGGGCCAGCCGGTGGTGATCGTCGGCGACGGTTTCATCGGCCTGGAAGCCGCCAGCGCCCTGCGCAAGTACGGCCTGCAGGTGCATGTGGTCACGCGCCACGCCATCCCGCTGGCCCGGCAGTTGGGCGAGCGCATCGGCCAGGCCCTGCGCGAGCTGCACGAGCGCAAAGGTGTGCAGTTCCACGGGCCGAGCGAGGTGATCGGCTTCGACGGCCACGAGCGCGTCGAGGCCGTGCTGCTGGCCAATGGCGAGCGCCTGGAGACCGCGCTGGTGCTGCTGGGCATCGGCGTCACCCCGGCCACCCGTTTCGTCCAAGGCCTGCCCCTGGCCGATGACCATTCGCTCACGGTAGACGCGCACCTGCAGGCCGCCGACGGCCTGTGGGCGGCCGGCGATATCGCCACCTTCCCCCTGGCCGGCCGCCCGGTACGCATCGAGCACTGGCGCCTGGCCCAGCAGCACGGCGTGATCGCCGCCGCCAACATGCTCGGCGAGCGGCACCGCTACGACGACGTGCCGTTCTTCTGGACCTACCAGCACGGCCGCACCTACGAAGTGCTCGGGCATGCCAGCGGCTGGAACCGCATCGAGTACGTCGGCTCGCCGGAACAGGGCGACTTCATCGCTCTGCAGTGCCTGGACGATCAGGTCGAGGCAGTGATCGCCAAGGGCTGTTCACGGGCCATGGCCGTGCTGTCGCAGCGCATGAAACGGCCGCTGTCGAGCCGCGAGGCGCGTGAGCTGATCGATGCCTGGCCGGAGGGATGAGCCATTCGCCAGTGCCTGGAAACGGCGCCTGGCCCGCGCTTTCAAAGCAGGGCGGAACTGTGTAAAAGAGGGGAACCCCTCTCAGGATGTCAGAAAAGGATTATCTGCAATGATCTACCGCCCCCTCGGCCACTCCGGCCTGCAAGTCTCGGCCCTGACGCTCGGCAGCATGATGTTCGGTGAACAGACCAGCACCGAAGACTCGCTGCGCATCATCGACAAGGCCTGGGACCAGGGCATCAACTTCGTCGACACCGCCGATGTCTACAATGGCGGCCGTTCCGAGGAGATCGTCGGCGAGGCGGTGGCGCGCAACCGCCACGAGTGGATCATCGCCTCCAAGGCCGGCTATGGCCCGGTCGATGGCCTGCCGAACCGCAGCGGCCTGTCGCGCAAGCACCTGTTCAATGCCATCGAGGCCACCCTCACGCGCATGGGCACCGACTACCTGGACATCTACTACCTGCACCGCGAGGACCATTCGGTACCGCTGGAAGAGACCGTGCGCGCCATCGGCGACCTGCTGGCGCAAGGCAAGATCCGCTACTGGGGCGTGTCCAACTTCCGCGGCTGGCGCATCGCCGAAATCTGCAATGTGGCGCAAAGGCTCGGCGTGGCCAAGCCGGTGGTCAGCCAGCCGCTGTACAACATCGTCAACCGCCAGGCCGAGCCCGAGCAACTGACCGCCGCCGCCTACCATGGCCTGGGCGTGGTGCCGTTCAGCCCGCTGGCCCGTGGCGTGCTCAGCGGCAAGTACGCGCCAGGCTCCAGCCCCGACGAAGGCAGCCGTGCCGGGCGCCAGGACAAGCGCATCATGGAAGTGGAATGGCGCCAGGAGTCGCTGGCCATCGCCCAGAAGATCCATGCCTATACCGAGGCCAAGGGCGTCGGCATCGTCGAGTTCGCCATCGCCTGGGTGCTCAACAACCGCCTGGTCAGCTCGGCCATCGTCGGGCCGCGCACCGAGGCGCAGTGGGACACCTATGCCGGTGCGCTGGAGGTCAAGGTCACGGCGGAGGACGAGGCCTTCATCGATTCGCTGGTGACGCCGGGCCATGCCTCGACCCCGGGCTTCAACGATGTCGCCCACTTCGTCAGCGGGCGCCTGGCGCGCTGACACCTGGTCCAAGGCGAGGGGTGTGAGGCGTGGGAGCGGGCTTGCCCCGCGATGAAGGTTGCGCAATGCCTGGCACCCGCTTCGCGGGTGTTCGCGGGGCCCGTCGCATCGGCGCACCGCCGCTTCCACGTTGTCCCCAGCAGATCGACAGTTCATGTGTGCGCAAGCCCAATGGCGGTCCGCGCCGATTACTGGCATTGTCTGTCTTTCCCAGCGCAAAGGACGCGCCCATGGCCCTGCACCTCTGGTTGACCTTCTCCTTCGCCTATCTGCTCACCTCGCTGCTGCCCGGCCCGAATGTCCTGCTCACCGTGCGTAACGCCTTGCGCTACGGCCCTTCCGGCATGGGCATGACCCTGTTCGGCAACCTCACCGCGCAACTGCTGACGATCACCGCCGTGGCCATGGGCGTGGGCGCACTGCTGATCTCGTTGCCCACGGCGTTCCTGGCGCTGAAACTGGCCGGCGCCGCTTACCTGATCTACCTCGGCCTGCGCCAGTTGCTGGGTAAAGGAGCCCCCACCGCGCCGACGGCGCAGGTGGCCGCGACGCCACCCCAGACGCAATGGCGGATCGCCGTGGAAGCCTTCCTGGTCTCGGCGAGCAACCCCAAGACCCTGGTGTTCTTCTGCGCCTTCCTGCCGCAGTTTCTCGAGCCCGGGCGGCCGATCTTCGGCCAGTTCGCGGCGATGTACCTGAGCGGCTCGCTGATCGTCTGCCTGGTGCATTCCTTCTACTGTTTCACCGCCTGGCGCTTCGGCCTGCGCCTGAAGGCTTCGCCCCTGGCGGCCTGGTTCAAGCGGGCCAGCGGCGCGCTGTTCATCGGCCTGGGCGTGCGCCTGCTCAACGCCCGGGCGGTGTAGGCCTCACTCGCTCGCCAGCATGGCCAGGGTGGCGATCATCGCCAGCGCAGCAAACCCGCACGCCACGTAGCCCAAGGCGCCCAGCCCCAGCATCTGGATCGTCGCGCCGCCCAACGCCGCACCGGCGGCGATACCGGCATTGGCCGCCGACACGGTCAAGGTCCCGGCCTTGGCGCCGGCCTGCATCACCCGCACCTGGCAGACCGGGAACAGCGCCAGCGCACGGCATCGCCCAGTTACCGACCTGGCTGCTCCAGCGCCAGCTCGATGCCGGGACGCGGCAACAGGTACTGCCGGCGTACACGTTAGAAGGATTGCCGATCAACCTGGCCTGGCGCCGCAACCGCAGACACCTGCCCAAGCTGAGCGCGATGGTCCAGGCCTGGCCGAGCGCCAAGGCTAGCGATACGGGCGTTGATCTGCTCACGGGCGCAGGTGTCGGACATGGCAGCAACCTCAGACAGTTTCTCCAAGAACTGTAACCGAATGCTGCCAAATCGTGCCGATCAGGACGATTGGAGAAACGTCCTACGTAGTTTTGGGAAGCCCTATAGCCCACCAGTGTGGCGTTCCTCGCTAGGGTTTCGTGTCTGCGTAGCCGTCGCTTGTGACTGACTGCAATAGCCATGTTTGGCAAAGGCCATCAGCGACGAGACCGGCCCACTCAAGGACAGCCGCACCCAAAGGACTTCCCATGCCCACGCAATCCGACCTGCATTACCGCTTCCAGCCCCTGGCCAGCAAGACCCTCTTCGAAGTCGTCTCCTTCACCCTCGACGAAGCCCTCAGCACCCCGTTCAGGCTCGTCGTCGAACTGGTCAGCTACACCGAA